>NZ_JBIUVO010000016.1:0-81585 GCF_044742995.1 Pseudomonas sp. NPDC087803
GCCGGTGTTTTTCACCACTTCCAATGTCGGTGCCCACGGGCGGGCCTTGGCCACCGACATTGGAAGTGGTGAAAAACACCGGCTCGATAAGATCGAAATCCTGCTCTTCCAGCATCCGCTGCATGAGCACGGAACCGACCATGCCGCGCCAACCGATCAGACCTACACGTTTCATCGCAACTACACCTTCTTGAAAAGTGGGCCGCTGCTTTGTATTGAATTTCGCAGCGGGCCCGAGAGATTACAGATTCCGCAGCGCGGCGACTACTGCGTCACCCATTTCCTGCGTTCCGACTTTAGTGCAACCGGCCGAATAGATGTCGCCGGTGCGCAAGCCTTGATCGAGAACCACGCTGACCGCTTTCTCGATGGCATCGGCCGCAGCGTGCAGATTGAAGCTGTAACGCAGCATCATCGACACCGACAAAATCGTTGCCAGCGGGTTGGCAATGCCCTTGCCGGCGATGTCCGGCGCCGAACCGTGGCAAGGCTCGTACATGCCCTTGTTGTTCGAATCCAGCGAGGCCGACGGCAGCATGCCGATCGAACCGGTGAGCATCGAGGCTTCGTCGGAAAGGATGTCGCCGAACATGTTGTCGGTGACAATCACGTCGAACTGCTTTGGCGCGCGCACCAGTTGCATGGCGGCGTTGTCGACGTACATGTGGCTCAGTTCGACTTCAGGGTAATCCTTGGCGACCTGCTCGACCACTTCACGCCACAGTTGGCTGGACGCCAGCACGTTGGCCTTGTCCACCGAGCACAGCTTCTTGCCACGGACCATGGCCATGTCGAAACCGACGCGGGCGATGCGGCGGATTTCGCTTTCGCTGTACGGCAGGGTGTCGTAGGACTGACGCTCGCCGTTTTCCAGGGTGCGGGTGCCGCGTGGCGCGCCGAAGTAGATGCCGCCGGTCAGCTCACGCACGATCAGGATGTCCAGACCGGCAACGATTTCCGGCTTCAGGCTCGAAGCGTCGGCCAGTTGCGGGTAGAGGATCGCCGGACGCAAGTTGCCGAACAGGCCCAGTTGCGCACGGATTTTCAGCAGACCACGCTCAGGGCGGATGTCACGCTCGATGGTGTCCCATTTCGGGCCGCCCACTGCGCCCAGCAGGACTGCGTCGGCAGCACGGGCACGGTCGAGGGTTTCGTCGGCCAGTGGCACGCCGTGCTTGTCGATGGCGGCGCCACCGATCACGTCATGGCTCAGCTCGAAGCCCAGGCTGTACTTGTCGTTGGCCAGTTCCAGCACTTTGACCGCTTCGGCCATGATTTCCGGACCAATACCGTCACCTGGGAGAATCAGAATCTGCTTGCTCATGCTTTCCTCGTGTCTTCAATCGGTGCGCCACTCGGGGCGCGCCCGGCAATTTTTTATCGCTCAGCCATCAATACGATTACATCTGTACTGAACGAGCCATCGGCATCAATCTCAAAATATTCGCGCACTTCGTTGCCCATCGACTGCTGCAACTGGCGGATCGCCGCGCGCATCACTTCAGGTGTGCGCATGCGCTCGACCCAACTGCTGTACTCCAGACGCAGGCGCTGACGGCTGGTGCTGCGGGTATGCAGCCCGGCCTCGCTGACCTGCCGCAGCCACTCGCCGGCCGAATAATCGCGCACATGGCTGGTGTCGCGCAGCACTTCAACGCTTTGCAGGTAAGTGTCGAACAACGGGCTGCCCGGTGACAACACGTCGATGAACGCTGCCACACCGCCCGGTTTCAGCACCCGGCGCACTTCGCGCAGGGCCACACCGAGATCGCTCCAATGGTGCGCCGAATAACGGCTGAAGACGCAATCGAATTCGCCATCGGCAAACGGCAGCCGCTCGGCGGCACCGTTGACCGTGGAGATGTTGGCAAAACCGCGATCCACAGCGGCGGCAGCGACCACGTCGAGCATTTGCTGCGACAGGTCGTAAGCCACCACTTCTTTCACCAGTGGCGCCACATGAAAGCTCACATGACCGGCGCCGCAACCCAGGTCCAGCACCCGGGCCGCGCCCTGTCCTGCCAGTTCAGCCTGTAGCAGCGCGAATTCAGTGCCTTGCGCATGAACGGCGCTGCTCAGGTAGGCGGCGGCCTGTTCACCGAATTGCTTTTGTACAACCTGGGTGTGCTGGGCGGTGCTGGTCATAGTCATTTCCTGGCATTTGTGTTGTTTGAGCGGCCGCCTTCGCGAGCAAGCCCGCTCCCACATTTGAAATGCATTCCCCTGTGGGAGCGGGCTTGCTCGCGAAGAGGTCAGCCCTGACTACATCAATCTCGAATCAATCATGCGTCGCGAAACAACCACGGCTGGCTCACACGATGTTTCGCTTCGAACGCCGCAATCGCATCGCCGTCCTGCAAGGTCAGACCAATATCGTCCAGACCATTGAGCAGGCAGTGCTTGCGGAACGCGTCGATTTCGAAGCGGTACACCTTGCCGTTCGGGCTGGTCACGGTCTGCTCGTGCAGATCAATCTGCAATTGATAGCCTGGCTCGGCCTCGACCTGCTTGAACAATTCATCGACTTCAGCGTCGCTCAAGATGATCGGCAGCAAGCCGTTCTTGAAGCTGTTGTTGAAGAAGATGTCGGCGTAGCTCGGCGCGATGATGCTGCGGAAACCGTATTCTTCCAGCGCCCATGGCGCGTGCTCACGGCTGGAGCCGCAACCGAAGTTTTCGCGGGCGAGCAACACGCTGGCGCCTTGATAACGCTCGGCGTTGAGCACGAAGTCTTTGTTCAACGGGCGCTTGGAGTTGTCCTGATACGGCTGGCCGACATCCAGGTAACGCCACTCGTCGAACAGGTTCGGGCCGAAACCGGTGCGCTTGATCGACTTCAAGAATTGCTTGGGAATGATCTGGTCGGTGTCGACGTTGGCACGATCCAGAGGCGCGACAAGACCAGTGTGCTGGGTAAAAGCTTTCATGCTGCGCTCCTTTAAATCAATTCACGAACGTCGATGAAACGACCGTTCACCGCCGCCGCAGCGGCCATGGCCGGGCTCACGAGGTGGGTACGACCACCGGCGCCCTGACGGCCTTCGAAGTTACGGTTGGAAGTCGAGGCGCAATGCTCACCGGACTCCAAGCGGTCGGGGTTCATCGCCAGGCACATCGAGCAACCCGGCTCACGCCATTCGAAACCGGCTTCGAGGAAAATCTTGTCCAGACCCTCGGCTTCCGCCTGCGCTTTCACCAGACCCGAGCCCGGCACGACGATGGCCTGCTTTATGGTCGATGCCACTTTGCGGCCCTTGGCGATCACGGCGGCAGCGCGCAAGTCTTCGATGCGCGAGTTGGTGCAGGAACCAATGAATACGCGATCCAACTGAATGTCGGTGATCGCCTGATTGGCAGTCAAACCCATGTATTTCAAAGCGCGGACAATCGAATCGCGCTTGACCAGATCCATCTCTTTCGCCGGATCCGGCACGTTCTGATCAACGGCCAGGACCATTTCCGGGGAGGTGCCCCAGCTGACTTGCGGCTTGATCTGCGCAGCGTCGAGTTCAACCACGGTGTCGAACTTGGCATCGGCGTCGGAGACCAGATCTTTCCAGGCTTCAACCGCCTGATCCCACTGCGCACCTTTCGGCGCGAACGGACGGCCCTTGACGTACTCGACGGTCTTTTCATCCGCCGCTACCAGACCCACACGGGCGCCGGCTTCGATGGACATGTTGCAGATGGTCATGCGGCCTTCGACGGACAGATCGCGAATCGCGCTGCCGGCGAATTCGATGGCGTGGCCGTTACCGCCGGCGGTGCCGATCTTGCCGATTACCGCGAGGACGATGTCCTTGGCAGTCACGCCGAATGGCAACTGACCTTCGACGCGCACCAGCATGTTCTTCATTTTCTTCGCGACCAGGCACTGGGTGGCGAGCACGTGCTCGACCTCGGAAGTGCCGATCCCGTGCGCCAAGGCACCGAACGCGCCGTGGGTCGAGGTGTGCGAGTCACCGCAGACCACGGTCATGCCCGGCAAGGTTGCGCCCTGCTCCGGGCTGATCACGTGGACGATGCCCTGACGGATGTCGTTCATCTTGAACTCGACGATGCCGTACTCATCACAGTTGTCATCGAGGGTCTGAACCTGCAAACGCGAGACTTGGTCGGCAATGGCTTCGATGCCGCCCTTGCGCTCCGGCGTGGTCGGTACGTTGTGGTCCGGGGTCGCGATGTTGGCATCGATGCGCCACGGCTTGCGCCCGGCCAGACGCAGGCCTTCGAAGGCTTGCGGCGAGGTCACTTCGTGGATGATGTGACGATCGATATAGATCAGCGCCGAGCCATCGTCGCGCTGCTTGACCAAATGCGAATCCCAGAGCTTGTCGTAGAGCGTTTTGCTGGCCATCAGACGGTTCCTCATCAGCTTGTTTCTATGCCCTGGGTTTATCAATAACCCTTTGGCTTGTGAGGCCGATCCTATGGGGTTACATTAAATAACTCAAATTCATATTTTTTATGCTTTGGATAACCAACTGGAATACGAACCATGGATCTGGCCAACCTCAACGCTTTCATCGCCATCGCCGAGACCGGCAGCTTCTCCGGCGCCGGGGAACGCCTGCATCTGACGCAACCGGCGATCAGCAAACGCATCGCCGGACTCGAGCAACAATTGAAGGTGCGGCTGTTCGATCGACTGGGTCGTGAAGTCGGCCTGACCGAGGCTGGCCGCGCCCTGCTGCCCCGGGCATACCAGATTCTCAACGTGCTGGACGATACCCGCCGCGCCCTGACCAACCTGACTGGCGAAGTCAGCGGCCGGCTGACCCTGGCCACCAGTCACCACATCGGCCTGCACCGTTTGCCGCCGCTCTTAAGGGAATTCACCCGCCGCTACCCACAGGTGGCGCTGGATATTCAGTTCCTCGATTCGGAAGTGGCCTACGAAGAAATTCTCCACGGCCGTGCGGAACTGGCAGTCATCACCCTGGCGCCGGAGCCGCACACGCTGGTCAAAGCCACACCAGTGTGGGACGACCCGCTGGATTTCGTGGTGGCGCCGGAACACTCGCTGATCAGCAATGGCGCAGTGAGCCTGGCGGACATTGCCGGTCATCCGGCGGTTTTTCCCGGAGGCAACACCTTTACTCATCATATTGTCCAACGTTTGTTCGAAGCCCAAGGGCTGACGCCGAACATCGCCATGAGCACCAACTACCTGGAAACCATCAAGATGATGGTCTCCATTGGTCTGGCCTGGAGTGTTCTGCCACGCACCATGCTTGATGAACAGGTCGCGCGCATACCTTTGCCGGGCATACAGCTCAGTCGCCAGCTAGGCTATATCGTGCACACCGAACGGACGCTGTCGAATGCGGCAAGGGCTTTCATGGCCTTGCTGGATGCGCAAATCGATCTGCCAGGGACTCCAGGCTAACTTGTGCTACTCCTATAGAGCCGCTGTCCCTGTGCCTAACGCCACCATCAGCTCAAGGCCCGTTAACAATGCCGAAATCTGTTGACCGAATTCCGCCGATGCCGCGTATTCAGGCCATTGATCCGCGACGTTCCGAGCAGAGCTGGGAGAGTGCGCCGCAATTGCTCGCCGCGCTCAACGGCGCCCGGCTCGGCGCCTGGTATTGGGACATCGAGCGCGGGCAGATCAGTTGGTCACGGGGCACCCAGGCGCTGTTTGGCTTTGATCCACGGCAACCGCTGCCGCAGGATCTGGAATACCTCGACCTGCTGCCGCCCGAAGACCGGGCGAAAACCGTCAGAGCATTCCACGCGGTGATTGCCGGCGCGCCGCTGGAACAGGCGATGCATCACCGCATCCGCTGGCCCGACGGCAGCCTGCACTGGCTGGAAATCAGCGGCAGTCTGCTGCCGGACAAACACGGCCGTCCCCGAATGATCGGGGTGATTCGCGAAATCACCCACCAGCGTCAACGCGAACAGGCCCTGAGCAGTTCGGAGAAACGTTTCGCCACACTGTTTCACCTGTGTCCGAACATGGTGCTGCTGACGCGCCAGGAAGACGGCCTGATCACCGAAGCCAACCAGTATTTCGAAAGCCTGTTCGGCTGGCCGGTTCAGGACGCGATCGGTCGCACCACACTGGAACTGGGCCTATGGGTGCACCCGGAACAACGCGCAGAGCTGGTGAAAAAGACCAAGGCCAAGGGCGAATTGATCAGCATGGAAGTGCAGTTCCGCGCCAGCAACGGGCAGATTCATGACGGCATTCTCAGCGCGCAGAAGGTCGAACTCGAAGGTCAGCCGTATCTGCTCAGCACGTTTCTCGACACCACCGAACGCAAAGCCGCCGAACACGCCTTGAAAGACAGCCAGGAACGCCTCGATCTGGCGCTGGACTCGGCGCAACTCGGCACCTGGGATTGGCACATCCCCAGCGGCATGCTCTACGGCTCGGCGCGGGCCGCGCAATTGCACGGGCTGGAGCCGATTCCGTTTCACGAATCGTTCGAAGAATTTTTTGAAGGTGTGCCCGGCGAAGAGCGCGACAGCATGCGCGACGCCTACCGCAGCCTGCGTGAAGGCCCGGCCGGCAACTATCAACTGACTTATCGCGTGCAACTGCCGGATGGCAGCTCACGCTATCTGGAAAGCCGCGCCCGCCTCTATCGCGACGAAAACGGCGCGCCGCTGCGCATGGCCGGGACCTTGCTGGACATCACCGATCAGGTCGAACGCGAACAGCGCCTGGTGGCTTCGGAAGAGAAATTCGCCACACTGTTCCAGGTCAGCCCGGACCCGATCTGCGTCACCCGCCAGGACAGCGGCGAGTTCATCGAAATCAACAACAGCTTCACCCAGACCTTCGGCTGGAGCGCCGCCGACGTCATCGGGCGCACTGCCGAAGACATCGGCCTGTGGGACGCCTCGGCGAAAAGCCTGCAACGCATCGAGCGGGTGATCCGCGAACAGGGCCTGAGCAATGTCGCGATCATCGTCCAGCACAAGGACGGCCAGTCGCTGACCTGTGTGATTTCCAGCCGACAGATCAGCGTCGGCAATCAGCCGTGCATCGTCACCACTTTGCGCGACATCACCCAACAGCAGCGCTCCGAGGCTGCGCTCAAGGCCAGCGAAGAGAAATTCGCCAAAGCATTTCACTCCAGCCCCGATGCGATCACCATCACCGAACGGGATACCGGGCGTTATCTGGAGGTCAACGACGGTTTCTGCCGCCTCACCGGTTATCGTGCCGAAGAAGTGGTGGGCAAGACCGTGTACCAGATCGGCATCTGGGCCGAAGAAAAACAACGCTCGGCGTTGCTCGCCGAACTGCAGATCAAGGGCCGCGTACATCATCAGGAAATGCTCGGGCGCAACAAGCGTGGTGAGTTGCTGACGGTGGAGGTGTCGATCGAACCGATCACCCTCAACGAAACCGCGTGCCTGCTGCTGACGGCGCGAGATGTCAGTCTGCTGAAAAACGCCGAAGCGCAGATCCGCCACCTGGCCTATCACGACCCGCTGACCAACCTGCCTAACCGCGCCTTGCTGATGGATCGCCTGAGCCAGCAGATCGCCCTGCTCAAGCGTCACAATCTGCGCGGCGCGCTGCTGTTCCTCGACCTTGACCACTTCAAGCACATCAACGACTCGCTGGGCCACCCGGTCGGCGACACCGTGCTGAAAATCATCACCGCACGGCTCGAAGCCAGTGTGCGCATGGAAGATACGGTCGCGCGTCTCGGCGGCGATGAATTCGTGGTGCTGCTCAGTGGCCTCGAAGGCACGCGCAACGAGGTCAGCGCCCAAGTGCGGGAACTGGCCGACACCATTCGCGAATTGCTCTCGGAGCCGATGTTCCTCGACGGCCAGCGCCTGCAAGTGACGCCGAGCATCGGTGTGGCGCTGATTCCCGATCACGGCTCGACCCCGACCGACCTGCTCAAGCGCGCCGATATTGCCCTGTACCGGGCCAAGGACTCCGGGCGCAACACCACGCAGATGTACCACAACACCATGCAAAAAGCGGCCAGCGAACGGCTGCGCATGGAGACCGACCTGCGTCTGGCGCTGTCCCGTGGCGAATTCAACGTGCATTACCAGCCGCAGGTCGACGCGCGGGACAACCGCATCATCGGCGCCGAAGCCCTGGTGCGCTGGAATCACCCGGAACTCGGCGCACAATCGCCCACCGAATTCATCAAGGTGCTGGAAGACAGCGGCCTGATTCTGGAAGTCGGCACCTGGATCCTCGACGAGGCCTGCGAAGCGTTCAAACAGTTGATCGCGTTGAAGCTGGTCGACCCGCTCAACTTCAGCCTGTGCGTGAACATCAGCCCACGACAATTCCGCCAGAACGACTTCGTCGAACGCATCGAACACAGCATGATCAGCCACGGCCTGCCCTGCTCGCTGCTGAAACTGGAGATCACCGAAGGCATCGTCATCCAGAACCTGGATGACACCATCATCAAGATGCGTCGCCTGAAAAAACTCGGCGTGAGCTTCGCCATGGACGATTTCGGCACTGGCTATTCATCACTGACCTACCTCAAACGCCTGCCGGTGGACACCCTGAAAATCGACCAGTCGTTCATCCGCGACGCGACCACCGACCCCAACGACGCCGAAATCATCCGCGCCATCGTCGCCATGGCCCGCAGCCTGGAACTGGAGGTGATTGCCGAAGGCGTCGAGACGCCGGAACAACTGGCGTTCCTGCAAGGGCTCGGCTGCCATTTGTATCAGGGTTACCTGCACAGTCGGCCGGTGGCACTGGATGAGTTGAAAAAGATGCTCGAATGACGGGCACAAAAAAAGGGCGCCAGTGGCGCCCTTTTTTCTTGCTCGGTCTTATTGCAGAACCGGCTTTTGCGCCCCGTTGATCGGAATGCGCTTGGCTTTCGCCTCTTCCGGGATCACCCGCAACAGGTCGATGCTCAGCAGACCGTTGCTCAGATCGGCGGCCTTGATCTCAATGTGATCGGCCAGGCGGAAGGACAGCTTGAAAGCACGCTGGGCAATGCCTTGATGCAGGAAGGTCACGCCTTCGTTGGCATCACGCTTGCCGCCACTGATGGTCAGCACACCCTTCTCGACTTGCAGCTCCAGGTCTTCTTCCTGGAAACCGGCTGCCGCTACGACGATGCGGTATTGATCGTCACCGTGTTTTTCCACGTTGTAGGGTGGGTAGGTGCTGCCTGGCTCGTTGCGCAGCGCGGTTTCGAACAGATCGTTGAAACGGTCGAAACCAACCGAGGAACGGAACAGTGGTGCCAGGGAAAATGCAGTACTCATGGTTCAAATCTCCTGAAAACAATCAGCAAGGTTTTTTGACTCCGCGACCCGAATTCGGCATCGCGTAACCCTTAGATAGGGACCGCCAAAATGATTTCAAGAGATTATTTGCAGATTTTTTTCAGGCGGCTTCGGCGACTGGCAAACCCAGCAAACGCGAGACTTGATCCGGTTCGGTCTCGCGACGCAGCACGGTAAAGAGCTCGGTAGCCTCGGGATAATTGCGCGTCAGCATCGCCAGCCATTGCTTCAAGCGACCCGGCGATTGGCGTGCGGTCATCTGCGCCTTGGCTTGCAGCCAGAAGTCCTGAATCAGCGGCAGCAGCTCGGCCCAGCTCATTTCGACCACTTCTTCACCGGCGCGCGCGGCAGCGATCTGCCGAGCCAGATCCGGGCGCGAGACCAGACCGCGACCGAGCATGATGTCTTCGACGCCGCTGATTTCGCGGCAGCGGCGCCAGTCTTCGACGCTCCAGATATCGCCGTTGGCGAACACCGGCACCTTGACCACGTCCTGCACGCGCGGAATCCACTCCCAATGCGCCGGCGGCTTGTAGCCATCGACCTTGGTCCGGGCATGCACCACGATGTGCTCGGCGCCGCCCTCGGCCAGCGCGGTGGCGCAAACCAGCGAGCCGTCCGGGCTGTCGAAGCCCAGGCGCATCTTCGCGGTGACCGGAATATGTGCCGGCACGGCGCGACGCACGTGCTCGACGATGGAGTTGAGCAGTTCCGGCTCCTTGAGCAGCACCGCCCCGCCCCGAGACTTGTTGACGGTCTTGGCCGGGCAGCCAAAGTTCAGGTCGATCACTTGCGAGCCGAGCTCGCAGGCCAGCGCCGCGTTTTCCGCCAGACACACCGGATCGGAACCCAACAATTGCACGCGCAGAGGCACGCCGGAACGGGTGCGGGCGCCATTGAGCAGCTCCGGGCCGAACTTGTGGAAGTAGGCCGGGGTGAGCAACTGATCGTTGATCCGAATGAACTCGGTCACGCACCAGTCGATGCCGCCAACGCGGGTCAGCACGTCGCGCAGGATGTCGTCGACCAACCCCTCCATGGGCGCCAGGGCAATTTGCATGGGGAAAACACTACTCAGGAAGAAAAAACGTGCGGCAGTTTACTGGATTACGAGAAAAACCGCAGATCCCTTGTGGGAGCGGGCTTGCTCGCGAAGGCGTCGTGTCAGTCAGCATTCATTTAACTGATCCGCCGCCTTCGCGAGCAAGCCCGCTCCCACAGGTTAGATTTGGGCTGTTTCTGGACTTTGGATGGCTGGGCCATAACCCTCGATGAATTCCGCCGGCATGCGCTTGGGCTTGCCGGTGGACAGTTCGATGCAGACGAAAGTGGTCTGGGCACGCAGCAAAGTGGCGTTGTCGCTCGGGCGGATCAGCTGGAAGTGTCGGGTCATTTTCAGGCGCTGATCCCAATCGACGATCCAGGTCGCCAGTTGCAACTCGTCGCCTTCGTAAGCGGCTGCCAGATAATCGATTTCATGGCGGACCACGGCCATCGCCCGATCCAGGCGCCGGTACTCGACCAGGTCCAGACCCAGCCGCTGCGAGTGACGCCAGGCGCAGCGTTCGAGCCAGGTCACGTACACCGCGTTGTTCGCGTGGCCCAGCCCGTCGATGTCCTCGGCGCCTACTTGCAGATCAATGGTGAACGGCGTTGCCCGATCCCAGCCCATGCCCCACTCCCGGTCAGATTATTCAACCGGGGCAGTGTAACGGATGTCAGGCCGATTGCCGCGCTTGAAGGCTGCGCCCCGCCAACAGTGATAATACGCCATCAACCACTCGAGGGTCGGCCAGCACGCGCTGGTGACCGCCGCTTTCCAGGCGCAGCAGACGACTGTCGAACCATGATTCGTGGATCAGTTGCGATTCCTTGACCGAGACGAAGGTGTCGTCCTCGGCATGCACGATCAGGCCCGGCATATCCAGTTGATAGTGCGCGACATCAAGGGTCGCGGCGCGCATGCCGACGTCCTGCTCGACCTGACGGATGAACGCCGAGCGCGCCCGCGGTGGCATCCCGACGTAGCGGGCGAAACCGCGCAGCACGCCGAGAATTCGTGCGGGAGCTGCGATGCTGACCAGGGTTTCGGTGCGCAGACCCAGTTGCACCGCGAGCATGGCACTGGCGCCGCCCATGGAGTGGCCGATGACGGCTTGAAGAGGTGGCAGTTCAGCGGCCGCTTCGAGCATGGCGCGGGCGAACAGTACGACGTTGGCTTCACGCCCCGGTGAGCGACCATGAGCCGGACCATCGAGGGCAACGACGGTGTAACCGGCCTCGACCAGTGCGGTGATCAACGCCGCAAACTGCGTGGGTCGCCCTTCCCAGCCGTGCATCAACAACACCGCCGGCCCCTGGCCCCAGCGCAGCGCCGACAAACCGAAGCGCAGGGTGATGCGTTCGGCGCTCGCCAGCAGCGGCAACTCCCAATCGCGCAGTGGCAACATGCGCGGCGTCATGAACGCCCGACGCATTTTGCTCGCTACTCGCTGCGGTGCAATCCAGCCCAAGGTGCCATTAACGCCACGAACCCACTTCAACGTGTTCATCGCTCTTTCCTCAGGCGTGCTGCCTTCAGGTCAACGCACCGCCGACTTGGCGGCGCGCAGCAATCGATCGGATAAATCGCCCGGGCCCAGCGCGCGTGCCAGCGCCAGACCACCCACCATCAACGCCACATCGGCCAGCGCTTTGTCGGTGTCTTCGGGGCTGGACGCCAACTGCGCAATCATCAGCTCCAGGTGTTCGTTCAGCGCAAGGCGGAAGGATTCCGGCAAACGTCCAAGCTCGCCGATCGAGGCTGGAATCGGACATGCGGCATCGCTGGAATCCCGATGCTTGCGCGACAGGTAAAACGCCGCGACCAGGGCGCGACGCTCTTCACCGGTCAGCTCGGAGTCCATGTCGGCGATCAGGTCGCGGCGACGACCGAGCAGTTGCTTGAACGCCTCGAGCATCATGGCGTCCTTGCTTTCGAAGTGCGCGTAGAAACCACCGACGGTCAGGCCGGCAGCGCCCATCACTTCGCCCACGCTGGGATCCGCCGGGCCACGCTGAATCAGTGCGGCGCTGGCAGCCTTGAGGATGCGTTCGCGGGTTTGAGCTTTTTTATCGTTCATCGTTGCCTCCGAATATTACGACTAGAATATTATTCGCATAATAATATTCTGCAAGTCGAGGATATGACCGCTGGTCTGAAGCACAGTGTAAGGAAAAAGGAGAGTTGGCCAAACGCCAGACAAACAAAAGGGCCATTCAATAATTGAATGACCCTTATAAATCCCGCAGAGCGGGTAATCGTGGCGTCCCCTAGGGGACTCGAACCCCTGTTACCGCCGTGAAAGGGCGGTGTCCTAGGCCACTAGACGAAGGGGACACAAACCCTTCTATACAGCTGATCAGTGCTGAGATCTGATCTGATTCAAGGCCGGTGTGGCCAGACCTTGAACTGTAAAATTGGTGGAGCTAAGCGGGATCGAACCGCTGACCTCCTGCATGCCATGCAGGCGCTCTCCCAGCTGAGCTATAGCCCCTCATCGTTGATGTCATCGCTGAGGACGGGGCGAATCTTAAGGGCGTATCGAAAGCCTGTCAAACTTATTTTTGAAAAATTTCAAAATTTTTTGTCGGCATTACAATCACTTACCGCCCTCCCCCCGAAAATCCGGGAGGTTTACGCACACCGCGACCTGTAGGAGCTGGCGCAGCCTGCGATCTTTTGCTCTTGCTTCTTAAGACCAACGGCAAAAGATCGCAGGCTGCGCCAGCTCCTACAGGGAATCACAAGTGCTTAGGCGATAGCGCCCAGCAGCTTTTCCCACTCTTTGTTTTCTTTCTTCGACACGCCGCCCAGCAGGTCGATCGCCTGACGCAGACGGAATCGGGTCAGGTCCGGGCCGAGAATTTCCATCGCATCGAGCACCGATACCGAACTGGCCTGCCCGGTGATCGCGGCAAACATCAGCGGCATCGCGTCACGCAGCTTCAGCTCGAGGGATTCGACCACTGCCTGAATCGTTGCGGTGATGTTGTCCTTCTCCCACTGACGCAGGCTTTCCAGCTTCCACAGGATCAACTGCATCATCTGACGCACCTGATCACCCGAGAGCTTTTTCGATTCGAACAGCTTGGCATCCGGGTTCACGCCACCGGCAAAGAAGAAGCCGCCCAGCGGTGCAACCTGACTGAAGGTTTCCACGCGACCCTGTACCAGCGGTGCGATCTTCATCATGTATTCGGAGTTGAACGCCCACTGCTGCACGCGTGCGGCGAACTCTTCCACCGGCAGGTCACGCAGCCACTGGCCGTTGAGCCACGACAGTTTCTCGATGTCGAAGATCGGCCCGCCGAGGGACACACGCTTGAGGTCGAAGTTGTCGACCATTTCCTGCAGCGAGAACTTCTCGCGCTCGTCCGGCATCGACCAGCCCATGCGACCGAGGTAGTTGAGCATCGCTTCCGGCATGAAGCCCATGCGCTCGTAGAACG
This sequence comes from Pseudomonas sp. NPDC087803, assembly GCF_044742995.1. Classification (NCBI taxonomy): domain Bacteria; kingdom Pseudomonadati; phylum Pseudomonadota; class Gammaproteobacteria; order Pseudomonadales; family Pseudomonadaceae; genus Pseudomonas; species Pseudomonas sp. NPDC087803. The sequence continues at coordinate 13,741 of NZ_JBIUVO010000016.1, forward strand.
TCACCGAAGTCGGGTTCTTGCGCTTGGACAGCTTGCTCTTGTCCGGGTTACGCAGCAGCGGCATGTAGCACAGCTCCGGTTGTTCCCAGCCGAAGTATTCGTACAGCAGAATCAGTTTCGGTGCCGACGGCAGCCATTCTTCACCGCGCAGCACGTGGGTGATGCCCATCAGGTGGTCGTCGACCACGTTGGCGAGGAAGTAGGTCGGCAGGCCGTCGGTCTTCATCAGCACTTGCATGTCCATGCGATCCCACGGGATCTCGACATCGCCACGCAGCATGTCCGGCACCACGCAGACGCCTTCGGTCGGCACTTTCATGCGGATCACGTGCGGTTCGCCGGCGGCCAGACGGGCCGCGACTTCTTCCTTCGACAGCAGCAGCGCGCGGCCGTCGTAACGCGGGGTTTCGCCGCGCGCCATTTGCTCGGCGCGCATCTGGTCCAGCTCTTCGGCGGTGCAGAAGCATGGGAACGCATGGCCCATGTCGACCAGTTGCTGGCAATACTTCTGATAGATATCGCCACGCTCGCTCTGCCGGTACGGGCCGTGCGGGCCGCCAACGTCCGGGCCTTCGCTCCAGTCGATACCCAGCCAGCGCAGGGCGTCGAAGATCTGCTGTTCGGACTCGCGGGTCGAACGCAACTGGTCGGTGTCTTCGATGCGCAGGATGAACTCACCGCCATGCTGCTTGGCAAAGCAGTAGTTGAACAATGCGATGTAAGCGGTACCTACGTGGGGGTCCCCGGTAGGCGATGGCGCGATGCGAGTGCGGACGGTGGTCATGGCATGTCTCGAAAAGAATGAAAAGCAAAACAATCAAGCCGCGAATGGTAACAGGCGACACCCGCCCCGCTCCAGCGGGCAGGGCATTTAAGCCAAGTTTGCGTCTGTAACGCCCATAGACCGTGGTGATGGGCCGAATATCAGCCGTTGGCATTTACCGTTTATCGGCGGTATGCCAGATTCAGCCGCAGAAAACCTTCCTTACAATTACTCGACTACAGTTTGCCTCATGCCTGCCCAACTCAAGCGTCGCCTGTTTATTTTCCTGCTGCTGGTTCTGTTGATTGCCGGGGGCTTCTTCGCCCATTGGTTTTTCAAGGGACGCTTTTATGAAAGCACCGACAACGCCTATGTCCAGGGCGAGATCACCCGCGTCTCCAGCCAGTTGAGCGCACGCATCGACGAAGTGCTGGTACAGGACAACCAGCACGTGGAAAAAGGTCAGTTGCTGGTACGCCTCGAACCCAATGATTTCCGTCTGGCCGTGGATCGCGCCAATGCCGCCCTCGCCACCCGCGAAGCCGAGCGTTTGCAGGCGCAGAGCAAACTGACCCAGCAATCGAGCCTGATCGCCGCTAGCGACGCGCAAGTGGCGACCACCCAGGCCACGCTTGGTCGCTCGCAGATGGACTTGTCGCGTGCTGAAACCTTGCGCAAACCGGGTTACGTTTCCGAAGAGCGGGTGACCACCCTCTCCGCTGATGCCCATATCGCCCGCTCGCAAGTGGCCAAGGCCCAGGCCGACGCGCAGAGCCAGCGCCAGCAAGTCAACGCGCTGAGCGCCGAGATCAAACGCCTTGACGCGCAGATCGCCAACGCCCGCGCCGACCTGGCGCAAGCCGAACTCAACCTGAGCCGCAGCGAAATCCACGCACCCATCAGCGGCATGGTCGGCCAGCGTGCCGCGCGCAATGGTCAGGTGGTGCAGGCCGGCGCCTATCTGCTGTCGATCGTCCCGGACGAAGACATCTGGGTGCAGGCCAATTTCAAGGAAACCCAGATCGGCCACATGCAGCCCGGACAGAAAGCCGAGCTGACCTTCGACGCTTACAGTGACACGCCGATCGAAGCGCGAGTCGACAGCCTGTTCGCCGCCTCCGGTGCGCAGTTCAGCCTGCTGCCGCCGGACAACGCCACCGGCAACTTCACCAAAGTCGTGCAAAGGATTCCGGTAAAACTCACCTTCAAGGCCGACAACCCGCTGCACGGCAAAATCCGCCCGGGCATGTCGGTCACCGCCACCGTGAATATCAAAGACGCCCCAGACAATGGCCGGTGATTCGCTGATCCGCCCGGTCGGCGAACCGACCCGGCGGGACTGGATTGCGGTAATGAGCGTGATGCTCGGCGCCTTTATGGCGGTGCTCGACATCCAGATCACCAACTCTTCGCTCAAGGACATTCAGGGCGCGTTGTCGGCGACGCTGGAAGAAGGCTCGTGGATTTCCACCTCCTACCTGGTCGCGGAAATCATCATGATCCCGCTGACCGCGTGGCTGGTGCAGTTGCTCTCGGCGCGGCGCCTGGCGGTGTGGGTGTCGCTGGGTTTTCTGGTGTCTTCGCTGCTGTGTTCGATGGCCTGGAGCCTCGAAAGCATGATCGTCTTCCGCGCCATGCAGGGCTTCACCGGCGGCGCACTGATCCCGCTCGCGTTCACCCTGACCCTGATCAAACTCCCCGAACACCACCGCGCCAAAGGCATGGCGATGTTCGCCATGACCGCGACCTTCGCCCCCTCCATCGGCCCGACCCTTGGCGGCTGGCTCACGGAAAACTGGGGCTGGGAATACATCTTCTACATCAACATTCCGCCGGGGCTGATCATGATCGCCGGGCTGATGTACGGGCTGGAAAAGAAGGAAGCGCACTGGGAACTGCTGAAAAGCACCGACTACACCGGGATTCTCACCCTCGGTATCGGCCTCGGTTGCCTGCAGGTGTTTCTCGAAGAAGGCCACCGCAAGGACTGGCTGGAATCGAACCTGATCGTGGCGCTGGGCAGCATTGCCCTCCTCAGCCTAATCACCTTCGTCATCGTGCAGATCTCCAAACCCAATCCGCTGATCAACCTCGGCATCCTGCGCAATCGCAACTTCGGCCTGTCGAGCATTTCCAGCCTTGGCATGGGCGTCGGGCTGTATGGCTCGATTTATCTGCTGCCGCTGTACCTGGCGCAGATCCAGAACTACAACGCCCTGCAGATCGGCGAAGTGATCATGTGGATGGGCGTGCCGCAGCTGTTCCTGATTCCGCTGGTGCCGAAGCTGATGAAGTTCGTTTCGCCGAAGTGGCTGTGCACGCTGGGCTTCGGATTGTTCGGGCTGGCGAGTTTTTCGTCGGGGGTGCTCAACCCGGACTTCGCCGGGCCGCAGTTCAATCAGATCCAGATCATCCGCGCCCTCGGCCAGCCGCTGATCATGGTGACCATTTCGCTGATTGCCACCGCGTACATCCTGCCGCAGGACGCGGGGTCGGCATCGAGCCTGTTCAACATCCTGCGCAACCTAGGTGGCGCGATCGGCATTGCCCTGCTCGCCACGCTACTGGATGCACGAACCAAGACCTACTTCGATTATTTGCGTGAAGCGGTGGTGCCGACCAATCCGCAAGTGGCCGAGCGCATGGCCTCGATGACCGACCGTTTTGGCAGCGACACGGCGGCGCTGGGCAAGATGAGCGAGATCGTGCATCAGCAGGCGTTGATCATGGCCTATAACGACGCGTTTCACTTTGTCGGGATTGCGCTGGGGATCAGCATGCTGGCGATCTTGTTGACCAAAAAATTGCCGGCGGGGTTGAAGGCTGGGGAAGCTCACTGATTTTTGTGGTGTCTGGACCGGCCTCTTCGCGAGCAAGCCCGCTCCCACAGGAGATTTGTGTAAGACACAGATCCAATGTGGGAGCGGGCTTGCTCGCGAAGAGGCCCGGTCAGACGATGAAGATCAAACCGCCAACAGCCGCTCGCGCAGTTTGGCAATCTCATCGCGCATCTGCGCCGCCGCTTCAAACTCCAGATCCCGCGCCAGCTGATACATCTTCTCTTCCAGCGCGCGAATGCGTTTGGTGATTTCGCTTGGCGAGCGCAGTTCGGCTTCGTACTTGGCGCTTTCTTCGGCAGCCTTGGCCATGCCCTTGCGCTTCTTGCTGCGCGAGCCGGGCACGGTGGCGCCTTCCATGATGTCGGCGACGTCTTTGAACACGCCTTTCGGGGTGATGCCGTTTTCCAGGTTGAAGGCGATCTGTTTGTCGCGACGACGCTCGGTCTCACCAATCGCGCGCTCCATCGAGCCGGTGATGCGGTCGGCGTAGAGAATCGCGCGGCCATTGAGGTTCCGCGCCGCCCGGCCAATGGTCTGGATCAGCGAGCGCTCGGAACGCAGGAAGCCTTCCTTGTCCGCGTCGAGAATCGCCACCAGCGACACTTCCGGCATGTCCAGACCTTCACGCAAGAGGTTGATCCCCACTAGCACATCGAAGGTGCCCAAACGCAGGTCGCGAATGATCTCGACCCGCTCGACGGTGTCGATGTCCGAGTGCAGGTAACGCACGCGCACGCCGTGGTCGGCGAGGTAATCGGTGAGGTCTTCGGCCATGCGTTTGGTCAGTGTGGTGACCAGCACCCGCTCTTCGACCGCCACACGCTTGGTGATTTCCGAGAGCAAATCGTCGACCTGTGTCAGCGCCGGACGTACTTCAACCTGCGGGTCGACCAGACCGGTCGGACGCACCACTTGCTCGACCACGCGCCCGGCATGCTCGGCCTCGTAGTTGCCCGGGGTCGCCGAGACGAAAATCGTCTGCGGGCTGACCCCTTCCCACTCGTCAAAACGCATTGGTCGGTTGTCCAGCGCCGACGGCAGGCGGAAGCCGTATTCGACCAGGGTTTCTTTACGCGAACGGTCGCCCTTATACATCGCGCCGACTTGCGGCACGCTGACGTGGGATTCGTCGATCACCAGCAAGGCGTCGGCCGGCAGATAGTCATACAGCGTCGGCGGTGCGGCACCGGCCGGACGTCCAGAGAGGTAGCGCGAGTAGTTTTCGATGCCGTTGCAATAACCCAGCTCGAGGATCATTTCCAGGTCGAATCGGGTGCGCTGTTCGAGGCGCTGGGCCTCGACCAGTTTGTTGTTGCTGCGCAGGTATTCGAGGCGCTCCTGCAATTCGACTTTGATGTGTTCGATGGCGTCGAGCAGGGTTTCGCGCGGCGTCACGTAGTGACTCTTCGGGTAGAAAGTGAAGCGCGGCATCTTGCGGATGACTTCGCCGGTCAGCGGGTCGAACGCGGAAATGCTCTCGACCTCGTCATCGAACAGCTCGATACGGATCGCTTCGAGATCGGATTCCGCCGGATAGATGTCGATCACATCGCCGCGCACGCGGAAGGTCGCCCGGGCAAAATCCATGTCGTTGCGGGTGTATTGCAGGTCGGCCAGACGCCGCAGCAAGGCGCGCTGATCGAGTTTGTCGCCGCGATCAACGTGCAGCACCATCTTCAGATAGGTTTCCGGGCTGCCCAGACCGTAGATACACGACACCGTGGTGACGATGATCGCGTCCTTGCGCTCGAGCAACGCCTTGGTCGCGGACAGGCGCATCTGTTCGATGTGGTCGTTGATCGACGCGTCCTTCTCGATGAAGGTGTCGGACGACGGCACATAGGCTTCGGGTTGGTAGTAGTCGTAGTAGGAAACGAAATACTCGACCGCGTTGTTCGGGAAGAACGCCTTGAACTCACCGTACAGTTGCGCGGCAAGAGTCTTGTTCGGCGCCAGCACCAGGGTCGGGCGCTGTACCTGCGAGATGACATTGGCGATGCTGAAGGTCTTGCCCGAGCCGGTCACACCGAGCAGCGTCTGGTGCGCCAGCCCGGCTTCGATGCCCTCCACCAATTGACGGATGGCTTGCGGCTGATCGCCGGCGGGCTCGAAGCGGGTGACTAGCTGGAATTCGGACATACACACCTCTGGGATCGCGGCTCGCGCAGAAAACAGCCGAGCCGCGGGATGACCGCAAACGACCGTTGTCGCCCAAGGAAAAACGAAGATTGTGCTCAATGTGGAGCCGATTGCCTCGCCTTTCAAGGCAAACGTCCTACATCCGGTAAAGTCTCTGACAGAGTCAATCGACTAACGGTCAAGAAATAATCGGAAAAACTTGCCGGAAAAGCTGAATCGCCTGTCGCCATTGCTCAGTGATGGCCTCTATACTAGCTCCCCGTTTGTGCACCGCTCTAGTGCATTCGGCTGGAGCGCGACACGTCCCTCCATTCTCCATTCAGAGCCGCCGTAATAATGAGCCTGTTCTCCGCTGTCGAAATGGCACCCCGCGATCCAATCCTGGGCCTCAACGAAGCATTCAACGCCGATACCCGGACCACCAAGGTCAACCTGGGTGTAGGTGTTTACTGCAACGAAGAGGGGCGAATTCCCCTGCTGCGCGCGGTGATCGAAGCCGAAACCATTCGCGCTGCTCAGCACGCCTCCCGTGGCTACCTGCCGATCGACGGCATCGCGGCCTACGACCAGGCCGTGCAAAAGCTGCTGTTCGGTAACGACTCGCCGCTGATCGCTGCCGGTCGCATCGTCACCACTCAGGCAGTCGGCGGTACCGGCGCACTGAAAATCGGTGCCGACTTCCTCAAGCAACTGCTGCCGAACGCCGTTGTGGCGATCAGCGACCCGAGCTGGGAAAACCATCGCGCGCTGTTCGAAACCGCTGGTTTCCCGGTGCAGAACTACCGTTACTACGACGCTGCCACCCACGACGTGAACCGTGCCGGCATGCTCGACGACCTCAACGCCCTGCCGAACGGCTCGATCGTTGTGCTGCACGCCTGCTGCCACAACCCGACCGGCGTCGACCTGACCCCGGCCGACTGGAAGAACGTGCTGGACGTGGTCAAGGCCAAAGGTCACGTGCCGTTCCTCGACATGGCGTACCAGGGTTTCGGCGACGGCATCGACGAAGACGCCGCGGCTGTGCGTCTGTTCGCTGAATCGGGCCTGACCTTCTTCGTATCGAGTTCGTTCTCCAAGTCGTTCTCGCTGTACGGCGAGCGCGTTGGCGCCCTGTCGATCGTCAGCGAATCGAAAGAAGAAAGCGCGCGCGTGCTGTCGCAGGTCAAGCGTGTGATCCGCACCAACTACTCCAACCCGCCGACCCACGGTGCAAGCATCGTCGCCGCTGTGTTGAACAGCCCGGAACTGCGCGCGCAGTGGGAAGCGGAACTGGCGGAAATGCGTCTGCGCATTCGCGGCATGCGCGAGCAGATGGTTGCCCTGCTGGCCGAGAAAGCCCCGCAGCGTGACTTCAGCTTCGTCGGCCGTCAGCGCGGCATGTTCTCCTACTCCGGCCTGACCACCGAACAGGTGCACCGCCTGCGTAACGAGTTCGGCATCTACGCCCTGGACACCGGCCGCATCTGCGTCGCGGCACTGAACCAGAGCAACATCAAAGCGGTAACGGATGCGATCGTTCAGGTCATCTGATTTCGCTTTGTCATGAAAAACGGGAAGCCTTGGGGCTTCCCGTTTTTTATTTGTCCGAAGGAATGCAACATTCCCTCTAAACTGCACACAAATCTGAACTGTGGGAGCGAGCCTGCTCGCGAATGCGGTGGGTCAGTCGCCATTGTGGGTGGCTGACAGCATTCGCGAGCAGGCTCGCTCCCACAGGTTTTGTATACATCCAGGCATTCTGTGAGAACCCAAATGAAAAACGACAACCTGCACGCCGACCGAGACGATCTGGATGACTTCATCCCCCGCGCCCCGGCCAAACGCGACAAAAGCCTGGTGCTGCAAGTGGCCGCCGGGGTATTCCTCGGCGGCCTGGCCCTGTGGCTGGTGCAACTGGCGCTGACCGCGGCTTACGCCAGATTCATGCTGGGCACGTTCACTTTCGGCGGTTAAGCCAGTTCCGTCGCACGCTGACTGGCCGCATCGTCATAGGCGACGTAGAGCGATTCGGCAATCTGGCTTTTGATCGCCTTGGTGCTTTCCAGGCCCAGTACAAACCCTTCGGCCTTGCCGCCGGCGCGGTTCAGTTCTTCAGGGGTGCTGGCCTGGGTGATCGCGTCAAAGAGTTTTTCGGCGTGCGGGCCGACGCCTTTGGGCAGGCTGATCTGCGTGACGCTCATACGAACACCTCGCGTGAAAGAGAAACAACAACGGTTTGAGTCATGGCGCGTACCTTTTCGGCGAATGGCCGGTAGCGCGTGTGACCACTTCCGGGCAGCCATGGTAGACCTGTGAGGCGGTTCTGGTAACCGCCAATCGCTGACAAAACACCGTCCGTCCCGCTCAAACCGGAAATTTTAACTCTGATGCTTGACTTCTCTTTTTGAATCAGTAACATACGCACCAATTCCGCAATAGCTCAGTTGGTAGAGCAAATGACTGTTAATCATTGGGTCCCTGGTTCGAGTCCAGGTTGTGGAGCCAAATAGCAAAGCCCCTGAATCGAAAGATTCAGGGGCTTTTTTTGTGGGCGCTCGAAAAGTCAAAAGATCGCAGCCTGCGGCAGCTCCTACAGTTTGGAATGCGTTCCCCTGTAGGAGCTGCCGCAGGCTGCGATCTTTTGATCTTCAAATAAAAAAGGCCGATCTGTCTCACAACAGATCGGCCTTTTTCATCCAGTCAGCGATCAGACGTGTTCGCCACTCTTCGCCTGCACCTTCGGCGCACCATGCCCATGATCGTGATCATCAGGCTCGATCACCGGCACTTCCTTGCCATCGCAATCATGCAGCTTGCCGTCGCTGAAGTAATCGCCTTCACGCAGCGCCGCCAGGTCGCGATAACGCAGGGTGCGCTCTTCTGCAGCGGCGAACACCGACTGCTGATCCGAGTTGCCGGCAGTGAAGTGGTTGAAAGTCAAGTTCAGCACAATCGCCATGATCGCCGACGAGCTGATGCCCGAGTGGAAAATGGTCGCGAACCAGCTCGGGAAATGATCGTAGAAGTTCGGTGCGGCAATCGGGATCATGCCGAAGCCGATCGAGGTCGCCACAATAATCAGGTTGACGTTGTTGCGGTAATCGACCTTCGACAGCGTGCGAATCCCGCTCGCCGCTACCGTCCCGAACAGCACGATACCGGCGCCGCCCAGCACCGAAGTCGGCACCGCCGCGATCACCCGGCCCATGAACGGCAGCAGGCCGAGAATCACCAGAAAGATCCCCCCGGTGGCCACCACATAACGGCTCTTGATCCCGGTCACCGCCACCAGCCCGACGTTCTGCGCGAACGCGCTCTGGGTGAAAGAACCGAAGATCGGCGCAAACATGCTCGACAGCATGTCCGCGCGCAGGCCGTTGCCCAGGCGTTTGGAGTCGACTTTGGTGCCGATGATCTCACCGACCGCCAGAATGTCCGCCGAAGTTTCCACCAGCGTCACCATGACCACGATGCACATCGACAGGATCGCGGCGAAGTGGAACGTCGGCATGCCGAAGTGGAACGGCGTCGGGAAGCCGAACATCGGCCCTTGAGCAACACCGGAGAAATCCGCCATGCCGAGGAACACCGCCAGAATCGTGCCGATCACCATGGCCAACAGGATCGACAGACGCGAGATGGTCGAACTGCCAACCTTGCTCAGCAACAACACCAGCACCAGCGTCACGGCCGCCAGCCCGATGTTCTGCATGCTGCCGAAGTCCGGCGCATGGCTGTTGCCACCCATGGCCCAGCGTGCGGCCACCGGCATCAGCGTCAGGCCGATGGTGGTGATCACGATGCCGGTGACCAGCGGTGGGAAAAACTTGGTGATTCGCGAGAACACCGGGGTGATCAGCAAGCCGATCAACGACGCGGCAATCACCGCGCCCAGCACCGACTGGAAGCCGCCCTCTCCGCCACTGCTGACGATCGCGACCATGGTCGCCACACCGGAGAACGACACGCCCTGCACCAGCGGCAACTGACAGCCAAAAAACGGTAGACCCAGGGTTTGCAGCAGTGTTGCCAGCCCCCCCGCAAACAATGAAGCAGCAATCAACAAACCAATGTCCGCCGGCGACAGCCCGGCCGCCTGGCCGATGATCAGCGGCACCGCAACGATACCGCCGTACATGGTCAGAACATGTTGCAGGCCGTAAGCCATATTCGCGCCGACCCCGAGATTTTCGTCCTCGGGCCGTTGGTGTGAAACATGGGGCGTTTTCATGTGGGGGGTTCCCTGGTTTTTGTTATGCGCACACTGTATTCAATACTCGGGACAAATGTCCATAGAGTTGTATACAACTTATCAGTCACATAATGGATAGGTAGCCACCCAAGCTTCTATCTCGCCCTCTCCATCTCCCACAAATCCGGCAACACATCCCCTCCTGCCCCCGGTTTTTATCGCACTAGGCTGAAGTGTTCATGGCGACCAGCGGTGCACCGGCGCTCTTTTTTATACATATAAAGTATGCATAATGAAGTCATTCGAAATTCAGTACGACAAAAGCAAGAACGCAGCCAACAAACTCAAGCACAGAGGCGTCAGCCTTGCCGAGACCGAGCCGGTCTTTCATGACAAGCGCGCGCTGACGATCGAGGACAACGACCATGACGAACAGCGCTGGATCACCCTCGGACTCGACGGCAAGGGGCGTTTGCTGGTGGTTGCGTACAGTTATCGCGAAGCCAACGTCGTACGAATCATTTCTGCACGTGTCGCCACACCGAGCGAGCGTTGCGCTTATTTTCAGGAGGCTTGAACGATGAAAGATGAATACGACTTCTCGCAGGGCAAGCGTGGCGTATTGGCGCCCAGCAAGGGCAAGACCCGCATCACCATCATGCTCGACGACGCCGTGATCGAAGCCGCCCGCAGCGTGGCGGAAAACGAAGGGTTTGGTTATCAGACCGTGATCAACAACACCCTGCGCCATGCCCTGCTGGAGGCTGACGGCAAAGCGCAGCAGGCCGAGCCGGCGCACTCCGGGCAATTCAAGAGAGGCATCACTGCCGCCGACCTCAAGAGCCTGGAAAAAAAGCTGTCGGCGGCGGTCGGGGAAATCCGCCGGGTGCTCGAGCCGGAGGCCAAGCCCTGAGATCAGGCACTGTGATCAGGCGCGTACGAGCAGCCGCGCCAGCGCCTCGCGCACGTGGGGCTGGTCAGGCACGCGCAAGCCGAACTCCTGCTCCAGCACCTCGATCAACTCATCGACATCCGCCACCTCGCGCCGCTCGCTGTCAGCGCCCATGTGATGAATCGCGAAGCTGCCGTTATTCAGTGTCCGCCGCCATCCCGCGCCAGTACGCGCGACCATCAGCCGTTGGGCAAACGGTGACTCGGGATGGGTCGAGACGTACCAGTTGCCGAGGGTGTAGTCGATGTCTTCCTGGCGTTGCAGGTCAAACAGGTACATCGCGCGCCACTCCCCCGCGACATTGGCGCGCAGCATGTAGCCATCGGGCTGTTTCTCGATGCGATAGGACTCGTGCGGTGTCGACTGTTCAGCCTCGGTATCGAGCAGCAGCGGTGCGGTCGGCACCATGCCGCCGAAACCGACATCGGTGATGTAGCGCTCGCCGTCGATGATCACCAGGCTCAAGCGGTGAGTGCGCGCCGTCCACGTGCCTTCGGGTTGCGCCAGCACCACGCGCCCGGAGATGCCACGGGCTTCAAAGCCCAACTCCTGCAGCAGTGCCAGAAACAGATTGTTCAATTCGTAGCAGTAACCACCACGGCCACCGTGCAGGACTTTTTGCTCGACCGATGCCAGATCGATCAGCACCGGGACGCCCGTGATCGTCGCCAGATTCTCGAAGGGGAAGATGCCGGTATGGCGCAACTGCAATTGCCGCAGGGTGTCCAGCGTGGGTGCCGGCGGGACGTCGAACCCCAGGCGTTGCAGGTATAACGTCGGATTCGCCAGACGTGGCTCGCTCATTGCTCAGTCCTTTTGCATGTGGCCGCGGATCGCTGCGCCGATGGCCGACATGTATACGGGATTGCCCCCGGACTCCGACAATTGATTTCGCCAATCAACGGCTACCGCCGCTTGCGCGAACCGATGCGAATCCAGGTCGGCGCATGGTCACTGGCGTGCGGCTCGTTGCGCACCCAGGCGTCTACCCCGGCCTCGTGCAGATAGGGGCTGAGTGCCGGGTTGAGCAACAAATGATCAATGCGCAGGCCGGAGTTGGTTTGCCAATGCTGGCGGAAGTAATCCCAGAACGTGTAGAGGCGATCGTCGGGATACAGATGGCGTAGCGAATCGGTCCAGCCCTGATCAAGCAGCCGTTGATAACACTCGCGGCTTTCGGGTTGCAGCAGCGCGTCCTTGAGCCAGGAGCGGGTGTTGTAGATGTCCATGTCGGTGGGCACCACGTTGTAGTCGCCGGCCAGCACCACAGGATGATCGCTGCTTTGTAGATCCTTGGCGTAGCGGATCAAACGCTCGAACCAGGCCAGTTTGTAGTCGAATTTCGGCCCCGGCTGCGGGTTGCCGTTGGGCAGGTACAGGCAGCCGACCAATATCCCGTGCACCGCCGCTTCCAGATAACGACTGTGCTTGTCCTCGGGATCGCCCGGCAGGCCACGGCGGCTCTCCAGTGGTTGCGCATCGCGGGCGAGGATTGCTACCCCGTTCCATGACGCCTGACCGTGCCAGATCGCGCCGTAACCGGCGGCTTCCAGTTCAGCGACGGGGAACGCGCTGTCGACTGACTTGAGTTCCTGCAGGCACGCGATGTCCGGTTGCTCGCGTTTGAGCCATTCCAGCAGGTTCGGCAAGCGTGCGCGCAGGCCGTTGACGTTGAACGTGGCGATCCGCAGGTTTTTCATCGTCCAGACTCCGGCGAACAAGGGGTTAAAATTGTGACTCTGTAGCGGCGACGGTGGTTGCATCGGATCAGTCCGCTGCGGCGTAATAGGCGCGCGCCACTGCCCCCGACCTGCCGAGACCCGAATTGATGCTCACCACGTTGCAAGGCCCGCGCATCCTCCTGCGCCCGCTTCAGTACACCGACGCCGACGCCCTGCTCCAGGCTGCCGCCGACGGCGAACTGTGGAACCTCACCGTCACCGTGGTGCCTTCGGCGAGTACCATCGACAGCTACCTGAAAAAAGCCTTGGACGGTCGCGATGCCGGCACGGTCATGCCGTTTGTGATCGTGTTGAAGGATAGCGGCGAAGTGATCGGCTCGACCCGTTTCTGGAAGATCGACCCGCTCAATCGCAAACTGGAAATCGGCAGCAGCTGGATTTCGGCGCGCTGGCAGAAATCCTTCGTTAACACCGAAGCCAAATACCTGATGCTGCGCCACGCCTTCGAGGTGCTTGACTGCGTGCGAGTGCAATTCACCACCGACGAGAACAACCAGAAGTCGCGCAACGCGATTCTGCGCCTCGGTGCGCAACAGGAAGGCATTGTGCGCCACGAGCGGATCATGCCGGACGGGCGCAAGCGCAACTCGGTACGTTTCAGCATCATTGATGACGAGTGGCCACAGGTGCGCCAGGGGCTGGAACAGAAGCTGGCTGAGGATCGAGGCTGAGGCTCGACAACCGCTCGTCAGCCAATCGGCACCAACGACTGCTGCCGTCAGACCAACGTCAGGTAATCGCCACTTTCTGGAGACGTACCATGACAACGCGCAAACTGACTTCCCTGTTGCTCGCCGGCCTGCTGGCCAGCGCCTCCGTCGGCGCTTTTGCGGCCAATGACGGCGCCGATGCTTCAGGCACCAAATCCGGCGCCACCAGCGGCACCAACATGCCACCCAACAGCACCCCCGGCGCCCCGAAGAATGGTGACACTACCGATGGCGCCAGCCCGGGCACCGGCACCAATGGCGGCACCATGGGTTCGGGATCGGGAGCCGGTGGCGGCACCGGTTCGGCGGGTGGAGGAACCGGCGGTGCCGGCGGTGGCACCGGCAGCTGAACCAACCGGCGTGACCGTTGGTAATGAGACATCAGCCGGTGGTGAGGGGGCCCGCTCTCGCACCACCGTTGATGTTTCGCGGACTCAGCGATCCGAACGCATGAGTTCGGCGAAACCCGCGTCCAGCGAAAGCACCGCCGCGCGGTTGCGCCCGGCATTTTTTGCCTGATACAACGCCGCGTCGGCACGCTGGATAAACACTTCCAGGCTGTCATTGCCGCTGGGGATAAACGAATAGCAACCCAGACTTACAGTCAGATAACCGGTCGGCGAGCCGCTGTGGATGATGCGTTTATCCATCACGCTGCGGCGGATCTGCCCGGCAATCGCCAGCACGCCGTTGATGTCGGTGTCCGGCAGCAACACCGCGAACTCTTCGCCACCGTAACGCACCGCCAGGTCAGCTTTGCGCTGGCTGCAATTTTTCAACACCTGCGCCACCTGAGTCAGGCAATGATCCCCCGCCACATGACCGTAGGCATCGTTGTAGCGTTTGAAGAAATCGATATCGAGCATGATCAGGCCGACCGGACTCGCCTGGCGTGCGCCCCGGGCAAACTCGATATCCAATGAACGCTCGAACAGCCGCCGGTTCGCCAGCCCCGTCAGGCTGTCGTGGGTAGCGATCTGCTCCAGTGCGCGCTGCGCCTTGCGCAGGTTTTTCTCGATACGTTCGCCGTCACGCACCTGATGAATGAACACCCAACCGAACAGTCCGACGCCAAGAATTACCAGTGCGACAATCACGCTGGACTGAAACGCCCGCTCATACCAGCCCTTGAGAATCGTGTCGCGCGATGACGCTGCCGCGACCACCAGTGGATACGAGCCCAGCTGACGGTAGCCGTACAAGCGCACCACGCCGTCGACCACCGATTTGATCATCGCGGTACCGGCCGGAGCCTCGGGCAGCAACTTCTGATAAATCCTGCCTTGCGCCAGCGACGAACCGATCAGGCTTTCATCGAAAGGCCGCCGCGCCAGCAACGTGCCGTCCTTGAGTCCGAGAAACATGATGCCGTTGTCATCGAGGCTGAAGCTTTTGAAGAACCGGTCGAAGTACGCCATCTTGATCCCGGCCATCAGCACGCCCTGGAAATTGCCGGCGCGGTCGTTGATGCGTTTCGAAATCGGGATGATCCATTCGCCATTCTCGCGGCTGCGAATCGCCGGGCCGATGTGCGCCACGGTAGAAACATTCTGCTGGTGAAACTTGAAGTACTCGCGGTCGGCCACACCGTTGCCACGGGGCAGATCGGTGAACGAGGTGATCACCCACTGGCCGTCGCGGTCGAACAGGAACATGCCGTGCAACTGTTCAAGTTGTTGCACTCGACGCGCGAAGGTTTTTTGCAGACGTGGTCGCTGCGCGGCGCCATAACCATCGTCCTCGATCCAATCCACCAGACTGGTGAGCACCAGATCGGCGGCCAGAAACGTGTCTTCGGCCTGCTGCGCCATGGCTCGGGTCAGGTTGGAAGAAGCGATCTGCGCGCTCGCGAGATCCTGGCGTCGGGTCTGCTCAAGTTGCAGATACAGCAATCCGGACAGGCACAGGCACACCGCAACGATGAACAGCGCTGCCGCCTTGCGCAGCGGCAGGCGTTTAAGCGTGCCGGGAGTCTGGTGCGGATCGTGAATGGGAATTGGCAAAAACGTGTCCTGGGCAGGTACGACAGGGGCCGCAGCCCGAAACCCTTACTTTTCGTGAGCGTAGTCCACCGGGGTGCGCACGGCAAACCCGCAGCGCCATCGCACTCCCGCCCAGTTGTATCGGCGCGCAAGGGATTTGGATGACCTCCGCACGTCGATTTATTTTCAGGTGTGATTTTGCGCGTGATCGCCCTCGCGTAGCTGCGCCGGGCAATCGCGTGGGGCACCGATTACGCCTATCGGGGTTTGTTGATTTCGCGCAGCAGATCCGCGACTGGCAGGTTCATGGTGTTTGAGTAGTAGGGTTTGTAGCCGTACGCGGTGACGACGACTTTGCAGGGGATTTGTTGTTTACCCAACAGAAGGTCATTCAACTCCTGTACGGAGAGATCCTCTTGCGAAGTACCGTTGTTTTGGGTCTGTCGCAAAAAAGCACTCGTCATATAGTTGAATTTACCGCCTGCCTGACTGGCCTCGTCCACCTCAATCAGTCCGTAAGCCGAGTACCTGAATCGGTTAGTGATGGAAAAATTCTGATCATCGCCCAACGGACACTCAAACATCGTCGACGCTGCACCCTCCCCCATACCTCTTCCGAACAAATCCAGAAGATTTACGTCCGAGCCATAATGAATTTTGTAAAGCAGACCAATACTCTCCCTTTCGATTGACAGAAAGTTGAGATTCGCTGGAGGTACTGTGTGATCTTTGGCGCATGACGAGCACAGTATGGCTAGCAGCAGAACAGACAATCTTTTCATCAGCGATTGCCCTCACGAATTGATTCGAACATAAAGTCACTTGCCGATTTTCCTTCAGCGACAGGGCGGGTAAACATCGCTGGCGCATTAGCATGGTTCGTGTCCATGGTTACATTAATGTCAGGCCCACACAGCACTTGCCATTTTTCACCAAAATCCGCCACCGAGTCGGATTGGTCTGGCTTGGAGGGCATAGCCTTTATGTTTATCCAGAAATCAGCTACCGGTGTCGGTTTGTCTCCGTAGATATCGGACCCCAGCCACACCAAAGTACCTTCACCTACTGGGTCGAGTGTGACGAGCATGTTGATCCTGTAGCCCCACTCCGACATCACACTGGTCAAATGCGCGCCGTTCCATCCGCCAAGGCTGTGCCCGACTATGTAGATTGGGCAAGATTTGTAGGGAATTATGTTGAGAACATTTTTCTGGATGTCCTTCTTTCCCCGAACCTCGTTGTATCCAAGCCATTGAGATTTGTACTTGCCCAGTTTGGTCAGGTCCAGATTACGATTGTCGAAACCGGTCATGGCCTGGTTCACGTTCCCAAATGGTCCGGAAAAGTAATAACTTTCTTTATCTCCAGCCCCGCCAATAAAAAACACAATCGCCTTGGTACTCTCCACCGGCACAGGCTTGTCACTGACATCCTTCTTATCCGTCAGCGCATGTTCCTTGTGCAGCTTGTAATTGTTGCCTTTCGCGCACGTTACTGTTTCAGCGGCCATGCCTCACTCCTCCAAAAACAACTTGATGGTTTCAGGCAGGTGCGAGCTGACTTCGTGGGTGAACCCGTTAGCGTCAGACACCCCGTGTTCCAGACGCCCGTCTGCACGCTGGATCACGTAGGGATGATTGATCATGGGCTCACCGGTCACGTCATTGACCAGTTTCAACTTGTCAGTGAAATGCACCGGCATTGGCAGCAGACCACTGAAAGGCGCCGCTGTTACTGAGTCACCGATGATGACCGTGCCTGACCCACCAATGACCACATTGCCGTGCCCCCCGGTGCTGTCCAGGGTCGCGGCATTCAAGCCGTTGATAAACACCGTCGAGGAAACCCCGCCAGTAATGGGGCTACCGCACGCTGATTTATCGGTCATTCGCGCCGCCGCCAATCCGTCGAAATTCACATTCGGCGAGCCACTGGCAATCGGATTGGTGCCATGTCCCGGGAGTGGGCAGGCGGTTGGATCGGTGACGCGGGCGGCGGGTTTTCCGCTCATGAACAGCTCCTTGCAGTATTGCGGGTCATCCTTTGGGGGGCGCAAGCATGCGTGAATTTTCCGGGTGCTTCAAACCTTCAGACGAAAAAAAAGGCGCCCGCTCGGGCGCCCTTTCCTGTTCGTCAAACCGCTCACATCAACGCGATGGCGGCACCCGAATATCCCCCGCCCGGCACTGCGTCTTCACGCCCTTGCCGCACGCGCCGAACTGCAGATCCTTGCCCATGCACACCCGCACTTCCGAGAGTTCCGGGCCGCTGCAGATCACCGCGATGCCATCCGCCGGGATCCCCGGGTTGGCCTTGCGGAACAGGTCGGCGATTTCCTGGGCCTGGAAGTAGTACGAGGAGCTGAACGGTTGCAGCTCTTGCGGGATTTTCACCGCGCCGACGGCTTTGTCCGCTTCATCCAGATAACCCATCGCGCCCAGACCGCTGCAGGTACCGTGCTTGGACCACTCGTGATCGAGCAGTTTCTTGGTCGGGAACAACGTCAAACCTTTGCTCGTTTCCGCCGCCGACAACGTGGTCAGTGGTGGGCAGGACTCCGGCCAGCCGCCATTGGCGTATTGCGGCCACAAGCCGTGCAATACGAAGCCGTAGCCCTTGCCGGAACATTGCACGTCATCCTTGTGCGTCAGGCAAAAGGTCGGCGACCAGGACAACGTCAGCAGGTAGTAATCGAACACCCCCGCCACCGCTTCCGCTTGCACCTTGCTGGCATTCGACTGACGCGCCGAACTCAAGCCGATGCTGCCGGCCGTCAGGGCAATCACTGCCAAAATTGTAAACAGCTTTTTCATGTACCCACTCCTTGGGACGCCTGCGTCCGTGGTTTTCGATGCTGACCAGACTTGGCCAGCGCTGATTTCGCCATGCTTGTGTTGCAGGCGCATGACGCAAGGCAAGGCCGTACGCCGTTGAACGGTCTACGATTAACAGGCAGACATCAAACCAAGGGATCCGAAATGAGTAAAGCAGACGAACTCGCCGCCAAACTCAAGCAAACCCGGCACACCCATGCGGATGCCGCGCTGGAGATCGATTGCTGGCCGGCGCAGGTCTACGATCTGTACCACCGCATCGAGGGCTGGCTGCAGCCAGTCACCGAAGTCGGCTTGAAAATCCGCCGCAATCCGACCCACGTGTGCGAAAGCTCACCCGATGGCGAAAGCCACGATTACGCGATCGACCAACTGGTGATCGAAGCCAACCAGCAAACCCTGACATTTGATCCCATCGCCCGGTTTACCGAGGACGGCGCCGGCCGCGTGCAGATCACCCTGCCGGAGAGGAACACCTATCTGTTGCGCACCGTCGATGAGCATCACGAAAGCCATTGGTGGTTGCAAACCGTGGAAACCGGTCAGGAACTGGATGCGATTGCGCTGACCGAGAACAATCTGTTGCAGGTGGTGCAGGAAGGTCTCGGCCTCTGACCGCGAACTGACCATAGGGATCAGCGCCGAGAACGTGGTTAACTTCTCGCTCCGATCCCTTTGAAGCCCGACAGACATGCCCATCAATAAAAAACTGCTCTTGCTCGGTTCATTGCTGGCGCTGAATTTCAGCGCTCAGGCCACAGAGCTGACGTCGCACCTCGACAGCATCCAGCAACAAGGCCAACTGCGCGTCTGCACCACTGGCGACTACAAGCCCTACACCTTCAAACGCCCCGACGGCGACTTCGAGGGTATCGACATCGCCATGGCGCGCTCACTGGCCGACGGCCTCGGGGTGAAAGTCGAGTGGGTGCAAACCACCTGGAAAACCCTGATGCCGGATATGCAGGCCGGCAAGTGCGACATCGGCATGGGCGGCATTTCGGTGACGCTGGAACGACAGAAAAAAGCCTACTTCAGCAACACCCTCGACAGCGACGGCAAGATCCCGCTGGTGCGTTGTGCCGATCAGTCCAAATACCAGACCATCGAACAGATCAACCAGCCCGACGTACGCCTGGTCGAACCAGCGGGCGGCACCAACGAAGCCTTCGTCCACGCCTTTCTGCCCAAGGCGCAACTGGCGCTGCACGACAACGTGACGATCTTCGGGCAACTGCTCGATAACAAGGCCGACGTGATGATCACCGACGCCTCGGAAGCGCTGTACCAGCAAAAACTCAAACCGGGTTTGTGTGCGGTGAATCCGCACCAGTACATGCAGTACGGCGAGAAGGCGTACCTGCTGCCGCGCGACGACATCAGCTGGAAGTTGTACGTCGACCAGTGGCTGCATCTGAGCAAAGTCACTGGCAGTTATCAGAAGGTCATTGGTGAGTGGCTGGCGCTGCCGCAGTAAGCCTTTTCAGCGCTTCGCTGGCCTCGCTGTCCGGCGCGGCGGTCATGACGATGAGCGCCTGATCCGGACTTTCGGCGCAGGACACGATCTGCCAGTCGAGGCTGAGCTTGCCCACCTGCGGATGCAAAAAGGTTTTGCTGCCGCAAGTCGGGCTGGCGACCAGATGCGTCGCCCACCAGCAGCGGAAATCTTCATCGCGCAACGACAGTTCGCCGATCAGCGAAGCCAGCCTCGGATCATCGGGAAACCGTGCCGTGTCCATGCGCAAAAATGCCACGCAGTTGCGCCCGTTGTTTTCCCAATCGACGTACAGACTGCGAAACCTCGCGTCGAGAAATGACAGCCGAATCAGGTTGCGCTGCTCGATCGGTATCTCGGCGAAGTCGACGTAAAGCGCGGCAGCCAACGGATTCCACGCCAACACATCCATGTAGCGCCCGATGACCAGCGCCGGAATCCCTTGCAGACTGTCGAGCAGGCGCTGCGTCTGCAGACCGACGGTTTGCCGGCGATGCTGATCGACCGGGGTTCGCCCAAGGCGCGCCAGTCGATAGAGGTAATCCAGATCATCCTCGCGCAGACGCAACGTGCGGGCGACCGCCGCCAACGCGGACTTGGACGGCGACAGGCGTCCCTGCTCCAGACGTGTGTAGTAATCAACGCTGATGCCGGCCAGCATCGCCACTTCTTCGCGGCGCAAACCGGCGACGCGGCGCGCCCGACCGGCGTCGGCGGGTAAACCGACTTGCGTCGGCTCGAGTTCGGAACGGCGGGCGCGGAGAAATTCGCCGAGGTCGTTGGGGCTGGTTTGTGTATTCATGGGCCGATCATTGCGCGCGAGCGCGTCCGGGGGAAGGCAATCCTTATCATAGGAAAGTTTTTCCCAGGATCCGCGCTCTCTTTTTACCCCCCTCCCACGGCGGCAATCTGTGCCTCGTCAGCCGCCACCTGCGGCATCGCAGCAACCGTGGAGTGCACCTATGAAAACCAACGTCAGCTTCCTCAGCAACGGTCTCAAACTCGCCGGCCACCTCTACACCCCGGCCAACCTGCAACCCGGCGAACAACGCCCGGCCATCGTCGTCGCCCACCCGTTCGGCGGCGTCAAAGAGCAGACCGCCGGCCTCTACGCCGCCAAACTCGCGGCCAACGGCCTGATCGCCCTCGCCTACGACGCCAGTTACCAGGGTGAAAGCGCAGGTGAACCACGCTACCTCGAAGACCCGTTCGTCCGCGCAGAAGACATCAAGAGCGCGGTCGACTTCCTCGCCAACCACGCCTCGGTCAACCCGCAACGCATCGGCGCCCTCGGCATCTGCGCCTCCGGTGGCTACGTGCCCTTCGCCGCCCAGACTGACCGCCGCATCCGCGCCGTCGCCACCGTCAGCGCCGCCGACATCGGCCTGCTCTACCGCGAAGGGCTCGGCGGCCACGGCACCCCGGAACAACTGAAAGAACTGCTGGAACAAGTCAACGAACAACGCACCCGCGAAGCCCGTGGCGAACCGGTGCGCATCGACCCGATCGTCCCGGAAACCGCCGATATCAGTGAGGACACCCCGACCCTGTTCCGCGAAGGCAGCGACTACTACCGCACCGCGCGTGCGCAGCATCCCAACTCGCCGAACAAGTACGTGTTCACCAGCATCGGCCGGATTGCGGCGTATTCTTCATACGATCACATCGACCTGATCTCGCCGCATCCGCTGTTGATGATTGCCGGCTCGGAAGCCGACACCCGCTACTTCAGCGAAATGGCAATCGAGAAGGCGCTGGAGCCGAAGGAGTTGGTGTTGATTGAGGGCACGAGCCACATCGACCTGTACGACAAGGAACAATTTGTCGGGCCGGCGGTGGAGAAAATGGTGGGGTTCTTCAAGCAGTATCTGTAAAGCGATTGGCACAAAAAAAGGCGCCCGACATGGGCGCCTTTTCTATTGTTTGAACACTGAACCTGAGGAACCAAGTGAATTTGTGGAGCTAACTGCAGCTGTAGGGCCAAGTATACCTGTGGAGGCAATTACATCTGTGGCGAGGGGATTCATCCCCGATGGGTTGCGAAGCAACCCCGCTTTTTAAAGCAGCGGACTGCTACGCAGTCCATCGGGGATGAATCCCCTCGCCACAGGTTCAGGTTCACATTCTGGTTCAGTGTCAGCCTCGATTTTGATCAATCGTCGTGCAACATCCCGGAGCTGTACTGGTTCAAGCTGCTACCAATACTATTGCCACCAAACTTCAGAGTCGTTGCATTCGTGCGCCCCTCAGGCGACTGACAATCCGAAGAAAAACAACTGGTTGTGGTCAAGCCACCGGCGCCCGAACAGGCACTCAACACCGAGACAGCTGCAGCGATCAACAGCACTTTGACGACATTGGTGCGCATGGTACGGCTCCCCTTGGGATGATCTTGTACAAGCATCGTAGGCCCTCGCCGCACCCGGCAAGATGAAACTTTGCTGATCGACAGCGCGGGTTCAGGTTCGCATCAAACCGCCCGCCACGCCCCCTCAGGAATCTGCGCCATCGCCTCAAACGCCGGTTTGGCGAACCAGAAACCCTGCATCAGATAAATCCCGCAATCGGCGAGAAAATCCCGCTCCTCCGGGTGCTCGATGCCCTCGGCAATCACCTCGATTCCCAGTTCGGTACACATGCCCACCACGCCCCGCACAATCGCCTGCCGCACGCGATCACGGTGGATATCGCGAATCAGCGCCATGTCCAGTTTGATCAGATCCGGTTGAAAATCCGCCAGCAGGTTCAGCCCGGAATAACCGGCGCCAAAGTCATCAATAGCCGTCTTGAAACCGAACTCGCGGTACTCGCGCAAGATGTTCATCAAGTGCTTGTTGCTTTCGACGTGCTCGCCTTCGACCGCTTCGAAGATCAGCCGATCGAGCGGGAACGCATGCGCGCGCGCCGCCTCCAGGGTGCTGCGAATGCACATGTCCGGACGATAAACAGCGTTCGGCAGGAAATTGATCGAGAGAAACCCGGTGAGCCCCAACTGCGCGGCTGTGGAGATCGCCCGCACGCGGCACAGTTGATCGAAGCGATAGCGGTTCTGGTCATCGACCTGCTCCAGCACCGACAGCGCCCCCTCGCCCTGCACGCCCCGGACCAACGCCTCATGGGCGAAGGTCGATTGATCACGCACATCGACAATCGGCTGGAAAGCGAAGGAGAACGCCATATCGGCCTCGCCTTTTTGCCGGCATCCTTGGCACCCCCCGCTGGGCTGGGGGAAAACGGGAATATTGGTCATGACGCCCCCTGAGAGCGGGTTGCAACCATCCATGGCCCAGAAAAAAATCACTGCACGGACCGGGTGGCGCCGCTTGGCGGCCCCCGCTTATACAGGCTGACCGGTCAATTCCGGCCAAGTTCATTGCGAAATGCCATCAGGTGCGGAAATGCGCCGTCATGCGTTGCAGGTCCTGCCCCAGCGATGCCAGCTCAATGGTCGCGGCAGCACTTTCTTCGCTGGCGACGGCCGACTGATCGGCCACATCGCGCACACTGACGATGCTGCGATTGATCTCATCGGCCACTGCACTTTGCTGCTCGGCGGCGGCGGAAATCTGCAGGCTCATTTGCTGGATCGTGCCGATCGAATGGTTGATCTCGGTAATCGCCTGCTCGGCCTTCTGCGCCAGCACCACGGTGTCCAGCGTACGCTCACGGCTGGATGTCATCAGTGTCGAAGCCGCTTGCGTGCCCTGTTGCAAAGTGACAATCAGCGCTTCGATTTCCTTGGTCGAATCCTGCGTGCGCTGCGCCAGCGAGCGCACTTCATCGGCAACCACCGCGAAACCACGGCCCTGCTCCCCCGCCCGCGCCGCTTCAATCGCCGCGTTCAGCGCCAGCAAGTTGGTCTGCTCGGCGACGGCCTTGATCACATCGATGACCTTGCCGATCTGCTCACTGTCCTGGGACAGTACGTTCATCGCTCCGCCCAACTCTTCGATCGCCACCGACAATTCGCTGATCTGCACGGTTGCCTGCTTGACCACTGCACTGCCGTGACGCGCCTGCTGATCGGCCAGGGTCGCAGCGGCAGATGCGTCCGTGGTGTTGCGCGCCACCTCCTGCACCGTCGAGGCCATTTCATGCATCGCCGTGGCGACCTGATCCACCTCGACTTTCTGCTGGCGCACACCGGCGCTGGTCTGCTCGCTCATCGCCGAAAGCTTCTCCGCCGACGTCGAAATATGTGTCACACCGTTACCGATCCCCTGCACCAGCGTGTTCAGGCTTTGCGCCATGTCCTGCATCGCGTTTTGCAGATCGCCCAACTCATCCTTGCGGCTGGATTTGGCTTGCACCGTCAGATCGCCCTTGGCAATCCGCCGCGCCAGTTCAACCGTCAGCGCCAGCGGCCCGGTGATCTGCCGCGAGATCAGCACCGAAGCAAACAGACCGACCACCAGCGCCAGCACCGTCAGCACTGCAATCTGGATAAACGCACGCTGTTGATCGTCCCGCGCCAGACGCTGCTGAGTGTCCATCAGGCCGGTCATGATGCTGTCCATCGCCTGGCTCTGCTGATCCACCTGCTGACGCAGGCTCTGCTTCTGCTCGAACAGCCCGGCGACCTGCACCAGCACCTCGCGATAACGGCGCATGCCGGCCTGCGCCTCTTCAAGCTGACTCGACAGGGTTGCCGGCAAACCGCTGCGCGCCTTGCTCATGTCGGCCAGAAACGCATCAGTGGTGTCCAGCAGCACCTTCTTGTTGGCCTCGCTCGGCACGGCGATATAACGCCGCAACATCAGCCGAAACATCGTCATGCCATTGCGCAGATCCGCCACCGTGCGCATATCCGCCACCCGCGCGCTATCAGCAGACGCCAGCGCACTGGCCGTGGTGCTCTCGAACATGCTGTTGAAGGTCTCGGCGTACCTGTCCGACATCGCCCCCAGCGGTTTCAGCGCATCGCTGGTCGCCTTGTCCGCCTCGATCAAGCGCTTGACCCGCTGATCGTAGGCCAACGTGGTGTCCTGCAACTGCTTCAAGGCCTGCTGGTTTTCCGCCCGCGTCAGGGTCTGCAACGCCTTGGCGATCAGCCCCTGCAACTCCGTCAGCTGCGACTGATAAGCCTCGGCATAAGCGACATCCGCCGCCGCTTCGTACTGCTTCTCCGACAGCCGCATGTCCTGCGTCGCATCGTTGAGCGTGCCGATCAGACGCGTGGTGTCCAGGCGATCCACCAGCACATTACTGCTGCTATAGCCAATGAAGGCCACCGCCCCCACCGCCAGCAATAGAACGCCAAACCCGGCCCCCAACTTTCGGGAAACCTTGATGTTGCCCAGGAAATTCGATGCTTCTGCCATGTTCAGCCTCTAACGCCCTGACGCGATTCAGCGTCAGGCACAAAAAGTAGATCTCTGATAACCGGAGTTACCACTCATATTCGGGGTCGTCGTCCTGGGCGAAATACGGGCAGCTTCCACTGACCCGGCTGCAACAACCTGACGCGAAAAGCCGTACCAACGGCCCACGCACCAGCGGACAAATCCAGGACTGACGCTGGATTTATCGTTTCAGCAAAGGTGTTGGAACGGATGCTATAAATTTTGGGAAAAGTTGTACAACTTTATATTTTTGTATAATCGTTGAACTTTTTTGAACGCATGATGACGCATTGCCATCATTTTTTGTGGCACATCGCTATTGCTGCGGAAACAGGCTGAAAACTGCCATTTTGGACGGTTGTTTTGCGCATCGACAGAACGCCCTCCGCGACCACAAGCTCGCCGCTCGCCACGGAGGGCAGCGATCTACCCCTTGAGTTCGACGTTATCCAACGCCTGATTCACCGCCAGTTCACCCAACATCACCACCTGCGCAATGCCGAGCAGCGTCTTGCGGTGCGAGACATCCAGCAACGCGGCGAAATCGTTGAGCATGGTGGTGGCGGAACCCAGGGACTCACTGGCGTTGGCGAGCAGGGATTCGGTGTCGTAGGCCGGGTTGGCGAGGAACATCGGTCTGGATTGATCACCGCTGGCCATGATCTGGCTGGCCGGGGTGAGGTAGTGATCGAGGGCGCGCTCGGCGGCTTCGTGGAGTTTGCGGGAATCGAGGGATTCGTAGGGGGATGCGGGGTCGGATTCGGGTGGGTTGGGCGTTACTTTGAACATAGATGGAACCTCTAGCGCGAATACTAAAAGGAGCCATCACCCTCGCTACCAAACGATAGGTGGCGGCCATACGCGGGTTGGTAGACCGGTCGCACTAGAACCCGGCGCCCACGAATGAGCCCCACGCATGACCACCATGAAATCGAAGTCCCGGGAAGGACTGCACACGGTGATGCCATGAGTCTAGAAACGAAACGGGCTACCAAACCCGGACACTGTTTTCAGTGACATACGGACGATAGAACCTGCGGGCTAGACGCACAAGCCGGCGGATTCTGTCTTAGGTGTAGGGGGAGGCGCAAGGTGGTGTAGGAGTGGGACTGCAACAATGGACTTCATTTAAACAGACTTGGATTCATCGCTTCGAGAGCTCAACGAACACCAATTCCAAACCAAGAGGTGAGTTGGTTGACTAGGTTCACGCTGTTTTCCTAGCTCTATCAGTCGCAACCGTTACGGATAGAATCTACTGTCTCTGATCACTTTGTGAATAAACGTCCCTAAACCTGCACTCGATCTCAAAATACACCTACATAAAAATGACATTTCCTACCATTCTGGCTCCCCCTTCCTCGTTCGCTCTAGCTAAATTTAGACATCCGTTTCCCGCGGCAATATCAAGCACTAATCGCTGCCGCAGACTCAGTACCTTATTGGAAGCCTCCGAAGCTTATAGCGAGTATGTAATTCCCTTTATTTTCAACGACCTATCAGCATCAGTTAGCTACGTGCGAGGCTTGCGAAATGGGAAGCGCTGGAGTGAATTGACGAAAATACGGGGTTCTTAAGCAGGATCGGTTTGCCTGTGAGCAACCTAGATCGATAGAAATGGGAAAGAAGAGTGAGCACTCTCTCCCTTTGAAATGCCAAATGCCCAAACCATTCTCACTGTTGCGCTGCATAGGCTCTGATATGAACCCGAAAGGTTGGCTAATACATGCGAAGGTGAGCAAGCACCGCAAAATTAACGTGAATCTCAGCCATTTTTTGGGAGCGCTACTGCGGACAGTTACGGGACTCTCAGTGAAACGACAATAATGGCTATACAGTGGCCACATCTTGATGCGATTATTGACGTTAGGGGAGATTCGGTTTTTTACGCTTGGGACGGCTGAAGCCCTGTGATGTGCCATTTTGAGGCTTCACGCCAAAAAAATGCCATGACATGACCTGAGAAGGAACACATAATAATTTGCCTGGAGCGAGTCGTGGCTAAAGTAAAAGAGAAGAAAATCGTAAAGTTTTCGGAGTACATAAGTTACATCGAAACTCTACAGGAAACCATGAGTAGCTCTCTTTAGTACCGCGGCTCTAACAATAGTTCGCACCATCTAATACCTGGTCTTTATAGACATAAAAAAAGATCGGGCATGATAGACCTGAGCAATCTTGAAAATGAGCTAATCACCAGATTTCAGCAGCGCAGCATGCCCTTTACGAATCGGTCTTTCACAGATCCATGGGAAGTAATCTTCTACATGCAGCACTATCGGTTGCCCACAAGGCTTCTCGACTGGACAGAAAACCCCTTTATTGCGTTCTATTTTGCAATAGGCAATTCAGCTTATGGCACCGCTCCCGATGGGGAACTTATCTTCACCACCGATGCAACTGTTTGGATATTAGACCCGGTACGCTGGAATCAACACGCTCTAGCTCACCAATCGTACGACCGTGGAATTCTTTTAACTATTGATGAAGAAATGAAGGGGTATGTCCCCAGTACGTCGATTTCTAAAATGAACAACCATCCTGTGGCACTCTACGGCACACATAACAGCCCGAGAATTGTCGCCCAGCGAGGAGTATTTACAGTGTTCGGGCAGAGCCCTTGCGGAATGGACGAACTCTACAATAGTTCTCGATTCCCAAAGGACTGCCTGATCAAGGTAATAATACCAAAGGAAAATATTAAGTCGCTGAGAGCTGCGCTTTTTTCTTATGGTTTTACTGAGTCAGTTGTATATCCAGACCTAGACGGCCTTGCCCTAGAAATCAAACGCTTTTTTGAGT
Organism: Pseudomonas sp. NPDC087803; assembly: GCF_044742995.1. Classification (NCBI taxonomy): domain Bacteria; kingdom Pseudomonadati; phylum Pseudomonadota; class Gammaproteobacteria; order Pseudomonadales; family Pseudomonadaceae; genus Pseudomonas; species Pseudomonas sp. NPDC087803. Next base: position 41,516 of record NZ_JBIUVO010000016.1, read on the forward strand.
TTGAGGTATAACTATGTCGAATCCAGACACCACGTTTTTCATACGAACAATGGATCCCAAACCACTCACTTGGTGGCGTGCTAGGCAAAATAAGATCGACATGGAGCCGCCATACCAGCGCCGCGGGCGACTCTGGTCCCAAACTGACAAAGCATATTTAATCGACTCCATCCTGAACGGCTTCGATATTCCAAAACTATACATGGCTGACTTTACCGTTGGTGAAGGCTCATCACTTAATAAAAGCAAACTCCCTTACGCTATTATCGATGGTAAGCAGAGGCTTGAGGCAATCTTTGACTTCTTCCAAAACAAGGTTGTTCTGAACCAGGACTTTGTATATTTACCCAACCCTGAGTTAAAACTCGGAGGCTTATCCTATAAGGATCTTTACTCCAATCACTACGACATTGCCGAGATTTTTGAAGTATTCCCTCTTACCATTATGTCAGTCCACGCATCCACTGAAGATCCAATCAATGAATTATTTGTTAGGCTGAATCGAAATAAACCATTGACGGGAGCGGAGATACGCAATGCCATGTCTGGGCCTGCTCCTGCGATTATCAGAACTATACGTGATCACGAGTTTTTCATCGAAAACGTAGCATTTCCATTTACACGCGGCGCAGATCTTAACGCTGCCGCAAAAATTCTACAGTTCGAATTTGAAGGTAAGCCAGTAGACACCAAGAAAAAAGTACTCGATAGCTTTGTCTCAAGTATAAAACTTGCAGAACGTCGAGACCATCTAGAGTTAGCCGCGAGACGAGTTAATGAAAACCTTACCGTCATGTCTGAAATCTTTCTACCTAAAGACAAATTACTGTCAAGCGGGGGCCTTCTACCTGTTTATTATTGGTTTTGCAGAAATCAGATTGAGGAACACTATTACCTGATCAGAGAATTTCTTGTTCATTTTGAGAATGAAAGAAAGAGCATAAGAACCTCAGTCTCTGAAAACACGGAAAAAAACTTTTCAACTTACGTTAAATTTGACATATATAACCGCAGCACCAATGACTTGGTCAGTCATCAAGGACGATATGAAATATTACAGGACCTATTTTATGTTTGGCTAGAGAAGCGAATTCTAGAATCAGAAAGCGCTTCAAAGCCTTCGAAAAATCAAGCGCCAGGCAATATTCCTTCAGACATGCACTTCCAAATTAACTGTATGAAATCTGGAGCAAACCACGAAGGTATCGAACAAGTCACACACTACGGAAACTCTATAGCGAAATGGTGCCTTACAGTAAACTCTCTTATGACTCGAATAGATGCCGGTAAAGAAGCATATTTCGTAATCGACCCAGATACTTCACAACGCGCATATTTGGCCGTCGTAAGAGAGGAAAATAAAAAACCCTACTTGAAAGCCTATTCTAATAGTGCCTGGACGAACAGTTTGGAGAAAATCACCATCTGTGACGAAGATCTCCGCGTGCTAGGATAAGCGTAAACTTCAATTGTCATAATAGCCCTTTTCATTGAGGGCTATTCTCTTATACGACTAAAATATTGAACTAATTTATTACATCCGATCATTTTTGTTCGCGTGCGAATAGTGTTTCTCCCAGATTGGCTATTCGCCCCCTCCAAACACCATTCCTGATAGACTCCCCCCACCTCCCAGCCCCACCCAATCCAGAACCGCCAATGTCCCCTATCTCCGCCACACCCGCCCCACTCTCCCGCCGCTTCTCCGTCGCCCCGATGATGGATTGGACTGACCGCCACTGCCGTTTCTTCCTACGCCTCCTGTCGAAGAACGCCCTGCTCTACACCGAAATGGTCACCACCGGCGCGCTGCTCAACGGCGATCACGAACGCTTCCTCCGTCACAACGAAGCCGAGCATCCGCTGGCGCTGCAGTTGGGCGGCAGTGTTCCGCTGGATCTGGCCGCTTGCGCGCGCATGGCGCAGGCGCATGGTTACGACGAGGTGAATCTGAATGTGGGCTGCCCGAGTGATCGGGTGCAGAACAATATGATCGGTGCGTGCCTGATGGGGCATCCGCAGTTGGTGGCGGATTGTGTGAAGGCGATGCGCGATGCGGTGTCGATTCCGGTGACGGTGAAGCATCGGATCGGGATCAATGGGCGGGACAGTTACGCCGAGCTGTGTGATTTCGTCGGGACGGTGCGCGATGCCGGGTGCACCAGTTTTACCGTGCATGCGCGGATTGCGATTCTGGAGGGGTTGTCGCCGAAGGAGAATCGCGACATTCCGCCGTTGCGGTATGACGTGGCGGCGCAGTTGAAGGCGGATTTTCCGGAGCTGGAGATTGTGCTGAATGGCGGGATCAAGACGATGGAGGCCTGCCATGAACATTTGCAGACCTTTGACGGTGTGATGCTCGGGCGTGAGGCTTATCACAATCCGTATTTGCTGGCGGAGGTCGATCAGCAGTTGTTCGGCAGCAGCGCGCCGGTGATCAGCCGGGCCGAGGCGCTGGCGCAGTTGCGGCCATATATTGCCGAGCATTTGCAGGCGGGCGGTGCGATGCATCACATCACCCGGCATGTGCTGGGGCTGGGTACCGGGTTCCCGGGGGCGCGCAAGTTCCGCCAGTTGTTGTCGGTGGATATTCACAAGGCCAAGGATCCGTTGGCGTTGCTGGATCAGGCTGGCGAGTTGCTTGAAGGCCGTTGATTGATAGTTTGACTGTGCGGGCAACGAATGAGCGTTGCCCGGAGTTTTGCTGTGCTGACAGGATGTCTTTTGTTTATGCCCGCGTTTCGCTGTGTTTCGTTCAAGCGTTTTATCCTCCTCGCTTTAATCTCGACCATCTCTTCCAACGCCGTCGCCTCCTGCGACTTTGTGAAGGGGTGTGGTGAGGGGGACGGCGGTCCTTTTGAGTCGACTCAGCTTTCCGGCTTTCTGGTTTTCACGGCGACGGTGGCCTCGTTCGATGCGACCTCGGATGTGTCCAGACTCAAGAAACGTGTTTACTCGCCAGAGGAAATCGAAGCGGCGCGCTATTACCTCGCCAGCGACGGCATGCTGCAAGCCGCGTATTTCACATCAGCCTTGCAGCGCTACCGCCAAGAATTGCCCGATTCGGCGTTGAGCGACCTCGCGGTTGCTACATTGATCAGCAGTCAGTGATCAGGCCGCCGCTTCCGTCCAGTTCACCCAACCAAACACCCACGTCGCCAGAATCAACAAGCCAAACGCGATCCGATACCAGGCGAACGCAGCGTAGCTGTGGTTGGCGATGAATTTGAGCAGACCGCGCACGGCGATCATGGCGAAGATGAAGGCGATGACGAAACCGAGGGCGAACACTGGCAGGTCGCGGGCCTGGAACAGGTCGCGGTATTTGTAGCCGGAGTACGCCGCGGCGCCGACCATGGTCGGCATGGCGAGGAAAAACGAGAACTCTGTGGCGGCTTTCCGGGACAAGCCGAACAATAAACCGCCGATGATCGTCGAGCCGGAACGCGACGTGCCGGGGATCATTGCCAGGCATTGCACGAAACCGATTTTCAACGCGTCTGACCAGCGCATGTCGTCGACGTGATCGACGCTCACGACATGGTTGCGTTGTTCGGCCCACAACATGACGATGCCGCCCACTACCAACGCCATGGCTACAGTGATCGGGTTAAACAGGTATTGATGGATTTTGTCAGCGAACAGTACGCCTAGAACCACCGCCGGCAGGAAAGCGATCAACAAATTGAGGGTGAAACGCTGCGCGTTGCGTTGAGTGGGCAGGCCTTTGACGATGTCGACGATCTTCGGGCGAAACTCCCAGACCACGGCCAGGATCGCACCCAGCTGAATAATGATGTTGAACGCCATCGCGCGTTCACCGCCGAAGTCCAGCAGGTCGGCGACGATGATCTGGTGGCCGGTACTGGAGATCGGCAAGAACTCGGTCAGGCCTTCTACCGCGCCTAAAATCAACACCTGGATAAAGGTCCAGAAATCCATTAATCCTCCGTCAGAGCGCTCTTGATGAGCGACCGGTCAACTGCATTCAGGAATTGAGTATCTGAAGTTAAACAATCGGTATAACGCGACACCCATTGCCTGATCAGGCGACGGAGAATATGTCTTATCAAAAGACACACTCAAGCCATGTTAATAAACGTCCGCCTACGAACTACCCGAAAAATATTTAGGCCTATAGTAGAAAAAAGTTCGACTCGCCAATAAAGTGTGATCCAGCTCACACTCTCCCAGGATCGTGAACAGTGGCAATTGGACATGAATAAAGCCATGGCCATAGATTCAAAATAGTGGCACAATTCCACATTGCCACCATGTAACGACTAGTTCACAGCCCCGAGAAAATCAACTAAAAGCTTGAAATGCTTAATTATTGTTAGAAAACTCGGGAGCCACGTCTAAAAATCGCGTGAATGTTACCAATTGTCAGTCACAGATGAGAACCGGTGCTTTAACATCCCGATGTCAGCACCTAATTCGAGTCAATGCATGATGCTCTCAGGGAACTTGGCGACTAGAAGTCCGCGCCCGACAAACGACGTACCCGGTGTTCTCACTCTGGGTCGCACCCGTGGCGTGGCTGAACATTTTAGGGCGCTGATCGCAAAGCACGTACGCACTGATATGGCACTTGAGGCCAGTTCGTACACTAGTTCATATAAGCACAATGAACTTTCTGGTTCGTATCGAGCCATCTTCATCGTTATCGACACTCCGCAAGCGCTTGAAGACAATCTTGCGCTGATCGAGAACCTGCGCAGCGATAACTTGAAGCCGATCATTTGCGCGGTCATTACCGGTCGCGGCGCGTTCAACAAGATCAAGTACTTCCTGGCCGGAGCCGATTTCTGTATCAAGCTCAATACCCTTTCCGACGAGGGTGACGAGTTGCTCGGTGAGTTCTTCAACAGCGAAGAATGGACGCGCGATATCAACCTCACGCTCGATCCTACGCGCATCTGCCTGATGGGCGGCACCAGCCAGAAACTCGACATCTCGTTCGCCGAGATGAAGATCCTGGAAGCCTTTGCGCAGACCAGCAATCACATTCTCAGCCATGATGAAATCGCCAACATCATGGGGCTCAACACCAATTTCTACGACCCGAGAGCGCTGGAAAAATCCATCAGCCGCTTGCGTGGAAAAATCAAGGACATGTATGGTACGAACGCGATTCAGAGTATCCGCGGCTACGGCTATCGCCTGATGCGGGGTCTGATATCGACTGCCTGACTCTCGGGCAGCCATCCTCTTTGCATAATTACGAAGGATCGTCATATGCAACCATACCGCTCCAGTTGTACTTCACACCTAATTATAATCAAGCAATTGAATGAGCACGGCTACACCGAACCATAACAATAAACTTAACAACATAGCAGCAGAACGAGTGGAATTTAACGAGGCCATTTTGGGCCCAGACCCTGCCTGTCGGTTACTTCCAAGGAAGTTATTGCTCGCCTGCCGATTTACCTTTTCGCCCATTTTGGTGCACATTTTAGGAGAGAGACATGGAAACTAGTACAACCCTCCCAAGAAAATATTTTGTCGTCGTGACCAACAGTACAACTTCGCAGCGTGAACTTGAGAGTATTCTGTCCAGCGAGCGCTTCAATTCGTTTGGCACGTCTCAGGCCCAAATGTTTATTGAAGGTGCTACTTCGCCCTCTTCCGCTCCCATGCTGATGGAGTTCACTTACCCAAGCGGCACTCGGAAAAACGTCGCCCGCACGATTGAACACGACACCCAGCGCATATTGGCCACCCTCGAATCGGAATGGCTGGCCGCACAATCGGCAAATCCGTTTCACAAAACGCCGATGGTGGACGCGGATGCCAGCCACCAGACTTCAGCCAATGTAGACGGCACTCCGTGCAGCGAGACCTGGCATTTGGACAATGATCAGGGCGCATTGGTCAAGGAAGGCATCGAGATCAGCCTGACCGGACTGGAAACCGCGCTGGTGCGCAAAATGCTCCATCACGAAGAACGCGTGGTCAGTCGTGATGACCTGATCCTCAGTATCGGTCGCGAGCCGGAGCAATATCGTGGCCTGGAAATGTGCCTGAGTCGCCTGCAGGACAAGTTCAAGAGCGCCAGCAATGGTGAGCGTCTGTTTCGTGCCGTAAGAAACCGCGGTTATTGCCTCATCCAGGACATCGTTGCGTAAACAGCGACGCTATCCGCGAACAGAACAAACAGAAAACGGTGCGATTACAAAAACAACAAGAGCACTCTGTTTGATTCACCTCCCTTGATAATAAAAGCTCCCTGCCTCCACCCCTCCTACAGTAACAAACACAACATAATTTATTCACCCCCTGCTCTGCGACCTTTTCTAACAACCTTGTATTTGATTATTAGAAAGTTGGCACTATGCCATCTTGTTAGAACTCGTCAGACACCCTCTCCGACAATAAATTAGTCTATTGATTGACGACAGTTCGGCTTATCGACGTTGTTACCTCAGGACACTCGTCCAATAACAACAACAAGCCTACTAGCAACTCGGACTTCAACTGTCGAAACCTGAATGGACGTATTTCTGGGGATATCTCATGGAACTTTCTCTACGGATCAATCGAAATAACGGCCTCAAGGGACTTACCTTCTGGGGCCAATGGGCGCTGGCGCAGGGTTTCATTGTTGCGTTGTTGTTCATCCTCGCGGAGCGGCATACGGGAACGGTTGAGTTCTATTACCGCATGTGCGCGACATTGGCGGTACTGGCCTCGGTGCCGGCGTATACGTTCAGCGGCGTGTATCGCAAACAGGACAATTACCTGACCGGGCTCGGACGTTTGTTCATGGGCTGGTCGATGACCATGGTGGCGCTGGCCTGTATCGCGTTCGTGTGCAAGGCCGACGAGGTGTTCTCCCGCGAGGTGACGCTGAGCTGGGCGGTCTACGGCTTCCTCGGCCAGGCGTTGCTGTATGCGCCGTTGCATGCCTTTTCCAAGTACTACCAGCGTTCCCGCACTAGTGCGCAGAAGACGTTGATCGTCGGCACCGGCGAGTTGGCACTGGGTCTGGCGAAGAAGATCAGTCAGGTGGAAAACCTGCCATTGGTAGGTCTGGTCAGCAATGGCGCGACGCCGAATCTGGATGCGGATGCGCCGCGTGTGGTCGGTGATCAGGAAGATTTGCTCGAGCTGATCAAAGACCATGACATCCGCCGTTTGTACATCACTCTGCCGCTGGCCGAAGCCGCGAAAATCGAAGCGATGTACGTCGATTTGCTCGGTGCCAACGTCGATGTGGTCTGGGTGCCGGACTTGAACAGCCTGACCCTGCTCAACCACTCGGTGAAGGTCGTGGACGGTCTGCCGGCGATCTGCCTCAACGAAAGCCCGCTGACCAGCCGCCCTACTGCTGCGCTGAGCAAAAGCCTGGTGGAAAAAGGCGTGGCGCTGCTGGCGATCATTCTGTTGAGTCCGGTGCTGCTGTTCATCGCGTTGGCGGTGAAGATCAACTCGCCGGGCCCGGTGTTCTTCAAGCAGGATCGTCACGGCTGGAACGGCAAGGTGATTCAGGTCTGGAAATTCCGCTCGATGCGCGTGCACGATGATCGTGAAGTGGTCCAGGCCAGCCGTAATGACTCGCGCATCACCGCTGTCGGCCGCTTCATCCGCCGTACTTCGCTGGACGAATTGCCGCAGTTGTTCAACGTGCTGCAAGGGCAGATGGCCCTGGTCGGTCCACGTCCGCACGCGGTGGCGCACAACCACTACTACTCGGGAAAAATTCTCGCGTACATGGCTCGTCATCGAATCAAACCGGGTATTACCGGGCTGGCGCAAATCAGCGGCTGCCGTGGCGAGACCGACACCATCGACAAGATGCAGCGGCGTGTGGAGATGGACCTGCATTACATCAACAACTGGTCGTTGTGGCTGGATCTGAAGATCCTGGTGAAGACACCGTTTACGTTGTTGTCGAAAGATATTTATTGATGGACTGGTGATCGGCCAGGCGATACCGCAAGGGGACGAAAGTCCCCTTTTTTGTGGGCGGGATTTGGTGGTGGAGTCAGGTAGTTGCGATGGTGGCAGTGATGGCGCCTTCGCGGGCAAGCCCGCTCCCACAGGGTTCGGCGGCGTTCACTCAAATCGGGAACACCACAAAATCACTGTGGGAGCTTGCCTGCAAGCGATAGCGGTGGGTCAGGCAACTTGGATTTTGAATGGACTGGCGCCTTCGCGAGTAGGGTCGCTCCCACAGGGATCGGGAGGGGGATCGAGATATTCGCTTCAACCCGCTCCCACAGGGGATCTCGGTGTAGATCGAGATATTCGCTTCGCTCCGTTCCACTGTGGGAGCGTGGCTTGCCCGCGAAAGCGGTGGATCAGGAAGCACATATGCTGAATGTGCCGACGCCTTCGCGGGCAAGCCCGCTCCCACAGGGGATCTCGGTGTGGATCGAGATATCCGCGTCACCCCGATCCAATGTGGGAGCGTGGCTTGCCCGCGAAAGCGGTGGGTCAGGCGACAGAGATGTCGAATGTGCCGACGCCTTCGCGAGCAAGCCCGCTCCCACCGGTCTCAAGGGGTTCTCGGGATTACTCGGTAATCTTCGAGAAGTTGCGATAGAACATGTCGCCCTCGCGGCTATCCGTCATCGAGTGCAGCTGGAAGCTGCGGTTGAGCCTGGCGCCGCCGTCACGGGTCAGGGGGGCCCAGACCAGGTTGGCGCGGCGCATGGTCGACATGCTCATCATTTCGTCGAACGGGATCGACAGGTAGATGCCTTTGTCGAAACTACCCTCCCCGTACTCGGCACTGCCAGCGGTGGTGATCGTCGCCCAGGCGCCGAAACGCACGCCGTTGAAGAACTCGCGGGAAATGTCGAGCGTACCGCCCCAGTCGCCGGCCAGGTAGCGACCGACGCTGACCGCTGCCAACGTGTCATACGGCAGGTCGGTATAACCGGTGACGTGCCCGGTCCAGACCGAGTAGTCGCGCAAGCCGAAACCCTGGTCGAACTCGCGCTGACGCACATAGTTCAGGTCCGCCCCCACCGACCAGCGCTCGCCGGTCGGCCGGAACAGCACCTCACCGCCGACGCCGGCGAACATCGACTCCAGATACCCGCCGTAGACCATGCCATACAGGTCCTTGTCCAACTGCTCGGCATGGCTGACCTGGAACAGCGGCATGGTCACTTCCGAGGTGGTCAGGTACTGACGCAAATCGGTACGCACCCGCGGCAGACCGCTCGGCGCATCGTAGGTGAACTTGTCGAAGTTGTTCGCCAGGTTGGCACTGAGCAGACCGCTCCACCAGGTGTTGCGATTGAAGCGGTACTCGGCGTCCGCATCGGCACTGAATTGATAGAGCAAGCCATCCGGGCCGCCGACGTTTTGCTTGAAGCCCAGACCGACGCCATAACTGAAATGCTGCGGTGCTTCGCTGTAGAGGGTTTTCTCGTTGTGCGGCATCGCCGGGTTGATCTCGGTGGTGCGGTGCAGCGACTCCAGCGGCTCCTCGTTGTTGATCACTTCGCGGAAGGTCTGGCGCGGCACGCTGGTCTCTTCCAGCGGCAGGTCGTAGCGTTTGTTGACCACGGTGAACCAGTTGATGTCGTCGTTCACACTGTTGTCGAGAATCCGGCTCGCGCGGCCGACAGCCTTCGACGAATGGAAGTAGCGCTGCTGCTCGCCGTAGACGATCAGCTCGGAATCACGCTGGCTGATGCGCTCGACCTTGTACCCGGCATTCTGCTGCAGACGCTGCGAAACGTCGGCCCAGTTGACCTGTTCCATCGGCGTGGTCGGCATCTTCGCCGGCAGCGGTTCAGGCGTCGGATCGTAAGTCTTGACCGGCGCTTTGCGGCTGACGAAATTGGTGTGGAAAGTGATGCCGAACATCGCCGTGTTGCCGCGCTCCCATGCCGCGCTGACGTCCACCGAATCCGCCACTTTGAACACCGCGCCGAAGTTGATCGGCGAGTCTTGCTTGATCACGTTGTCTTTCGGCTCGTGCTTGTAGTCGTTGCCTTCGTATTCGAGTTTCAGACTGAGTCGATCCCACGGCGTCTGATAGCTCACACCGCCGAAGAACGACGGCTTGCCGCGAAAGTACGAGCCCGAGTTGACGTCACCGGTGCCCTCGAGGGCCGGTCGGGTATCGAAGCGATCACTGACGTAACCCAGCGGGTTGTCGAGGTCGCCGCGATTACCCAGATAACCCCAGGCAATGCCGGCGCTGAAATCAAAATTGTCGAAGCGCTTGTTGGCGACAAAAAACTCACTGGAGAACAGGCCCGTACCGCCGATGTCTCGGAAGCCCAACGCGAAATCCGGCGCCCAGTGGCTCTCCTCCCACAGCCGGACTTTGACGTCGACCGCCTTGTCCTTATAGCTCTGGCTGCCGCTCAGCGCCTCGGAGCCGTACGGCCGGTTGGTGATCGCGGTGTAGCGAAACGAACCTTCGAGCCAGTCCAGTGGCTGCAACGACACGCTGTAACGGCTGTAAGGCTCGGTGCGGTTGGCGTTGACGCTCAGCTCTCCGGCCGGGGCCATGCGCGCGGTCGGGGTCTGCAACAGACCGGTGCCACCGAAATCATTCTGGGTAATACGCGGCTCGGCATGCACCAGACCGCACGGCAATAACAACACAGCTGCAACACGTAACTTCAACGAACCACCTCAGCCAGCTGCGTGGCAATCAATTCGGCCAACTGCTGATTCAGTTCAGGAACAGGCGGATCCAGATCATCGTTTTTCACCGGCACCAGAATCTTGCTGCCGGCCACGGGAAACTGCCCGCTCTCGCGATTCCAGTGCGCAATGCCCACGCGCCGGACCGCGCCATTGGGCTGGATCAGCCACAAGTAATCGGCCTCGGCATCGTCCAGCGGCGTGCAGCTTTCCAGGTACTCGCGCGCCTCCAGCAGAGGCTGATAAGGCAGGTGACAGGTTTCGGCAACCGCGCCCAAGACTTGCACCTCGTCGACCCGTTTCGGGTAGATCAGCCGATCGCCATCGTCGAGACGAATGTTGCGCGCAAAACCGACTTCCACCGCGACCGGATCGAGATCCGCGACCTGGCGGCCGGTGACCGGCATCTGCCGCACCTGTTCGGTCAGGCGCAGCGCCAGCGCCGCGCGACTCGGGCGGTCAAACAACGAAGCCATGCGCTGCAACACATCGAGATCGAACAACACCCCGGCCTTGAGCCGCGCCTGCTGTTCCAGCAACGACTGGCGCAGCAACTCGCCGGCCAGCCAGTAACCTTCAGCATCCGGCACCGCCACGCTGATCACGTCGAGCAAGCGCCCGCCCGGCGGCAATTCCACCGGCCCCGGGTTGGCGACATCGCCGCTGACCGTGACCGCTGCCTGACTGACGCCACTGAGCAACAGCAAACCCGCCGATAACATCCGTAAGCGCTTCACGGCAGGTGCCTGCGATCGGGGGTCAGTTGCACGATGCGCACACGCATTTGCGCGCTCAGTTGCTGCTCGCTCTGCAGGATGAAACCGTCCAGCGGATCGACCCAGTAATGGTTGGTCGCGCGCAGGCCGATGGCCGGGACGTCGATGCGTTCGTCGACACGCAGCACGGTGTATTCCTTGTCGAGAATTTGCAGGGTTTGCGTGGATCGACGGGAGAACCGGCTGTTGACGATCAAACCGACTTCCTGGCCCTTGTACAGGTCGATCCAGCGCTGACTGGTGAAACCATCGGCGACTTGATGCAGGCCGCGTTTGAACGGCGCGTTGTCGGCCAGCCGCGTGCCGTCCAGATCGCCCTCGACGCCGAGGCCGATGGTGCGCACGGCGAGGCCGTCACGCAGCAGCAACACCTGCTTGCCGGAGGCGACCCAGAACTGCAGGTCGTCGCGCTCGCGCACCAGCGCCAGCACCCCGGAGCCGGACGGCGTGGTCAGTTTGATTTGCGGGTACTTGACCTCGGCCACCTGGGCCGCGCTCACGTCCAGTTCATCCGGGCCGATCACCGCCGACTTGAGGTTGCGCACCGAAGCGGTCATCAGCGGGTTACAGCCACACAACATCAAGGCCGCCATCAGGCAGGCGCCAACTTTCAAGGTTTTCACGGTCGGCCTTATTTGCTGTTGTTACTGAATTCGCTCCAGTTCTTCGCAGCGGAAGCCCCGGTCCCGACAATCGATGCAGACGGCACCAGTTGGCTGATGAAGCGGTTCCAGCGCGTGACGTTGGCCGGGCCGACATAGACCACGTCCTGCGGACGCACTTCAAAGTGCGAAGCGAGGGCCATGGCGGTCGGCGACTGGGCTTCCAGTTGATAAATCTTCGCCGGCTCGACATCGAGGTTTTCCACCCCGCGAATCACGTACACCGCGTTACCGTTGGAAGTGGTCTGACTCAGGCCGCCGACCGAACCGAGCACGTCGGAGAGGTTCATCGTCGCGGTCTTGAAGCTCAGCGCACGGGGCTGATTGACTTCGCCCATGACGTAGATGCGCTTGTTGTCGTTGTACGGCAGATACAGCTGATCGCCGCCCTTGAGGAAGACGTGCTGCAACTCGGAATCCTGCTGGTTCAGCGAGTCGAGATTGAGCGGATACACCCGGCCATTGCGGGTCAGCAGCAGGCCCGACAGATCGGCGTTATTGGTGTCGATGCCGGCAGTACCGAGGGCTTCGACCACGCTCAACGGATTGGTGGAAATCGGTTGTGGCCCGGCCTTGGCCACAGCGCCCGAGACCACTACTTTCTGACTGGCGAAACGCAGCACCGCGACATCCACTTGCGGCTCGGCGATGAACGCCGACAGGCGGGATTCGATGTCCGAGCGCAACTGTTGAATAGTCTTGCCGGCCGCCTGCACTTCCTTGATGAATGGGTAGTACAGCGTGCCATCGGAGCGCACCAGTCGACCGTTGGCGTCGATCTGCTGTTGTGCCCCCGATGGCGCCGTCAGCTCCGGGTGATCCCAGACCGTGATGTACAGCACATCGTTGCTGCCGATACGGTATTCCGCCGGCGTCGCCAACAGTTCCGATGGCACCGTCTCACGCTTTTGCGTGGCGCGGGTCATCGAGATCAGCTTGGGCGTAATCGGAATCAGCTCGACCCGACTGCTTTCGCTGGCGCCCTGGCGCGTGATGTCGCCGGTGCTCAGGTATTGGCCGGGGGAAAACATGCAACCTTGCAAAGCGATACTTGCCAACAGCAAAAGAGAAAAACTACGAGTCATAATGGCACTACGCTATTCAAGGGCGGATCTAAAAACAAAGTCACCCGACTTGCGTCGGGCGACCCTGTACTGCACTAACAAATGTTCCTGTTAGTTGTGCGTGCCGGTGGTGCCGGTAGTACCGGTGGTGCCAGTGGTACCGCCGTTGGCACTTCCGCCGCTGTTGGACGCTGCGACTGCACTGGCAACCATTGCCGCACTGGCAGCCGGCGCTGTAGAAGCCGCAACACTGCCAGATACATTGGTCACCGCAGTTAGCGGCGCTTCAGCGGCGGACGCCCAGTTGCTCAACATCGTCAACAGGGCAATCGCCATCACTTTTTTCATATCAACTCCTTTCTAACATTCGGCCTGTTAAAAACCGACCTGTGTTAGCGGTGGTAGCGTTCAAGTCCGCAAAAAGCGCGAACAAGATCCGTCGTTCTTTCACAGTCTTACGCAACTGATAAAAGTCGAACGGCAGGTTTATATCTACGGACTTGCAAAAGGCATTTCCAGCGTATTTTCCCGACGATATCTAACAGCTGACCGAAACTAACATTCAGTATTAGAACGACATCATTCGAGATAACCGCGCGGATGGTTCGATTGCCATCGCCAGGTATCGGTAACCATATCCTGCAAACTGCGCGTGGCTTTCCAGCCGAGTTCTTTTTGCGCTTTCGAGGCATCGGCCCAGCTCTCGGCGATGTCCCCGCTGCGCCGCGGCATGACCCGGTACGGCACCGGTCGTCCGCTGGCCTGTTCGAAGGCATGCAGCACTTGCATCACGCTGTAGCCGTCGCCGGTGCCGAGGTTCCAGGTGTGAATGCCCGGACGGTCGGCAATCGATTGCAAGGCTTTGAGATGGCCATCGGCAAGGTCGACGACGTGGATGTAATCACGCACCCCGGTGCCGTCGATCGTCGGGTAATCGTCACCGAAAATCGACAACTCCTGCAGGCTGCCGACCGCCACCTGGCTGATGTAAGGCAGCAGGTTATTGGGAATGCCGCTGGGGTCTTCGCCCATGTGTCCGCTGTGATGGGCGCCGATCGGGTTGAAGTAACGCAGCAAGGCGATGCTCCAGCGCGGCTCGGCCTGGCTCAGGTCGCGCAGCACATTCTCGACGATCAGCTTGGATTGACCGTAAGGGTTGGTCGGAATGCCGGTGGGGAAGTCCTCGCGGATCGGCATCTGCTCAGGCTCGCCATACACCGTGGCCGAGGAGCTGAACACCAGCCGGAACACCCCGGCCGCTGCCATCGCCTGACACAGCGTGATGCTGCCGCCGACGTTGTTCTCGTAGTAATCCAGCGGCTTGCGCACGCTTTCGCCGACGGCCTTGAGCCCGGCAAAATGCAGCACCGCGTCGATCGCATGCTCGCGGAAAATCCGGTCGAGCAACGCCCGGTCGCAGACATCGCCGCGAATCATCAACGCGCTTTTGCCGCAGATACCTTCTATCGCGTGCAGTGCCGCATCGCTGCTGTTGCAAAGATTATCCAGTACAACAACTTCATAACCTGCTTCAAGCAGCGCAAGTGTGGTGTGCGAGCCGATATAGCCGGCGCCACCCGTTACCAGAATCTTCATAGCGCGGTCCGTCATTGGATAAGTGACAAGTAGCCTGTCAAGTCCCTTTCATTGAATCTGTGGCGCACCACACAAATAAGGACGACAACAGCCTCAAACAAAATTAGTTCAACCACTGGCAATAAATATTTTTGCAGGTCAAACTGTATGCCCGGTACTTATTAGCACCCCAAGTACACTCATCACTATCAACAGATACCGACTAAAAATAACTAATAATGTTATTACCGACATCTCATAACATTGTCATGTTTTACCCTTCACACTAATTGCCATTAACAACCTGACTCAGGTATTAAAGCACTCGTTCAATCATCATTGAAACTTGTGCACTTTCGTAAGTGTGCGCGTCCGTTGCCTGTGTTCCATGACTGTCCAGGATACTTTTATGATTCGTAAATGTTTGTTCCCCGCTGCCGGCTACGGCACGCGTTTCTTGCCGGCGACCAAAGCCATGCCGAAAGAGATGCTGCCGATCGTCAACAAGCCGTTGATCGAATACGCCGTTGAAGAAGCACGGGACGCCGGCCTGCAACACATGGCCATCGTCACCGGTCGGGGCAAGCGTGCGCTGGAAGACCACTTCGATATCAGCTACGAACTCGAACACCAGATCCGCGGCACCGAGAAAGAGAAATTCCTCGCCGGCACCCGCGAACTGATCGACACCTGCACCTTCTCCTACACCCGTCAGGTGGAAATGAAAGGCCTCGGTCACGCGATTCTCAGCGGCCGCCCGTTGATCGGTGATGAACCCTTCGCCGTGGTGCTGGCCGATGACCTGTGCCTGAACCTGGAAGGTGACGGCGTGCTGACGCAGATGATCCAGCTGTACAAGAAATTCCGCTGCTCGATCGTCGCCATCCAGGAAGTCCCGGCCGATCAGACCCACAAGTACGGGGTGATCGCCGGCGAGCTGATTTCCGACGGCATCTACCGGGTCAATAACATGGTGGAGAAACCCGCGCCGCAGGACGCCCCGTCGAACCTGGCGATCATCGGCCGCTACATCCTAACCCCGGACATCTTCGACCTGATCGCCGACACCCAACCAGGCAAGGGCGGCGAGATCCAGATCACCGACGCGCTGATGAAACAGGCGCAGAACGGCTGCGTGCTGGCCTACAAGTTCAAGGGCCTGCGCTTCGACTGCGGCGACGCCGAGGGTTACCTGCAGGCGACCAACTTCTGCTACGACAACGTCTACCTCAAGGGCCGCTGAGACGGTCCCCGCCCACTGCTCTTTTCCGGAGGCAACCCATGAACATGGCACAGCATGCAGCAGAGATTGAACGGGAGGTGGGCAACCTCGGGGCGGTGAGCTGGCTGCCACGCCATCAGCCGCTGCCAAGCGCCAACGAGTCGTGGCTGGGCAGCATTCTGCTGGTGGAGCGCATCGGCATGTTTCCGGCGTCCGGCGACATTCGCCGAGCGCTGGCGGATCCCTATCCCCTGCTCGCCCATCTGAAGCAACGCTACGCCGAGCAGGCGCTGGAAATGGACGACCGTGATGGGTTGAAAGTGATCTTCAGCGACTGGCGCTTCCGCGTACGCCTGTGCTGCAACGAGCCGGCGATCATCATCAATGTCGAGACGCGGTGTGCCACGCAACTGATGCCGCAGAAAATGGCTGAGCTCCTGAGCCAGATAGACCAATTCCAATAAACGCTCCCCTGTAGGAGCTGCGGCACGCTGCGATCTTTTGATCCTGATCTTGAAAAAAACAAGATCAAAAGATCGCAGCGTGCCGCAGCTCCTACAGGGGTTTGGTGGGGTCGCAACTCTCTGTGTTGATGCCACTGACAATCCAGCGGTAGAAGTAATCGGCAATCACCTTCCCGCCCGTCGCCGGCTGCGGATGAATCTTGTCCAGGCCGATCATCGCCGCCGCATAGCGTTTGACGTCAGGACCGAACGCACATTGCAGATTGGCAAAACCCAGCTGCTGCTCATGCGCCCACGGCTGCAAGACCTGCGCATACGCCGACATCGGATAGGCACTGGAACGCGTGGTGTCCTGACGCATGATCAGATTGATGCTCGCCGCCGGTTGAATCTCGCGGATCATCGCCACCAGACCCTGAACATTTTGCAGATACTGCGCGGGCTTGATCCCGAAGCCCTGGTCGTTGCCGCCGAGCATGATCAGATAGACGTCGGCAGGAATCTTCGACACGGCGGCTTTCCACTGCACCTGCCATTGCCGATCCCGGTGGTAAAAGTCCGCCGAGGCCGCGCCCGAGGCCGCCAGTTTCGAGACTCGCACACCGTGCTGATCGTTGCTCAGCCACAGGCCGAACAAGGTCGGCGCGCCCTTCACCACTTCCAGTTTGAATGACCAGTCTGCGGCTGCCGAAAGACCTGCGAGCGGTACGTCCTGCACGCCCGAACCCTTGAGCGTCAATGGCTGCCAGTCTTGCGAGGGCGTCCAGCGATAACGCAGCTCACTCGGCTCGCC
Source organism: Pseudomonas sp. NPDC087803 (assembly GCF_044742995.1). NCBI lineage: Bacteria > Pseudomonadati > Pseudomonadota > Gammaproteobacteria > Pseudomonadales > Pseudomonadaceae > Pseudomonas > Pseudomonas sp. NPDC087803. The sequence continues at coordinate 58,692 of NZ_JBIUVO010000016.1, forward strand.
GTTGCCCAGGTAGAGCAATTTCGCCTGGGTGACCTGGGTGTCGATGGCGGGTGTCGGGCTGGCGTCGATTTGCAGCCAGGCGCCGGGCTTGCCGGTCACCGTACGGCTGTCGGGGCTGGCCTGGCCGAGACCGGACACTTGCCAGCCACCACCGAAGTATTTTTCGCTGCTGCGGGTGTATTTGAAATGCGTGCCACCGAGCGCCGCACCATGGTTGAAACCGACATAACCGGGACCGGCAAAACCGACCTCGCCGGCCACGCGCTGCACCAGTTTGTTCAGATAGAAATCCTGCCCGGCGCTGTAGCTGTCGCCGATCACCGAGACCGACAAGACCTTCCCGGCCTTGCCCTCGCGCCACTGCGCAAAGCGCTCGCGGGCATCGCCTGCTTCAACCACCGACGCGGCGACGGGCTGAGCGTCATCTACTGCCAACATGCATTGTTTCCTTCAGTCTGGAATGAGGGGACTGGAGTTCGACCCAGATCCATTGTAGGAGTGAGCCTGCTCGCGATGGCGTTGATTCAGACGGTGCAACTCTGATTGACATACCGCTATCGCGAGCAGGCTCACTCCTACAGGAATTCCTGTCATCTGCTGAATTTGTGTCCAGCACCGAACCCTGTGGGAGCGGGCTTGCTCGCGAAGCTTTTCAGCTACTGGCCGGCACCACCGGAGTAACGCTCGCTGCGATTTTTTTCTTCGCCGCACGCTCCCCCAGAAACAGCACCGAAGTCACATTGAAGCGACTGAAAATCATCGACAGCACCACCGGCCCCAACAAGCCGAACAGCAAGCCGCTGACGACCAGAATACTTTCGTCCTTCACCCCCAGCCGCCCCATGACGAACCGCGACGTCGCCGCGAACAGCACGTGGAACAGAAAGATCGCGTAAGAGTAACCGCCCAGCCAGGTCAGCCACTTCGAGCGCATGTCACTCGACAGCAAGGCGATGCACGACACGCAGCCCACGGTCAGACCGATCAGGCTGCGGCGGTCGACGATCAACTCACGGTCAATCGCCGCCACGTACAGCAGCGTCAGCGAGATCAGCACAAACACCAGCGGCCCGATCACCTTGAAGCGTTGCTTCAACGCCTCGACATTTTCCTGGCCGATCATCCCCGCCACAAAAAACGGCAGCAGGTAAATCGCACCATTGATACCGAACGCATCGAGCTTGAATGGTGGCAACAGAAACACCGCAGCGGCGAAGGCGAACAGCAGGTACAAGCGCGTCATCGAGCGCAGCATCCCGCGCCATTCCAGCAGGCCGACGAACATGAAAATGATGAACACCGCCTGCAAGAACCAGAAGTGGTTGACCGGCACCCAGAACGATAACAACGCATCGATCACCCCGACGTCCTTGTTCACCCCCGGCCCCACCGCCTGCAACACCGAGAACGGCACGCCGACGCAAAACAGCGGCACGATCAGCCGCCGCACCTTGCCGCTGAAGAACGCGGAAAAGTCATTGCCGCGAATTTTGTAGATCGAATAGATGTAGCCGGAAATGAAGGTGAACAGCGGCATGCGCACGTACACCATCGAGTCGGCGATCACCCGGAACGGCGATCCCAGATCAATCTTCAGCCCCCCGCCCAACGGGCCGATGACGTGATAGAGCACCAGCAGCAGGCACGCCAGGCCACGCAGGGTTTCAATCTCCAGCGATTTTTTCTTGCTCGACATACAGCACCTGCCTTAATTCAGAACTCTTGATTCAACCCGCACCGGTTTGTTCGCGCGCAACATCAAGCCGAGGCCGACAAACAGCACCGGCACCACCATGGAAAAGTGCCGGGCGAAGGAGCCGAAGTCCGGCTCGAACAAACCCTGCACCAGCAGGAACGCCAGCGGAATCGCGATCAGCTCCTTGGGTTTGGTCTCGATCGGCGCACCTTTGTAGTCGGTGGAAGTGATGACTTTGAACAGCAGCAGCGCGGTCATGATCATCAGCGCGACGAAAATCACCTGCCCCGGCCCCGAGAGCAGAATCAGCTCCACCGGAAACGACAGCCGGAAGAAAATGATCATCGAGTCCAGCGCCTGCGAGACGAAGTCACTGCCGCTGAGCCACGAGACGATCAGCGATTTCGAGCCCTCCTCCCCCGCCGTGCGCAGCTCGTTGTTGCTGGCGCGAATCGACGACACCGGAAAACCCAGCGCCAGCTGAATCGCCATGGCGACGGCCAGATAAAACAGGAACAGCATCAGGAAGAAGGTGAAGCGTGACACGTACTTCTTCATCACGCAGACGCCCACCCACGACAGTGAAAACAGAATCCAGTAAGGGCGGATCAGGACGCCGTAGATCACCGCCGAGAGAAAAAATCCGCCGCGGTATTTACGCGTCAGCGAGCTGAACAAAATGCTCAGCACCGCCACCGAAACGATGATTTCCTTGGTCAGGTTTTCCAGAAAAAACGAACGCACAATCCCCCACAGACACAGGGTGCCGAAGATCGCCAGCGGCATGCGCCGGAACACCACCACCGGAATTGCCGTGAGGAAGAAATTGCAGAACATCCCGTATGCCCAGGCGTTGGTCAGGTTGATCCCGGTGGGCCGCAGCAGGAACGCCGAACACTCGTAGGAGGAACGGTCCGGCGAGAACGGGTTCCAGAAATTGCAGTTGTCGGCCCGTGCATAGGACGACCACAAGGTCATCGCATCCGGGCCTGGATCGCGCGGGATCAGCAGCGGCATCGCCACCGACAGAAACAGCCCGGTGAACAGAATCAGGAACGACAGCGACGAATCGAGTTTGCGTCCACGAAACTCGATGCACGGCAACTTCAACCCCATGCCAGCGCCCCTTTGGCATGGGTCGCCCGGGTCAACACGGCGATTACCCCGAGCTGCACGATGATCGCGAAGACATTGCCCCACGCCGCGCCGTAAATCGAATAGTGCTTGATTAGCAGGTAGCTGACCGGTACCGACACCAGCAGGCAGATCGCCGCACTGGCGAATGACACTCGACTGTTTTTCGAGGCAATCAGACCGCCCCAGACGATGTCGCCAATGGCCCGCAGGGCGAAGGAAAAGATCAGCACACCGAGGATCGCGTTGTCCGGACGCGGCACGCTGCTGGCGACGTAATCGAGCACCACGTTGAAGAACAGATAGATCAGCACCGCCACCGCCGCCGACACCAGCAGCGAGCGCATCACCCATTTGTTGACGAACAAGTGCCTGACCGTGAACGCCTGCTGATCCGCCTGGAAACGCTTGGCCAACACCGGAATGCCGACCACCGCCACCACCGCGTAAGACAGCGCCTGCAAGGTATTCGCCGCCGACCACGCGTACACGTATTTACCGAGGCTAGCGTAAGGTTCGACGTCGGCAATCAGAAAGCGCTCGGCGTACTGACTGAGCGCGATCAACCCCGTACCGAAATAGAACGGCAACCCGGCTTTCCACACGGTCGCCGTCGTCAGCGCCGCACTGACCCGACCCTTGTGCACGTTCACCACGATCAGGTAACCGGCGATGATCACCAGCACGTTGGCGGCCACCCACAGCCACAACACACTGGCGATCCCGGACACCCAGTCGAGCATCATTCCGCCCACCGCCAGCAGCGCCCAGAGGCCGGTCTTGATGAAGAACAGCAGCGCGCCCGCCGTGGCTTTCTGTGCGGAGAACACGAACGAATTGATCTCGAACGACAGGTGTTCGGTGAGCAGCACCAGCGTCACGCAAAGGATCAACGCGGTGCTCGCCTCGACCTGCTGGAACAGCGAGTAAATCCCCACTGTCACCAGCGACAGCAGCAGCCCCACTGCCAGATACAGCAACAGGACTTTGTCGACCACCCGCCGCGAGCTGCCGCCGACGCTGATCAGCCGATTGATCTCGGAACTGAAACCAACGCTGTAGAACTTCGAGGCGATCAGCGACGCTGCGACCACCACCCCGTAAAACCCCAGCGCTTCGTAGCCCAGGTAATGGGTGATGGCCAACACCAGCAAGAACTTCGCGCCTAGCGCTCCGCCGCGCAGCAGCAGGCGAAATATCATCGAACGATCCCTTTGATGATCTCGTCCATGGCCACGGTTTTTGCCTCGATCTCGCGGCAGGTGTCGGTCAGGCGCTTGCCGAAATTCGACAGCGCATTTGGCGCGTAAACAGTGTCGATGATGGTGTCGACATCGATGTCGCCGCCATTGATCACCCAATCTTCCACGCCCATGTCCTGATAGGCGCCAAAGCCTTTGCGCTCATAGCTGATGTGGTACGCCGGGACCCCGGACAACAGCGATTCGATGGCGCCGTGCAGGCGTACCGAGATCACCAGGTCCGGCTGATATTTGGCAATCGTCGCCTTCAACGGCAGCAGGTCTTCGCTGATGCCCAACTCGCGATAGAACGCACCGTCATCGTTGCCGCGAACGGCGCTCTGCACCGCGCAGACCACTTTGCTTTTGTTCTTCAGGCGCTGCAGCAGCAACTTCAGGTTGGCGACGTAGGCGACTTTCTTGTCCTTGCTCCACTCCGGCGGCTTGCGCAGCACCACACACACGGTGGCCGGCGATGCGGCGCAGCGGGTGAACTTGGGTTGCTGAAGGATCTTGCTGGCCAACGATTGCACCGCCAGATCCGGCGCGCGATAGACATTTTCGCAGGCATCGAACATCGCCGAGGAACGGTTATCGCGCACGAACACCGCATCGGCGCTGGCGTAGTGCTCGACGATCTTGCGGCTCTCGCCATGGAACGGGCCGATGCTTTGCGGCAGGTATACCGACGGCACCTTGCTGAGGATCGCCGTTTCCAGTTGCTTGGCGTGACCGAGTTTCAGCTTGATGTGTTCGAAGGCACTTTTCGAACGCATGTAGCCGCCACCGACGCCAACGATCAGATCGGTCTTGCGCAACAGATCCGCCAACCCGGCATACGACTGATTGAGGAACACCGCCTGCTTGACCCGCCCCAGCCCCTTGGCCGCCATCACCGGCGCGTCAAAACGCGGGTGCGGCAGGTAGGCGAAAGACTGCGGATCGGACGCCACGACATTGATCGCGGTGTCTTCGCCAAAGTTGCGCTGCACCAGCGCGATGGCCAGATCGACGAGCAGGCCGTCACCGGAGTTGGACGCACTGTAGCCATGCAAAATCGTTACGTTCATAAGCTTGAGTTCTACTTAATAAGTGGGAGCGCAATACACGTCGTAGGTCTGGCGGATCATCAGGGCGGCGCTGAAACGCTCGCGCACGATGTTCCGGCCTTCGCAGCCGAGGTCGAGCAACCGCGGCTTCTGGATTCGCGCCAGCACATCGGCCAACGCCTGGTGATCACCGGTGGGAAAGACGTAGCCGGACACTTCATGGGTGACCAGTTCGGGCAGCGACGTGCAGTTGCTGGCGATCACCGGCAAACCCATGGCCATGCCTTCCAGCGGCACCATGGCGAAGCCCTCCCAGCGGCTCGGGACGATCAGCGCATCGGCCTGTTGATACAGCGCCTGCACTTCGGCCGGGGTGACCCACGGCAGGTACTCGACCGCGTCCATCTCGGGGCATTCGACCGTGTCCTCGTTGACCGCGCTGCCGACCACCGTCAGTTTCAGATCGCTGCGCTGCACTTTGGCGAAGGCCTTGAGCAACACGTCGAAGCCTTTCTGGTAGTCGAGACGACCGACGAACAGCAGATGGATCGGCGCGGGACTTTCGGCCTTCGGCGCCTCGTCGCGCTGATGGATGCCGTTGTAGATCAGCTTCATGCGCGAGCGCTGAATGCCGAACCGCGCGGCCTTGTCCATTTCGTAACGACTGACGCAGATGATCACGTCGGTGACTCTCTGCAGCACACGCTCGATCCACGCGTAGAGCTTCTGCTTGGTCGGCGAGCTTTCCATCAGGAACGAAAACGCGTGCGGGCAATAGACGATTTTCGGCTTGCGCCACGGTCGCAGAAGCACACAGACCACCCGCCCGATCACCCCGGAAAAAGTGCTGTGCAAATGCACTACATCGGGTTTTTCCTTGAGCATCACTCGGGTCAGTTGCCAGGCAAAACGCAGCAGCGAACGCACATCACGGCCGCTGCGCTCGAACGTGCGAATCTGCTGTTCATTGATACCGTGCAGCTCTTTTTTCTGATCGAGCGGCACCAGATAGACCAGTTCGTAATTCGAGTCCTGGCCTTCGGGAGACGCCGAGATGGTGCGGATCACGGTGGCGACTCCACCTTTTATCGTTTCAGCCACGTGCAGTATTTTTTTCACAACCCACCCACTTCCTTGCATGTAAGGACAATCGCTGACACTCAGGACTTGTCGGACGCGTATTCGTAGTTGTAGTAACCGTAGTTGCCGTTGCCGTAGTAACTGGCAGCGCGCTTCTCGACGCCGTTGAACACTGCGCCCTTGAGCTCGATGCCGTTCTGCGCGAAGCGGCGAATGGTCATTTCAATCTCTTTGGCCGGGTTCACCGCAAACCGCGTGACGATCAGGCTGATCCCGGCTTCGCGCCCGACAATCGCCGCGTCCGTCACCGCCAGCAGTGGCGGCGTATCGATGATCACCACGTCATAAAGCTGACTCAGTTCGGCGAGCAAGTCGCGGAAGTTGGCGTGCATCAGCAGCTCGGAGGGATTCGGCGGAACCTGGCCACGGCTGATGAAATGCAGGTTGTCGATTTCCACCCGGTTGATTGCCTGCTCGATGCTGCAGCGCTTGACCAGCAGGTCCGACAGGCCATTGGCGATCGGCACATTCAGCGTCTTGTGCAGATGGCCCTTACGCATGTCGGCGTCGATCAGCAGCACGCGCTGTCCGCTTTGCGCCATGACCGCCGCGAGGTTCGACGAGACGAAGGTCTTGCCGACCTGCGGGCTCGGGCCGGAGATCATGATCCGGTTGTTGGTCGAATCCAGCGCAGCGAAATGCAGGCAGGTGCGCAGGCTGCGGATCGACTCGATGGACAGGTCGGTCGGGTTGCGCAGCGCCAGCAGATAGGCCGGTGTCTCGGCGGTGTTTTTGGCCCGGACCTTTTTGCCGTCCTCTTCGCGCTGCAGGGTGCTGTAGGGAATCGAGGCGTACACTGGCAGCCCGAGCTGCTCGATGGCTTCCGGGCCTTCGAGACCTTTGCTCAGGGATTTGCGCAGCAGCACCAGGGCCACGCCGAGAAAGGCGCCGAGGAATGATGCGATCAGCACGATCAGGGCTTTTTTCGGTTTGACCGGGCTGGTCAGGTCGACATCCGCCGGGTCGATCAAGCGCACGTTGCCCACCGCGCCGGCGCGGACAATGTCCAGCTCCTGGGACTTGTTCAGCAACTGCGTGTAGATCTGCGAGGCCACTTCCACATCGCGGGTCAGGTTGAGCAGTTCCTGCTGCGTGGCCGGCAGGTCGCCGACCTTGCCTTCCAGTGCTTTCTGCTGCTGGGTCAACTCGCCGATCTGCGACATCAGCGCGCGATACGCCGGATGCTGCTTGGTGAACTTGCGATCCAGTTCCGCCTGCTGCATTTTCAGCTCGGAAATCCGCGTTTCCAGCGCCACCGACTGACCGAGTACCGACTGGGTTTCCAGGGAAATGTTCACGGTCTTGCCGTGGGTCTGATAGGCGTTGAGCGCATCGCTGGCCTTGGCCAGATCACGCTTGACCTGCGGCAATTGGCTTTGCAGAAACGCCAGGCTTTGCGCGGCTTCCGCCGAGGTGCGGCGCACGTTCTGATCAACATACAGCGCAGCGATCTTGTTGAGGATCCTCACCGCCTCGGGCGCGTCGGCACTGGCCAGCGCCAGACGAATGATCCCCGACTCTTTACCTTGCTCGGAAATATCCAGCGCATCCTGATAACCCTGAATGGTCACGATCCGTGGATTGCGCACCACTTCAAAGCGGGTGCCAGGATTGGCTTGCAGGCGCTCGATCTGCCCCTCTACCCCGTCCTGGGCGAAGGCTTCGCCCGCGACGCCCTCGACCAGCAGATTGTCGTTGTCATCGAGCAACTGAAAGTGCTGTTGTTCGCCAGCCACCAGGGTGAGCTTCTTGCCCAACAGCTCCTTGGGCAAATTGAGCCGGGCAAACTCCAGACGCTCGCCGCCCCAGGCGTAGCTGTTAAAGCCAAAACGCGGCGGCGCCACGCTGAACTCGGTTTCGCCGCGATAACGCCGGGCGAGAAAACCGCCGATGACCGGAAAGGTGTTGGGGGTGACGTCGATGTCCAGACGCAGGTCGTCGACGGTTTTGCCGATCACTGCGCGGGACTTGATGATGCCGATTTCGGTCACCGACGGCGATTGCCCACCGAGCATGCTGCTGAGGTCGGAGAAGCCGAGCATGTCGTTCTTTTTCGGTTCGACCTGCACCAGCGCGTTCGCCAGGTACACCGGCGTCGCCAATACCGCATAGGCAACGCCGGCGGCCATGAAGGCACCGGTGAATGCACCGATCAGCCATTTCTGGTCGATCAAACTGCCGAATATGCCGAGAAGATCAATACTGTCTTGATCGTTATCACGGTTGGCGATTACTGACGGTAACTGCATAAGTCTGTTCTTACCATTCACTGATCTGAAGAATATTCATCAATGTCCGAGGCGCTGCGCCCACGAGCTAACAGCATCTTCAATCAATGCATGGGCATGAATAAAAGCGGCCTTACCTTGACGATACGGATCCTGTATTTCTCGTTCGCTCTGCCACTTGCCAAGCAGAAACACTTTGCCGCGGGCGTGCGAGGCAATCTTCAACACCTGATTCACATGTTGCTTTTCCATGACCAGAATCAGGTCTGATTCATTGACGATATCGGCGGTCAATTGCCGGGCCTGGAAACCTTCGGCGCTGTGCCCGTGGTCTTCGAGGACCTGGCGCGCCGAGGCTTCGACGCCCTCGCCGACCCGTGCGCAGAGGCCTGCGGAAGTCACCGAGATGGTTGATGGGGTCAGCGCGTTACGCAGCAGAAGTTCTGCTGTCGGACTTCGGCAAATATTGCCAACGCACACGACAAGGATCTTTTTGAACAAGGTTTACATTCCTGTGTAATATCATTCTGCCAACATCTAGAGCGGATCTTAATGAACCCACTAGATCATTCTGCACTCAGAAATAGATTCGCCCTGTTAGTACCAGCGTATTAAGTACCACAGCGTCAAAAGCCGCCAAAACAGAATTACCGGACTAAAAATAACTGTGATTTTCAGGTCTTCTTTTCCTGACAAAAAATAACATTGGCGCACTTAGCGCCATTGTTAGTTTCGAAACAGTTATCTCGAGATACCTTTTCGCCGTTGTCATTTCTCACCAGGAGAACCGACATGAAGTCAGCTCATCTCAACCGATTGGGCGCACTGACTCTGTTGCTGCTCAGCAGCGCCAGCCACGCCCACGCCAGCGAACTGTTCCCGGCATTACCTACCAACAAGACCATCGGGGTGCAGGTCAAAGTCCAGACCTTCTCCGCTGCCGACGCCGAGCGCGTCAAAGCCACCGGCTTCAGTTTCGTGCGCTTTGGCGTATGGACTGACAGCCTGCCCAGCGCGGCCTATCAGAAGCAGATCAGCGATGCCTTCGCCGTGGCCCGCGCAGCCGGTCTGCCGGTGCTGATGACCCTGCGCGCGACCAAGCCGTTGCCGGCCAACGATCTGGCGAACGCGGGGGTCGCGTATGCCAACGCGCTGACCAGTCTGGCAGCGACCTATGGCTCACAACTGGTGGCGATCGAGCTGTGGAATGAGCCGGACCTCGGCACCTACTGGCCAACCGGCAATTTCGATACGACGTTCGTGCCATTCATGAGTGCGGCGTGCAAGACCCTGCAAGACAAACCCCAGACTGTCCCGGTGATCGGCTTTGGTTTTGCCCGGCCACCGACCGCCGGCTCGGCGTCCACTGTGGCACTTAACCGAATCGTCAGTGAATACCCCAAATGCCTCAGCGCGGTTTCCTACCATCCATACGGCATGAGCGGTACGCAGATCAGCAACGCGCAGGCGTTTATCCAGCAGAACTTCCATCTGCCGGGGGTGATCAGCGAATGGGGCATCTCGGCGCTCGCCTCCAACGGCGGGATTGAGGGTCAGGCCAGCAAAATCAGCGCATTCGTCGCCGATATCAAAACCCGCAACATCGCACTGACCTCGATTTATGAATGGAAGAACAGCGACACCGGCAGCAATGACCGCGAGAAGAATTTCGGCCTGCTGACCTCCGATGGCCAGCCGAAACCGGCGGAAACCGCAGTCAAAACCCAATTGAGCCAGCAATAACCTCCGTCGATGTGCTCAAGGGGCGTTAGCCGTCAGTTGCTTTGAACCTGCGGCCGATTTTGGCATCGTATTCTTCGATACCGCGCCCCACCGTTCAAACAGCCGTTCTCAGGTTGTTGCCCCCGGGGAACCCGTTACGCCTTGATGCCCTTGAGTGGCTGTCAGCGCTCGGGTAATGTCGTCAAACCCACAGGACAGAGCACACCCATGACTTCCAAGCTGGAACAACTCAAACAGATGACCACCGTGGTTGCCGACACTGGCGACTTCGAAGCGATTGCCCGGGTCAAGCCGGTCGACGCCACCACCAACCCTTCCCTGCTGCTCAAGGCCGCCGCCATCCCGGCTTACGCCGAGCTGCTGAACGCTTGCGTCAGCGACTGCAAGGGCGACGTAGGCTTGGCCAGCGACCGTTTTGGCGTCGCCGTGGGCCAGGAAATCCTCAAAGTGATCCCAGGCCGGATTTCCACCGAAGTGGATGCGCGCCTGTCGTTCGACCAGGACGCCGTGCTCAAGCGTGCGCATCGCCTGATCGAGCTGTACGACAAGGCCGGTATCGGCCGTGACCGCGTGCTGATCAAGATCGCTTCGACCTGGGAAGGCATCCGGGCTGCCGAGGTCCTCGAGAAGGAAGGCATCCAGACCAACCTGACCCTGCTGTTCTCCTTCGCTCAGGCCGCCGCTTGCGCTGACGCCGGGGTGTTCCTGATTTCGCCGTTCGTGGGCCGCATCTACGACTGGTACAAGAAGGCCAACGGTAACGACTACACCGGCGCCGATGATCCGGGCGTGCAGTCGGTCACCCGCATCTACAACTACTACAAGGCCAATGACTACAAGACCGTGGTCATGGGCGCCAGCTTCCGTAATCTGAGCCAGATCGAGCAACTGGCCGGTTGCGACCGCCTGACCATCAGCCCGGACCTGATCGACAAGCTCGCGGCAGACACCGGCAAACTGGAGCGCAAACTCGCCCCAGGCCACGCCGGCGAAGCACGCCTGAGCCTCAACGAAGCGCAGTTCCGCTGGTTGTCCAACGAAGACGCGATGGCCACCGAGAAACTGGCCGAGGGCATCCGTCAGTTCGCCCGCGACCAGGAGAAGCTTGAGGCGCTGCTGCAAGCCAAGCTGTGATCTGAGTCGTTGAAATGCAAAAAGGGCGAACCCGGTTGGGTTCGCCCTTTTTTGTTGGTGTTGTCCAGTGCAAATGATGACTTATGGCAGGTGGTGTCCCTGTGGCGAGGGAGCTTGCTCCCGCTGGGCTGCGAAGTGGCCCAATTGGCTATCCGAGTTCTTCAGAAATACCGTGCCGGCAGGTTTTATGACTGCTGCGCAGCCAAGCGGGAGCAAGCTCCCTCGCCACAGAGGTCACTCAATGTCTTTCGAGGGCATTCACCAAGTCATGGAAGGCTTCACGGTTGGAGTCGTTCAGGCCCATGAGGATCTTGTGCGCTTCGAGCACCTTGATCCGCACCACTTCTTCAGACTGATCCTGATCCGGCAGGTCGTCCAGGCACTCGGGGCAAGGCACCGGGTGGTTGACGATGTTGAACACCTGCTCAAAACCCATCGACTGCAACAGCCGGGTGATGTCTTCGTGGGTGGTGACGACGGTCGGCAGCAGGCCGACCTTTTGCCGCGACAGGATCGACAGCTTGGCCAGCAAACCCAGGGTGGTGCTGTCGATGCTGCGGGTTTCGGTCAAATCGATCACGATCGCGTTGAAATTCAACGCGGTGAAGATTTTCTCAATAGTCGCATCCAACGCCGAACACACGGTCAGGCGAACTACACCGACGAACTACAGGACGAAGGTGCCGTCCGGCTCGGCGAACTGGATTCTACCGGTACTCATTGAAGATTCCTGCTCAACACCAACAGGGCGATATCATCCGGCATCTCCCCTAGCGTGGCCAATCCAAAAACTTGCCGCAGACCATCCAGGCTGCCGCCCGCCGACTTCACCCGTTGGGGCAAAGCGGCTTCTTTTTCCTTGAGCGTCGGTTCTGGCAACAGATCCAGAATGCCGTCGGACATCAGCGTCAGGCTGAACGTCGGAGGCAGCTCAAGCACGTGATCTTCGTAGGTGGCCTCATTGAACAGGCCCACCGGCAAACCGCGGCCTTCGAGGTAACGAACACTGTCAGGCGTGTACAACACAGGCAACGGCAGATGGCCGCCGATGCTATAGGTCAACAAACCGGTCTCCTCGTCGATGACTCCACCGACCATTGTGACGTGTTTGCCCAGCTTACAACTGATCAGGCCCCGGTTGATATGACCAAGGACTTCCGACGGTTTGAATTCCGGCAAAGTACCGTTGCGCTTGGATTCGAACAGCAAGCGCGTGGTCATGAACTTCAGCAGCACGGTGACGAACGCTGAAGAGGCGCCATGCCCCGACACGTCGGCCAGGTAGAACGCGACCCGACGCTCGTCGACACGGAAGTAGTCGACGAAATCACCCGACAGGTACAGCGACGGGATGATCTGGTGGGCAAACTGGAACTCGTCAATGCGCCACGGGCTTTCTGGCAGCATGTTCATCTGCACCTGGCGACCGGCGTTCTGGTCTTCCTGGAGCAAGTTGAGGCTGGCTTCGAGCTCGCGGTTGGCCTTCTCCAGCTTCTCGCGATAGCGCTGGTTCTCCAGCAGCAGGCGCGCACGATCAAGCGCGCGACGCACCGAATGCTCGAGCACGGCCAGGTCTTCGAGAGGCTTGATCAGGTAATCCGCCGCACCCAGGCGCAGCGCCTCGACCGCGTCGTTCATCACGCCGGCACCCGAAACGACGATCATCGGCGTTTGCGGTGAGCGCTCAGTGACCTGACGGATGAGTTCGAGACCGCCCATCTGCGGCATGCGCAGATCGCAGATGACCAAGTCGGGCTTGTCTTGCTCGAATACCTGAAGACCCTGTTGGCCGTTGCTGGCCTGCAGGACGCTGAAACCACTGTCTTCCAAATAGGCCGCGAGGCTCGCGCGCACTACTTCGTCATCATCGATTATCAGCAGCGTGGCACTGGTTTTTGGCATGTGGGCAAACGGCGCCAGAATTAGGTTGGCGTAGCAGGCGGGGCGTTGGCCCGGCTCAGACTACTGGATTCGCTTTCTAGCCTCTCTGCTGCACCGCTTTCGAGCATTGGCCGGAAACGCGATTGCACCAGAGGTGCCCTTCTAAGGCGCAGACGGTACTCCCATCCGCGGGGCGTTTCAAGCATGCGCCGATGGTCGCTTGACGACTTTACTTGTCAAATCACCGAGAGTTATAAGAACAGCTCAAACCGTAACCCAATGGAAGGTCAAAGCCATGAGTCAAACCGGTCGGGACTACAGCGAAAAGCGCGATTTCATCCGCATGCGGGTCGATGCCGATGTGGTGTTGATTCATGAAGGGGATCAGGTCTCGGGCGTGTGCATCGACCTCTCCAGCAGTGGCATGCAGGTCGAAGCACCGCGTCAGTTCGCGGTCGGCGACCGCTTGAGCGTGCGCATCGACTCCGAGCATGCGGCGCTGAGCGGGCTGGAGGCCGAGACTGAAGTGGTCTGGGTCAAGCCCCAGGAAGGTGATAGCCAGAAACTCGGTCTGACCATTCTGAAGATGAAATAAGCGCACACAAAAAAGGCGGCCTCAAGAGGCCGCCTTCTGCTCATGGATCGACATTAAAAATCGTCGACGACCTTGCCATCCTTGACCTTGAACTCGCGGTTCTGCAGGTAAGCATTGCGGATGAAGGTGTATTTGTCGCCGCTGATCAGCTTCTCGCTCGACAGCAGGCTGGCGCGGGTATCGACGATGTTCAGACCGAATGTCGAGTTACGCACCGGAATGTCATTGATGTAGCGGTACGGACCGGTGTAGCTGTCGACGTACTTCGACGGCGCGTCACGCAGGGTGCTTGGGCCGAGCAACGGCAGCATCACGTAAGGGCCACTGCCAACGCCCCAGTAACCGAGAGTCTGACCGAAGTCTTCGTCGCTGCGATTCAGGCCCATTTTGGTGCCGACGTCGAAGAAGCCGAGGAGACCGAAGGTGGTGTTGAAAATGATACGAGCCGTGTCGACACCGGCCGCTGCAGGTTTGGCCTGCAGAATGTTGTTCGCCAGGTTGGTGACGTCACCGACGTTGCGGAACATGTTGTGGATGCCGTCCTCGAGGAACTGCGGCGTCACGAACTCATAACCCTGCGCCAGCGGCTTGAGTGCATAGGTGTCGACGAAGTCGTTGAACTGGAAGATCGGGCGGTTGACGCTTTCCCAAGGGTCTTCTTCCGTTGCTGCGTTGGCGGCGAACGGAACCAGCAAGACGCTGGCACATACACATAGCTGAGCGAGAGGATTGCTCCAGCGCATAGAAAAACTCCTTGGATTTTTACTGGCGCGGGCACTCGGGCCCAAGCGTTAAGAGCGCTAGTATAAGCGCAAAAGGCGTTTTGGGCAGTCCACCCATGAACAGTCGTGTAGGACCTTTCCCGCAAGCGCCTTCACACACCTGTCATCCAACTGTCACCGGCGTCCCCTAGCCTCAAGACTATTTCAGGGACGCTGCCATGACACACGCTGAAGCCTTGCCTGTCGCCGCACCCGGTCTGACCGCCGTGCTGTTCGGACTCAGTGGCTGTCTGGTGGACTTCGGTGCCCGTGCCCATCAGCAGGCCGGCGTGCTTCCCGAGCAGGCCGACGCCACACCCGGCGCCCTCGACAGTTTGCTCAGCCTGCAGCGCCAGCAGATTCCCTGTGCATGGATTGACGAGTTGCCCCCTGCCCTCGCGCAACCGCTGGCGGCTTCGCTGCCGGGCTGGATCAAACCGACGCAATATTCAGCAACAATCAATCCATGGCCCGCCCCAAACGCCTGCTGGCAGGCGCTGATGGGGCTGAACGTCAGTCGTCTGGATGGCTGCGTGCTGGTCAGCGGCGAACCACGCCTGCTGCAATCGGGCCTCAACGCCGGATTATGGACCATTGGCCTGGCGTCCTGCGGCTCGTTGTGCGGCCTGGCGCCGAGCGAGTGGCAAGCCTTGAGCCAGCGGGAGCGCGAACAGCGGCGCGGCAAGGCGACCATGCAGTTGTTTGGTCTCGGCGTGCACTCGGTGATCGATCATCTGGGCGAACTCGACACCTGTCTCGCCGACATCCGCCTGCGCCGTCTCAAAGGCGAGAAGCCCTGACCGGGATCATGCAGGTTGCAGCAGAGTGGATTAATCTAAAGGTCAGCCATAGACCTTTGGCGCGCGGCTGCGGTCTATGCCAGTGCCTCTCGATAAAAGGAAACGACCATGCCCGCCCGTGAACTTCAAGAACAGCTCAATACCCTGCGCGAGCAACTGGAGCAGAATCCGCCGCTGTCCGAAGCTGAGCGTGAAGATCTGCATGCGCTGATGGCGCAGATTGAATCGGAAATCAAACTGGAAACTGCCACTCAGGACGCGAGCATCGCCGACGGCGTGAACCTGGCGGTGGAACGCTTCGAAGTCGAACACCCGGCCATCGCCGGCACCCTGCGCAATATCGTCAATGCGTTGGGCAGCATGGGGATCTGATTTCCCTCCCCTGAAATGCAAAAAGCCCTGCCAGCGATGGCAGGGCTTTTTCACAGGCGCGATTTGAAACGCGACCTCTTGTAGGAGTGAGCCTGCTCGCGATAGCGGTGTATCAGTAGACATCCATGTTGAATGTCAGTCCGCAATCGCGAGCAGGCTCACTCCTACAGGGGTTATTTATTGGCGGACCAGGCGGTGGTTCGGCAGTTGTACTGCTTCGGTGCTGCGGTACGGGTTGATGTCCAGCCCGCCACGGCGCACATACCGCGCAAACACCGTCAGTTTCTCCGGCTTCAGCAAACGCTGCAGGTCGAGGAAAATCCGCTCCACGCACTGCTCGTGGAAATCCGAATGCTGACGGAAGCTGACGATGTATTCCAACAAACTGGCGTGATCCAGCGCCGCGCCACGGTATTCCACCACCACACTGCCCCAGTCCGGCTGACTGGTCACCGGGCAGTTGGATTTGAGCAGATGGCTGTGCACGCTCTCTTCGACAATCTTCGATTCATCGCAACGCAGCAGTTCCGGACGCGGGTGCTCATAGTTGCTGACACTGATGTCCAGATCGTCGATGCACACGCCCGGCAGCGCCACGACGCCTTCGGCTTCGACCTCTTTCAAGCCGCGCACCCGCACGCCCACTGGCTTGCCGGCAGCGGCCGACAGGTCCTTCACCAGCGTCGCTTCCAGGCTGGCAATGTCGGCGAACGGCGACTGGTTCAGCGAGTTCAAGTACAGCTTGAACGACTTCGATTCGATGATGTTCGGCGAATCCGCCGGAATGCTGAACTCCCCGATCGCCACCACCGGTTTGCCCGACGGCAACAACCACGACAGTTCGAAGCAGTTCCAGAAATCCACACCTTTATACGGCAGGGTCTCGGCGGTCAGGCCCAGCTCGGCCCATTTCGCGGTGCGCGGAATCGGGAACAGCAGGGACGGCGTGTAAGTGGCGATGTATTCGCTGGATTTGCCCAGCGGCGAATGTTCGGCTGCGGGATGCATGGCGGAAACCTGACTGAAGAATCAGCGGATTCTATCAGCCTTTGCGCCCGCCTTTGAGTGCTTACTGACTGACAGTCAGTTTGCCGACCATGCCCGCCTGGTAGTGACCGGGAATATTGCAGGCAAATTCCAGGCTGGTGGCGTTGCTGAAGGTCCAGGTCAGCTCGGCGGTCTTGCCCGGCTCGACCAGCACGCTGTTGGGGTCGTCGTGCTTCATACCGTGGTCCATGCTGCCGTGATCCATGCCCGCCATGTCGTGGGACATTTCTTTCATACCGGTAGGCGTGAGCATGCCGCTTTGCTGCATCTGCAACATTTCCTGTTGGTGTTGGGCATGCATCGCCGCGTCACCGAGGTTGAATTCGTGCAGCAACTGACCTTTATTCACCAGCACAAAACGAACCGTCTCACCGGCCTTGACCTGAATCGCCTTGGGGTAGAACGACATGTCGTTCAGTACAACTTCAATGCTGCGAGTAGCCTTGGCCGCTGGTGCCGGTTGGCCGAAATCATAAGTGTGCGCGGGAGCGGCGGCCCAGACAGGTGAACTCAGCGCCAGCAAACAGGCGGCTACGGCCAGAGGGTTGCGCAAAAACATAGTCATACTCCAACAAGAGAAGGTTCAGCCTGTGGGAAACTCTAGCCCGCCTGCGCTGGCAGCAACCTGACCGACAGATTACAACTTTGTCAGGTTGGCGCCTGTTGCCGACTCTCACGGTATAACGCTTTCGTTCCTACAACCCGAGCCACCCATGAAACTGCTGATCGTCGAAGACCAACCGAAAACCGGCCACTACCTGCGCCAGGGCCTGACCGAGGCCGGGTTCAACACCGAACTGGTGGCCGATGGCAACAGCGGTCAGCAACTGGCCTTGAGCGGTGATTATGCGCTGCTGATCCTCGATGTGATGCTGCCCGGGCGCAGTGGCTGGCAGATCCTGCACGCGGTGCGAGGCGCCGGCCTCGACACGCCGGTCCTGTTTCTGACCGCCAAGGATGCGGTGGAAGACCGGGTTCACGGCCTCGAACTCGGCGCCGACGATTATCTGGTCAAACCCTTCGCCTTCTCCGAATTGCTGGCGCGGGTGCGCAGCCTGCTGCGCCGTGGCAGCGCCCTGCCCCAGGAAACCAGTCTGCAACTGGCCGACCTGCGTCTGGATCTGATTCGCCGTCGGGTCGAACGCGGCGGTCAGCGCATCGACCTGACCGCCAAGGAATTCGCCTTGCTGGAAATGCTCCTGCGCCGCCAGGGTGAAGTGCTGCCGAAATCGCTGATTGCCTCGCAAGTCTGGGACATGAATTTCGACAGTGACACCAATGTGATCGAGGTGGCGATCCGTCGTCTGCGCCTGAAGATCGACGATGACTTCCCCAACAAACTGATCCATACCGTGCGCGGCATGGGTTACGTGCTTGAAGAGCGTCCGGCCTGATGCGTCGCCTGTCCCTGAGTTCGCGTCTGGCTCTGCTGTTTGCCGCCTGCACCGCCGTGGTTTCGCTGTTCGCCGGGGTGCTGTTCAGCCGCGCCAGCGAGGCGCATTTCATTGAACTCGACCAGCAATTGCTCGACGGCAAGCTGATCGGTTTGCGCCGTGCCTTGCAGGATGTGCAGGCCAGCGAAAGTGCAGCGCGGCTGGCCGATGAACTGAGCCGGCAGGCCGGTCTTTCGCTGCGCATCACCGGGGCCGATGGCCAGCGCTGGTACGACAGCTCGATCAAGGTGCCACAGGAATTGCCGCAACAGCCCGGCCTGTCGACCGTCAGTAATGACGGCATAGACTATCGCGTGCTCAATGCCCCGCTCTACCCTGACAAAACCGGCTCGCCGCAACTGACGCTGCTGCTGGACATCACCCATCACCAGCACTTTCTGCAACGCATGCAGCACCTGATCTGGCTGACCGTCGGCTTGTCGGCCCTGGCCACCGCGCTGCTCGGCGCCTGGGCTGCACGCAGCGGCTTGCGTCCATTGCGGCGCATGAGTGCAGTGGCGCGCGGGATTTCTGCACATTCGCTCAACGCCCGACTACCGGAAACGCAAATGCCGCCAGAGCTTGCGGAAATGGCCCACAGCTTCAACGCCATGCTCGGACGCCTCGACGACTCGTTTCAACGGCTATCGGCGTTCTCTGCCGACATCGCCCATGAACTGCGCACCCCGCTGTCGAACCTGCTGACCCACACCCAGGTCACCCTCACTCGCCCGCGGCCGCTCGAGGATTATCGCGAAGCCCTGCACAGCAACCTCGAAGAACTGCAATGGATGGCGCAACTGGTCAACGACATGCTCTATCTGGCCAAGGCTGACCACGGTTTGCTGATGCCCAAGCGTGAGACGCTGGAGCTGGCGGAAGAGAGCGATGTGTTGCTGGAGTTTTTCGCGCCACTGGCCGAGGACGGCGCAGTGACGCTGCACCGTGAGGGCCATGCACGCATCGAAGGCGATCGCAGCATGCTGCGCCGGGCCTTGTCGAATCTGCTGGATAACGCGCTGCGTTTTACCCCGGCGGCGGGCAATGTGCGCTTGTCGATTGTCGATCAGCCGCACGCCGTGCAGGTGTCGGTGCAGAACAGTGGCGAAGGCATTTCTGCAGACCTGTTGCCACGGCTGTTTGACCGCTTTTATCGGGCCGATCCGGCGCGGCAGGAAGGCAGCAGTGAACATGCGGGGTTGGGGTTGGCGATTACCCAATCAATCGTTCGCGCGCATGGTGGGCAGATTCATTGCGAATCGGCTGCGGGGTGGACGCGGTTTGTGATCGAGTTGCCCAAGAGGGATTGAACCCAGCAGTTCTGGCCCCTTCGCGAGCAAGCCCGCTCCCACAATTGGAATGCATTTCCCTGTGGGAGCGGGCTTGCTCGCGAAGGCGGTATTGGCGCTTACGAATATCTCAGCGCGTGAGCCGGTTCGATCTTCGCCGCCCGCAACGCCGGATACACCGTCGCCAGGAAGCTCAGAACAAACCCCGCCGAGCAGATCAACAGCACATCTCCGCCCTGCAACTCCGAAGGCAGGTTGCTGACGAAATACACGTCGGAACTGAAAATGTGCTGGCCGGTGACGCGCTCGACCCAGCCAACCATTTCACTGACGTTCAACGCCGCGATCACTCCGAGCACGCCGCCAATCAATGTGCCGACAATGCCGATCACCGTGCCCTGCACCATGAAAATCGCCATGATTTGCCGTGGCGTGGCGCCGATGGTGCGCAGGATCGCGATGTCCGCGCCCTTGTCGTTCACCACCATGATCAGCGTGGCGATGATGTTGAACGCCGCCACGGCGACGATCATCAGCAACAGCAGGCCGATCATGGTTTTTTCCATTTTCATCGCGCTGAACAGACTGCCCTGAGTGTGAGTCCAGTCATCCGCCTTGAAGTCGGCACCGAGACCAGCGGCGATGTCCGAGGATACTTTCGGCGCGGCATACAGATCCTTCACCGCCAGGCGCACGCTCTGTACCTGATTCGGCTCCCAGTGCTGCATGGTCGCGGCATCGGCCACGTGGATCAGGCCCATCGAACCGTCCAGCTCGGCACCGACCTTGAACACACCGACCACGTTCAAGCGCTGCATGCGCGGGGTGATGCCCCCCGGTGCGGTGCTGACTTCCGGAACGATCAGGGTGATCTTGTCGCCGACATTGAGACGGAAGCGGCGCGCGGTGATTTCACCGATCACCACGCCGAATTCACCCGGCTTCAGGTCATCGAGACGACCCTGCACGATGTGCTGGGCCACGATCGACACCTTGCCTTCCTGGGCCGGATCGACGCCACTGATCTGTATCGGCTGCATCAGGCCCTTGTAGGACAGCATGCCTTCCATCTCGGTGAACGGCACGGCGGCGGTCACTTCAGGATTTTTCAGCGCGGCGGCGGCCACCGGCTGCCAGTCATCAATCGGCTTGACGCCAACGATGGTCGCATGCGGCACCATGCCGAGGATGCGCGAGCTCATTTCGCGCTGGAAGCCGTTCATCACCGACAGCACCACGATCATCGCCAGCACGCCGAGGGCGAGCCCGATCATCGAAGTCATCGAGATGAACGAAACAAAGCGATTGCGGCGCTTGGCGCGGGTATAGCGCGTGCCGATAAAGATCGATAACGGTCTGAACATTCGCTGGGGCACCGTATAAAAATAAAAGACCCGATGCCTTTACAGGCACCGGGTTTCGGTCGGTCAGATGGTGGTCAGGCAGCCTTCCTGCAATTGCAGGACGCGGTCCATCTGGCGGGCCAGGTTCATGTCGTGAGTCACCACCAAGAACGCCGTGCGCATCGACGTGCTGAGTTCCAGCATCAAGTCCTGGATGCCTTCGGCGGTGTGCGAATCGAGGTTACCGGTCGGTTCGTCGAGCATCACCAGGCCTGGATTGTTCACCAGTGCACGGGCGATGGCCACACGCTGGCGTTCACCACCGGACAGCTCGGCCGGCTTGTGCTCCAGACGATGGCCCAGACCTACGCGCTCGAGCAACGCCGTTGCGCGCTGACGTGCTTCCGGGATCGCAGTCTTGCCGATCAACAGCGGCATGCAGACGTTTTCCAGCGCGGTGAATTCCGGCAGCAAGTGGTGGAACTGGTACACGAACCCGAGGGCGCGGTTACGCAGCAGGCCACGCTTCTTCTCGCTCAGGGCCGACAGTTCTTCACCGTCGAGCCAGACGCTGCCCTCGGTTGGCGTGTCGAGACCGCCCAGCAGGTTGAGCAAGGTACTTTTGCCCGAACCGGATTTGCCGACGATCGCGACACGCTCGCCCGGGTGCAACTCCAGTTGCAGACCGGCCAGCACTTGCACCGACTCCGGGCCTTCCTCGTAGGATTTGCCCAGGTTGCGGCAGCTCAAGATTGCTTTATCACTCATGCCCGACTCACTCATAACGTAGCGCCTCCGCCGGCTGGGTGCGCGCGGCACGCCAGGCGGGATACAGGGTGGCGAGGAAACTCAGGACCAACGCAGCGGCGCAGACCATGACCACGTCCTGGCTCTGCACCTGCGACGGCAGGTAATCAATGAAATACACATCGGCGTTGAGGAACTTGTGGCCGATCAGCCCTTCGAGGGCGGAAATTGCAGCGCTGACGTTGAGCGCAGCGAAGATCCCGACCACGGCGCCAATCGCCGTACCGACCACGCCGATCACGGTGCCCTGCACCATGAACGTGCGCATGATCGTCCCCGGCGTAGCGCCGAGGGTGCGCAGAATGGCGATGTCGCTCTTCTTGTCATTCACCACCATCACCAGCGTGGAAATGATGTTGAACGCAGCCACGGCGACGATCAGCAGCAACAGCAAACCGATCATGGCTTTTTCCATGCGGATCGCCTGATACAGGTTGCCGTGGGTGCGGGTCCAGTCGCGGGCGTAGTAATGGTCTTCGCCCAGTTGCTGGGCGATGGTCCAGGCCACGCGCGGCGCCTGAAACAGATCATCAAACTTCAGCCGGATGCCCTGCACCTGATCAGGCTTCCAGCGGTGCATCTTCGCCAGATCCTGCAGATTGGTAACGCCCAGATAGCCGTCCAGCTCACCGGCGCCGACATGGAAGATGCCGACCACGGTGAAGCGCTTCATGCGCGGGAACATACCGGCCGGGGTCACGCTGACCTCCGGCGCGACAAAGGTGACCTTGTCACCGAGGCCCACGCCGAGCTTGGTCGCGGCCTTGTCGCCGATGACGATGCCGAAGCTGCCCGGCGTCAGGTCGTCGAGTTTGCCCTGCTTCATGAAGTTGTCGATGATCGACACATTGCGCTCGAGCGCGGGGTCGATGGCGTTGAGCAACACCTTGGACACCTGGCCGTTGTTGGTCAGCAAACCCTGCATCTGGGTGAACGGCGCAACGGCCGTCACCTCCGGGTTGCGCTTGACCTTGGCGGCGAGGCTTTGCCAATCGTTGATCGGTTCGCCGGTTTCAAGAGTCGCGTGGGGCACCATGCCCAACACGCGGGTGCGCATCTCATGATCGAAGCCATTCATCACCGATAGCACCACGATCATCACGACCACGCCAAGGGCGAGCCCGATCATCGAAGTCAGGGAAATGAATGACACAAAATGATTGGGCTCGCCCTTAGCGTGGTCGTGATGATCGTGGTGCTA
>NZ_JBIUVO010000017.1:0-79323 GCF_044742995.1 Pseudomonas sp. NPDC087803
CGCGCCCCCTGCCCCCCCCCTCCGCTCCCCCCCCCCCCCCCCCCCGCCCCCCCCCGAGGATGGATTCGATCACACCGCTGGTTTCAGCTTCGATGTGGTTCATCATCTTCATGGCTTCGACGATGCACAGGGTGTCGCCTTTCTTCACGGTCTGGCCGACTTCAACGAAGGCTGGCGAGGTTGGCGAAGATTTACGGTAGAAGGTGCCTACCATTGGCGAGCGGGCCACGGTGCCGTTCAGTGCTGGAGCAGCAGCGGCAGCCGGAGCGGCAGCAGCCACTGGAGCAGCGGCGGCAGGTGCGGCGGCCGGAGCCTGCATCGGCGCCGGAGCGTAGTACTGCTGAGCCGGGGTCTTGCTGTGACGGCTGATACGTACGGACTCTTCGCCTTCCTTGATCTCGAGCTCGTCGATGCCGGACTCTTCCAGCAATTCGATCAGTTTCTTAACTTTACGGATATCCATGAATCATCAACTCCCAAGGGTCGGTCAGGGGCGTTTAACGCTTGTGGTTCAAGCTGTTGCCTGTGTTTCAAGCTGCTCTAGTGCGGCCTCCAGGGCCAGTCGGTAACCGCTGGCGCCAAGGCCGCAGATCACTCCCACCGCTACATCGGAGAAGTAAGAGTGATGGCGGAAAGGTTCGCGCTTGTGCACGTTGGACAAATGCACTTCGATGAATGGGATGCTCACTCCCAGCAGCGCGTCACGTAATGCGACGCTTGTGTGCGTAAAAGCTGCTGGATTGATCAGAATGAAATCGACACCTTCGCCGCGAGCGGCATGGATGCGGTCGATCAATTCGTACTCGGCGTTGCTTTGCAGGTGCAGCAGATGATGGCCGGCTTCACGGGCGCGGCGCTCCAGATCCTGATTGATCTGCGCCAGGGTCGTTGAACCGTAAGTGCCGGGTTCGCGGGTGCCGAGCAGGTTCAGGTTGGGGCCGTGCAGCACCAGTAGCGTTGCCATCTGCGTGTTCCTTGTTATGAATGAGCAGTCGTCAGAACCCGGCGACTATGCCGCAAAGACTTTGTGACTGTCCAGTTCTCTGCAATAGCCAGCACGATGACCGATGTTTGCGCGAAATTTGTGACTGAGGGATTTGATCCGGTCACTGAAGGCAAACTATGTAGGAGCTGCCGCAGGCTGCGATCTTTTGATCCTGGTTTTTAAAAGCAAGATCAAAAGATCGCAGCCTCGTTTCACTCGACAGCTCCTACAGGGGGCGTGATCAGACGCGGAAGGCTTGTACCGCGGTATGCAGTTGCCCGCCCAATACCAGCAGGTTCTCGCCCTGTTCGCGACCTTCGCCGATGCGCAGCAGGTTATCCCCGCCCAATTGATGGATCCGCTCACTGTGGTCACGGATCTCGCTGACCGCGCCGCTCTGCTGGGCGGTGATGTCGGCGATGCGGATCGCCGTGTCGGAAATGGTCTGGATCGCGCCGACGATTTTATCCAGCGCGCCGTCCGCCGCTTGTGCCTGATTGGCCGTGGCTTCGGCGTGTTCGACCTGCGCGCGCATGCCTTCGACCGATTGTCGGGCGGCGCTTTGCAGGCCGGCGATCAGTGTCTGGATTTCCGCCGTCGCGCCCGCCGTGCGTTGCGCCAGGGAGCGCACTTCCTCGGCGACCACCGCAAAACCACGGCCCATTTCCCCGGCCCGCGCCGCTTCGATCGCCGCGTTCAGGGCCAGCAGGTTGGTCTGGTCGGCAATCGAGCGGATCACCGTCAGCACGCCACCAATGGTCGCCGACTCTTCGGCCAGGTGCTCGATCATCTGCGCGTTGCCTTGCACTTCGCCGACCAGTGCGTGCAGGCCGGTGAGGCTCTGGCCGATCACGGTTTGCCCGTGTTCAACGGCCAGCCCGGCATGGCGACTGGCATCGGCTGCCTGCCGTGCATCGCCGGCGACTTGCTGAATCGTCGCTTCAAGCTCACCCAGCGAATCGCGGATCAGCGCAGTGTCGCCGGCCTGATGTTCGGCACCGCTGTGCAGGTCGTTGCTCAGTTCGGCCAGGGTGCGGCTGCTGCCGGCGACCTGTTCGGCATTGCCGCGAATTGTCCCGACCAGATCCACCAGATACGCGCGCAGGCGGTTCAGCGAAGCTTCGATGTCATGAAGTTCGCGGTTGGTCTTGCCCAGTTGTATGTCGCGACTGAAATCGCCTTCGGCCCAGGTCGACAGGGCCGGGGCAAGGTTGGTCAGGGTGCGTGACAGGCGCCGCTGCAAGGTGTCGATCAACAGCGCGATCAGCAGAATCAGGCCGATCATCACGCCTTGCATCAGCCGCACTTCACTCTGGATCTGCCCGTGCTGGGCACGTACCACCGGCTCGAGTCCGGCGATGGCTTGTTGCACGGCGGCGATCTTCAGGTGGGTCGCGGTGCTCAGGTCGGTGCGTTTCTGGATCTGCTCGCGGGTGCGTGCCAGCTCCGCCGGGTAGCGACCGAGCAGGCTGTTGAGTTCGCGCTTGAGGCCGACCCCGGCGTCTTCGGCGGCGGCTTTTTCTGTGCTTTCGATGCCCATCATCGCGGCGAAATCGTCGCTGCCGGATTCATTCCTGGCGACAACGCCGAGCAGGGGCAGGGCGTCGATGGCCTGAGCCTGGGTGCGGATGTTGTCGACTTCGCGCTCGACGTCAGCAGCCAGTTCGCTGCGGCCGCTGCTGACCAGTTTGTCGCGGGCCAGCGACAGCTTGCCCAGGTGCTGCGAGGCGACCAGCAGCGGCGTCAGGTACGTCGCGTTGCCATTGGCGTAGGTGCTGAGTTGATCGAGGCTGGCGCTCAACTCGCGTTCGGCCTGCAACAGCAGGGCCTGCGGATCACCGGCCAGTTTGCCGGCCGCGAGCAGGTCGGTTTTGCTGAATTCTTCGAGGCTCGACAAGCTTGGCCGCAGGGTCTCAGCCAGTGCCGGCGGCAGTTCGCCGAGTTCCTTCTGCAAGCCGTCGATGGCCTGACTGGCGCTGCTCAGGCGCAGGGCGTCGCCGCTGGCGAGGTAGTCCTCGACATTGCGCGCCACATCATTCTGAAATTGCTGCGACAGGCCCAGGTAGCGCTCCATCAACAGATATGGGCGCTCCAGGGCTTTTTGCGACCACCACAGCGTCGCGCCGAGGGCCACGCAGACGGCGACCAACAGCAGAGTGTTGAGATTGGTGAGCAACTTCAGGCGCATGACGGCTACCAACGGCAGAAATGGTAAGCGCCTGAATTTATTGCGGTTCTGTTACAGGGTTATGACCGAATCGGTGGATTCCGATGAAAAAGTGGCACTTTGCTTTGAGTCGCGCGCGGTCTGCACCCGATTGCGTCCCGCACCCTTGGCGCGGTACAGCGCTTCATCGGCCTGACTGGCCATCATCAGGCTGTCGGAATCTTCGTGCATTTCCACCACGCCGGCGCTGAAGGTGCACCACAAATCCTGCGGCTGCGCCGGGTAGTGGATTTCGGCGAAGCGCTGGCGGATCTCGTCGAGCACTTTGTGTGCCGCTTCTATATCGGTGTCGGGCATGACGATGGCGAATTCTTCGCCGCCGTAACGGCCGATGAAGTCGGTCTTGCGCAGGCGTTGCTTGAGGAACAGCGCCAGGCTCTTGATCACTCGGTCGCCCATCGGGTGGCCGTGGCTGTCGTTGACCCGTTTGAAGTGGTCGATGTCGAGCATGGCAAAGCTCAGCGGCTTGTTCTCGCGACGGGCGCGGAACGAGCAGTCTTCGAGCAATTGCAGGATGTGCGTGTGGTTGTACAGGCCGGTGAGGCTGTCGCGGACCATCCGCGCCTTGAGGTTGCGCGCACGGGCAGCGCGGTTGCGCACGGTGGTGATCAGGTGCCGCGGCTTGATCGGTTTGGTCAGGAAGTCGTCGCCGCCCTCGCTCATCGCATCGAGCTGCTTATCCAGATCGTCCTCGGCGGACAAGTAAATGATCGGCACGCTGACGTAGCGGTCGTTATGGCGAATGACCTTGGCCAGTTCGGTGCCGGTGCAGGCCGGCATGTACATGTCGAGGATGATCAGGTCCGGCTGGAAATCCGCCAGTTCGGCCATCGCCTGGATCGGTTCGATCAGCGTGCGGGTGACGATTCCGGCACTGTTGAGCAGGCGCTCGGTGTGCAAGGCCTGGGCGCGGGAGTCGTCAATGATCAGCACTTTATAAGGTTCGTACTGGGCGACGCAGGTCAGGACTTCGATCTTCTCCAGCAGGCTGGACGCTTCGAGCGTGCCGGTGAGGAATTCCTGACCGCCGGCGCGCACGGCGGCGAGGCGGGTCGGGGTGTCGGTTTCGTGCAGGCTGAAAAACAGCAACGGCAGCGGTTCTTCCAGGCCGACCTGGGCTTCGGCGGCGAGTTGCAGGCCGACGCCGGGCCCGCTGAAGTCCACGTCCATGACGATCGCGGCCGGCAGGCGCTCGACCATCGAGGAGCGAAACGCCGCGACACTGTCCAGCGCTTGTGCGGTCAGGCCGAAAAACTCCAGTTGCTTGGCCAGCCGCTCGGCGCGGTCGTAATCCTGCAACATCACGTAGATCGGTTTGCGCAATGGCGGCAGGAAGGTCTGATCGAGTTGATCGCCATGCCGCAGACCGGTGCGCGACAGGCGCTGCATCAGGCGATTGAGGTCGGTGATCAGGCCACTGCTCAGGCGTCCGCGATTGGCGTCCACCGCTTCCAGCGATTGGCCGATATGGCGCGCGAGTTGTGTGTGCTCGGGCTGCTCGAAACGCTCGGCAAAACGCAGCAGGCGCAGATTGGCCTCGCTCAGTTCGGCGAGGTCGGCGGTGGACCACTCACTGCGTTGCAGGCGCTGCCATATCTCAAGAATCTGACGTGCCTGATGAATTACCCGCTGGGCAAAGTGGTGCTTGAGGCGCTCACGGCTGGGGTCTTCTGGCTCGGTCATATCCTGACTACTAGTTAGGGCGCATGCTGAGATCGACTGGTGGCTCTATGCTAGCACCTCTTTTCCCTTACATGAGTGTCGTACGTCAATAATCTGCAATGCGCCACAATTCAGTTTCTGACCGATCGGTTTTGTTCTTGACTTTCTCGTCGGTGAAGTCCCGGTATTACGGGCTCTTTGGGACGTTTCCTGTAATTTTTGACGAAGTTTCCCACCTTGTTGAAGTCCTTGTCTTTCAGAGTCTTCTGATTTTTTTTCAACCCCTTTCACAGGGTTTACGGACGGGTAGGGTTAAGGGATTCCCCTAGATGCCTTCGCCACCATGACCCGATGTTTCAACCCGCATCCCAGCGATGGATTACCCCTGAACCACAACACCACGCCCGTCGCCGAATGTGAGTGCAAGGAAGAGTGGCTGTACGGCGAAAAGATGCGGGTTACCGAGGTTCCGGTGCTGACGTGTCAGTGCCTCTGGCGCGCCTTTCAGCAGGCGGCCGAGAAAGTTGTCGCGCCTGAGGGCGTTCTGATCGCCGATCCCGTTGCACGCAACCGGGCGATCAACGCCGCCTATGCCCGCTTGTGGCAACACGATCCGCGGTTCCAGTGGGCGGGTCTGGCGGCCTTCGCCTCCAAGCAGGTGGGGTGTGGACTGCTCCATGCCGCAGACAGTATCGAAAGTATTCGTGCAGAGCATGAGGCGCGGCAGCGGATGCGGGATGGTCGCAGCGAGTCCGGATTGCTGACTCCGGAAAAAATGCCTGAGCAAGCCGATGCGTTGCGCGAGTACGACGAAGCCCGGGCGCGCAATCCTGTGCCGTCGCTGGACTTCCGTGGCCCCGGCGAAGCGTTGTCAGTGGTGCAGCAACAGTTCCGGCATGTGTACGAGATGATGGCGATGGGCAATACCACGCTGTTTCTGGATGTGTATCCGTTGCATCAGTTTTATGCGATGCGTGGGTTGGCGGAATTGAAGAAGTGTCTTGGTGAGCGGAAAAAAATACATGGGCACGCCACGTTTCCGGTGCTTTGGCCGGTGGGGCAGGAAACACTTGAGTTTGGAAAACGCTCTTCAGAAATCCTGAAAGCATTTGAGGCGATAGACGCAGGGAATATTGCCGAAAGTGTGGAGCATCTGGCGTGGCACGAGCAACGAAACATTCTTCAGCCAACCATCTACGAAAACCTTCATCTGGTGGCGCTGCTACGGGGCAACCATTTTTCTTACGTAACGGATTTTCCTTCAGGCGTTGCCCAGGCCATCGAGTTGACCCTCACCAGTCAATGCCAGCGTGTCGATGATGGCCGGACCATCGGTTTTGATACCAATCCACTTGCGGATTTGTCCGATATCGATCAGCGAATGGCGTTCGTGCTTCGGGCGGCGGCTCGTTTTGACCAGATGCTCAATAACGGCAATAGAAATGCGCTAGCACAATCCATCCATGAAATTGCCACGATGGAGGGGAGTTAACTTGCGCTTCTCTCTGTTCAACAGGCGCTGTTGGGCGTCGTTGGTGCTTTGTACTGTTTTAGCGATAGCCGCCGCACGTCTACTGACGCAGCCATTGTGGGATGACCCCGTGATAACCGTGAAAATGGGGGGAACATATGAATACATGGAAGCGCACTCGACAGCCGGATTCAAGGCGTGGGGTCGCGGCCGAAGCGGCGTATCGGGTGGGATCCCGAAGACCGACGCCCGCCTGCGCTTTATTGATCCAAAGTACGGATTCGAAACACCTCTGGCGCGTTTTTTTACGCTGACTTTCATTGGCAACCTGGTCAGCGACGTCCGCATGTCCCCGCAAATCGAGCCTTTACTCATCGACGATGCGATGAAAGTCGTTGTCGATCTGCAGGCACAGTGGTGCGCAAAGGGCTGGAAACCGATGAGTACACGGCGCGATCCGACAATGGTGGATACCCCGGAGTGGCGTGCATACGTCCGACAAGGTGTGCTCTCGGGCGTGTCCTATTGGCAGGCTGGCGACAAGTACCAGGCAATGCTGTCACTGGCACGATTCCGAGACTCCAGGCATCCGGATCAGGAACGCTACCTCATCACCCTTGAAGTAGCCGAACCCTGGATACCTTTCGAAGAAATCGAAAAGCTCCCCGACGAACCCCACCCTTTCCCCCCGCCCCAACCACAGAAAGGGGATACGCCATGTCCCGCCCGGCAGTCTATTGGTGAAGTCACTGCAATGGAGGGCGTCTGATGGTCTTGCGCGTGTCGCTATCCGGTTGGCGTGGCTGGGCTTTGCTCCTGCTGTGTACTGTTTTAGCGCTGGCTGCCGCCCGTCAACTGACGCAGCCATTGTGGGACGACCCCGTGATTGCACTTGAAATCGGCGGGACTTACGAAAACATGATGGAGCATTCCACTGCTCCTTTCAGCCTGTTGATTCGCGGTCACGTCTGGGGCGGCATTCCCAAGACTGATGCACGCTTGCGCGTTGTCGACCCGCAGTATGGATTCGAGACGCCTCTGGCGCGTTTTTTGTCGGTGGGCTTCAAAGACAATGTGGTCAACACCATCCGCATGTCCCCGCAAATCGAGCCTTTACTCATCGACGATGCGATGAAAGTTGTTGTCGATCTGCAGGCACAGTGGTGTGCAAAGGGTTGGAAGCCGATGAGTACGCGGCGCGATCCGGCAATGGCGGATACCCCGGAGTGGCGTGCATACGTCCGACAAGGCGTGCTCTCGGGCGTGTCCTATTGGCAGGCTGGTGACAAGTACCAGGCAATGCTGTCACTGGCACGATTCCGAGACTCCAGGCATCCGGACCAGGAGCGCTACCTCATTACTCTCGCTCTCGCCAAACCCTGGATACCTTTCGAAGAAATCGAAAAGCTCCCCGACGAACCCGACCATTTCCCCCCGCCCCAACCACAAAAAGGAGCCACTCCATGCCCAGCCCAGCCTTCATGACCATTCACGGCAGCCGTCAGGGTCTGATCAGCGCCGGGGCTTTCACCGAGGAGTCGGTGGGCAACACCTATCAGAAGGGGCGTGAGGACAAAATCATGGTTCAGGCCCTGAGCCACGGGATTTTCCTTCCCAAGGGGCAGGGCGCAGGAAGGCGGATGCACAAGCCGCTGATCATCACCAAGGCCCTCGACAAGGCATCACCCCTGATCGAGGTGGCGATGTGTTCCGGTGAGCTGCTCAGCCAGTGCCGCGTGGAGTTTTATCGCACCTCCGCCCAAGGCGTGCAGGAGCATTTCTACACCATCGAGCTGGAGGGGGCGCTGATTGTCGGTGCCGAGGTGCTGATGCCGCATTGCCTCGATTCGGCCATGTCGCACTTCACTCAACTGGAGAAAGTCCATTTCAGCTACCAGCGCATTTACTGGCGACACGAGGTGAGCCGCACGATGGGCTCCGACGAATGGCAGGGCGAGGTGCAGGGATGAGGCTGGTTCATCATGCTGAATTGACCAGCGCCGAACGTCAGCATGTATACCCGGTGGATCAGGCGCTGGAACGCGTCTGTCAGGTATTGCTGGAGCGCCGTCGGCTTGAGGGGCTCGATGAGCTGCGAGCGAGCTTGCTGATCAATCTGGATAGCGAAGTGCTGGATCAGATCGAGCGTGGCGACTGGTTGCTGCTCAAGCCGCAGGCCGAATTCGGCCATTGGCCGGTTGCAGCGTCGGTCTTTGATCAGGCTGTGCTGGATGTGATGAACTATCCCCCCGCGCAGCCCGCCAGAACCCCGCGAATTTTTCGTCTGGTCGACAGCATGACCGGTGAACCGCTGACGCAACAGCCTTACCTCGCAACGGTTGACGGCGTTGTCAGCCAGCGCAAGACCGATGCTGAGGGCATCGCCCATCTGTTCGCATCGGACGCCGTGCGGCAGATTTCAATGAAAATTTTCAGCGTCTGAAGGGCGCGTCTATCCTTTCGCTCACCGACCGCGCGCGGTTTTTTGTTCCATGACCCGATCACGGGTGCCCGGCCTTGGCACGTTGTTGTATGGTTGTGGTCGAACCGTTGAACCCAAGTGATTGAAAGGATATCGCCATGCTGGACTGGAAGAACCGCGCGGGCAGCGCGCCTGAACGTGCCGCTGAGCCGAAGTCGGCCACCCGCAGCTATGTCGGCGGGCTGTTGTTCAGCCGCGCGCTGGCCACGCTGATCGGCATTTATCTGCTGGTGACCATTGGCCTCGGCTGGTACTGGAGCCAGGAGCCAGCGTTGTTCCCGGTGGCGCAAAACGCTCAGGTAGCGGCCGAAAAAGAAGGCAAGCAGATGGTCGTCGGCTACACCACCGTCGAAACCCTGAAGACTGTGGCCGGCACCCTGCTGGACAAGCCGGGCGGCTACATCTCCAACGACCGTTTCCCGCCGGGCCTGTGGATGGACAACATGCCGAGCTGGGAATACGGCGTGCTGGTGCAGGTCCGTGACCTGACCCGGGCCCTGCGCAAAGACTTCGCCCGCTCGCAGTCGCAGTCGGCTGAAGACGCTGACCTGGCCAAGGCCGAGCCGCGTTTCAACTTCGACAACAAGAGCTGGGTCCTGCCGTCGAGCGAGTCCGAGTACCAGGAAGGCATCAATTCCCTGAGCCGTTATCAGGCGCGCCTGTCCGACCCGTCGCAGAAAAACGCGCTGTTCTACGCTCGTGCCGACAACCTCAATAACTGGCTCGGCGATGTCGGCACCCGTCTGGGTTCGCTGTCGCAACGCCTGTCGGCCAGTGTTGGTCGGGTGAAGCTCAACACCGCGCTGAAGACCGAAGTGCCGGCCGTAGGCGAAGTGCCGCAGGTTGACGAGGAAGTCGTCGAGACCCCGTGGATGCAGATCGACAACGTGTTCTACGAAGCGCGCGGTCAGGCCTGGGCGCTGTCGCACCTGTTGCGCGCCATCGAAGTGGACTTCGCCGATGTGCTGGCGAAGAAGAACGCCACCGTCAGCGTGCGTCAGATCATCCGTGAGCTGGAAGCGTCGCAGGAGCCGGTCTGGAGTCCGATGATCCTCAATGGCAGCGGCTTCGGCGTGCTGGCCAACCACTCGCTGGTCATGGCCAACTACATTTCCCGGGCCAACGCCGCAGTGATCGATCTGCGTCAACTGCTCAATCAGGGCTGAGTCATGGTCGAGAGCGCCAGAGAGGCGGCCCACCGCGCCGCCTCCGATGCCGAACAGATCGCCTGGGTCGACGAGCAGGACAACCTGCTCGGCGCTCTGGTGCGGGCCGATCTGCGTGAACGCGGGCTGATCGGTCGCGGCACCTACATCATGCTGTTCAACAGTGCCGGTGAGCTTTGCGTGCACCGGCGCACCTTGAGCAAAGCGATTTATCCCGGTTACTGGGACGTGGCGGCCGGCGGCATGGTGCAGGCCGATGAGACCTACGCCGAATCGGCGGCCCGTGAGCTGGAAGAGGAATTGGGCGTGAGCGGCGTAGAACTGACCGCCCACGATCATTTCTTCTTCGAGGACACCGGCAATCGCCTGTGGTGTTCGGCGTTTTCCGCGGTGTGGGACGGCCCGTTGAAACTGCAGCCGGAAGAAGTGCTGGAAGCACGCTTCATTCCAGTCGAGCAGGTGCTGCGTGAAATCGAGCAAAAGCCTTACTGTCCGGACTCTCTGGCCGCGTTGCAGCGCTATCTGAAGGCTCACCAAAGCGACGTCGCAAAGAACACATAAATTGGCGCCGATTGGCTCTTAGCAATTGCGCTTTTTGCCGTTACACTGCGCGACCTTTTCAAGCTGCACCGAATGGTTTGACGTGGGCCTGCCGGCCTGAACGACTGCGGACCTGTAGGAGCTGCCGAAGGCTGCGATCTTTTGATCCTGATCTTTGATGAAGCAAGATCAAAAGATCGCAGCCTTCGGCAGCTCCTACAAGTCGAAGTCGAGCGGTTCAACGATTTCGGTGCAGTAGCGCTGCCCCTGCCTGAGTGGGGCTTCGCGGTCGATGACCTTGCCCAAGGTCGCGATCAGTCTTTGTCCTCCCAAGAGGATTGCCGGTGGCCAAAAAAGCCGCATCCTTCGCCGCCCTTGGTGGCCTGGTATTTTCCACCGACGCAGGTCGTCATTGCCCGGAATGCAGCAAGCCGGTGGATGCCTGTATCTGCAAACAAACCGTGATCCCGGCCGGAGACGGCATTGCCCGCGTGCGTCGCGAGAGCAAGGGCCGTGGCGGTAAGACGGTGACGACCATCACCGGCGTGCCGCTGGCCGAAGACGCCCTCAAGGAGCTGGCGACTACGTTGAAGAAACGTTGCGGCACCGGTGGGGCGTTGAAGGACGGGATCATCGAAATCCAGGGCGATCATGTCGAGCTACTCTTGGCCGAGCTGATCAAACACGGTTTCAAAGCGAAGAAGTCCGGCGGCTAGCAGCCTCTGTGAAATCCATCTGCGGCTTGATCCGGCTCTGCAATGCTCAGCGCCGGCGTCGTCTCCATGGTTTTCACAGAGCCTGTTCCTACCGGTTTCTAAACTACACGCGGTCAGCGCGGTCTACCGCCGCGCTGACGAATCGTCATTTTCATTCTTTAGACTGCGCCGGCCTGCGATCAGGCGACGCACTATGACTTCTTTATAGGGGACTTCGATGTCCGTACGACGCACACGTAAAGACGATGGCAGCCAATGGACAGTTGCGGACAGCCGCAGTGTTTACGGGATTCGCCATTGGGGGGCCGGGTATTTCGCGATCAATGACGCCGGTCGCGTCGAAGTTCGTCCGAACGGCCCGAGCAGTTCGCCTATCGACCTGTTCGAGCAGGTCGACCAGTTGCGCAAGAGCGGCTTGTCCCTGCCGTTGCTGGTACGTTTCCCGGACATCCTGCAAGACCGTGTCCGTCAGCTCACCGGTGCTTTCGACTCGAACATCGAGCGCCTGGAATACCAGAGCAAGTACACCGCGCTGTACCCGATCAAGGTCAACCAGCAAGAAGCGGTGATCGAGAACATCATCGCCACCCAAGACGTCTCCATCGGCCTGGAAGCCGGCTCCAAGCCTGAGCTGCTGGCCGTGCTGGCGCTGGCGCCGAAGGGCGGGACCATCGTCTGCAACGGTTACAAGGACCGCGAGTTCATCCGTCTGGCGCTGATGGGCCAGAAGCTCGGCCACAACGTGTTCATCGTGATCGAGAAAGAATCCGAAGTCGGCCTGGTGATCGAAGAAGCCGCCTCGCTCAAGGTCAAGCCACAGGTCGGCCTGCGCGTGCGTCTGTCGTCGCTGGCGTCGTCGAAGTGGGCGGACACCGGTGGCGAGAAATCCAAGTTCGGTCTGTCGGCGGCGCAACTGCTGTCGGTGGTCGAGCGGTTCCGCGCTGCCGGCCTGGATCAGGGCATTCGCCTGCTGCACTTCCACATGGGGTCGCAGATTGCCAACCTGGCTGACTATCAGCATGGTTTCAAGGAAGCGATCCGTTACTACGGCGAGCTGCGCAACCTCGGCCTGCCGGTCGATCACATCGACGTCGGCGGCGGTCTGGGCGTCGATTACGACGGTACCCACTCGCGCAACGCCAGTTCGATCAACTACGACATGGACGATTACGCCGGTGTCGTGGTCGGCATGCTCAAGGAATTCTGCGACGCGCAGAGCCTGCCGCATCCGCACATCTTCTCCGAAAGCGGCCGCTCGCTGACCGCGCACCACGCGATGCTGGTGGTGCAGGTGACCGACGTCGAGAAACACAACGACGAAATCCCGCTGATCGAAAACAAGGAAGCGCTGCCGGAAACCGTGCAGTGGCTGGTGGACCTGCTCGGCCCGACCGACATCGAGATGGTCACCGAGACCTACTGGCGTGCCACGCACTACATGAGCGACGTGGCTTCGCAGTACGCCGACGGCAAACTGACCCTGGCTGAAAAAGCCCTGGCCGAGCAGTGCTACTTCGCCGTGTGCCGGCGCCTGCACAACTCGCTGAAGGCGCGTCAGCGTTCGCACCGTCAGGTGCTCGACGAACTCAACGACAAGCTGGCCGACAAGTACATCTGCAACTTCTCGGTGTTCCAGAGCCTGCCGGACACCTGGGCGATCGACCAGGTGCTGCCGATCATCCCGCTGCACCGTCTGGACGAAGAGCCGCTGCGTCGCGCCGTGCTGCAAGACCTGACCTGCGACTCCGACGGCAAGATCAACCAGTACGTCGACGAGCAGAGCATCGAGACCAGCCTGCCGGTGCACGGTCTGAACGAAGGTGAAGACTACCTGCTGGGCGTGTTCCTGGTCGGCGCCTATCAGGAAATCCTCGGCGACATGCACAACCTGTTCGGTGACACCGATTCGGTGAACATCTACCAGAACGCCGATGGCAGCGTGTACCACGCCGGTATCGAAACCCACGACACCATCGAAGACATGCTGCGCTACGTGCACTTGTCGCCGGAAGAACTGATGACCCACTACCGCGACAAGTGCGCCAGTGCCCGCATCAGTGCCAGCGAACGCACGCAGTTCCTCGATGCCTTGCGTCTGGGTCTGACCCGCTCCTCCTACCTGTCCTCCTGAGTCAGGTCTGTTGCACCGGGTTGTCTGAATTTTTTCCGCAAGCTGCGGAAAATTCGGATGACCCGGTGGGACATCTCCCAAATTTCCCGCGAAATAACAGCCTGCCACAGTCCGTGAAGTCATCCGGTCTGCTTTTCGCGTAGGTCATTTCCTAAGTTGTACTTCAGCTCTCTACTCGGCCATGGCTCTCGGCGAGAATCCCCGGCCGCCCCTCCTGTAGAGATCCGCCCATGTTCGATTCAGTCAACGAGCCGTCATTTCGTCTCGATGTAGCGGGGCTGCCCGCGCCCTTCGAGGTGCTGGCCTTTACCGGAAGCGAGGGCATCAGCCAGGCCTTTGCCATTGAGGTCGATCTGTTGGTCGAAGATCCGCAACTGGATCTGGCCGGTTTGCTGTACCGCTCGGCGTTCTTGCAGTTCGGCCCCGGGCGCAATGGCCTGAGTGGGCAATTGCAGAGTGTCGTGCAGCAGGATCACGGCGAGGGTTGCCGATTGTGTCGGGTGACGCTGGGGCCGAAACTGAGTTGTCTGGCGCTGCGTTTCAGCCAGCGGATTTTCAGCGGCCAGTGTGTGCCGCGGATCCTCGCGCAGGTGCTCAAGGAGCACGGTATCGTCGATGTGCAACGACGCTTTGATTTGCACAACGAATACCCGGTGCGCACCTTTTGCACGCAATACCATGAATCGGACCTGCAATTCGTGCAGCGGCTGTGTGTGCAGGCGCGCATCCACTACTACTTCGAGCACTGCCCGGACGGCCATTGTCTGGTCTTCGCCGATGATCCGGCGCGCTTGCCCGTCGCCGGCGTAGCGTCGGTGGACCATGGCGCGAGCACGCCGGCGCTGCGCCGCTGGCAGCTGGAGCTGGAGGCCGCAGACGCCGATGAGCAACCGGCCCGCACCAGCAAGGCTTACGGCCACAGCGACCTGCCGACCTTGCGCAGCGCGCAATGGCTGGCGCTGACGGCCCATCCGTTTGCCGAGTGCAATCGCCGCTGGTTATTGAGCCGCATCGAGCACCGTGGGGACCCCACCAGCGAGCCGGCCTACAGCAACCGCATCGTTGCTGCCGCCCAGGCACCCGTGCCGGCGCTGGCGACGCTTGCCAGACCGCGCATGCACAGTCTGCAACGCGCGTGGGTGGTGACGGTCGACGAACCGCAACCCGACGAACTGCGACCGGTGGCCGTGCAGTTTGACTGGCTTTATCAAGGCGAGGGCGCTGCCGCCAGCCACTGTTGGCTGCCCCTCGCTGCGGCACTGAGTGAAACGACGCGGGCGTCTTTGTGCGAAGGCGTCGAAGTGGTGGTGAGTTTTCTCGAGGGCGACCCGGACCAGCCAGTGATCAGTGGGGTCTTGCAGGAACCGGCAGTCAGCGAAGCCTGCGTTGAGCCGGCGGCGCTGCCCGAGGTTCTGCCCAGCGCCGGTCTGGCGCAATGGCTCAAGTCCGCCGAACCGCTGTTGCTGTTGTGCCTGATGCCCGGCGGTGGCAGTTACAACCATTGCACGGCGTCGATCTGCAGTTGTCGCCTGGTCGCCTCGTTGGGACAGGGCGGCGCCACTTGAGCGGCGTGGGATTTGCCCAACAGGCACAATGGCTGTTGCTCGATGGCAGTGAAGCGCAGCCGGCCCTGGCGACGCTGCGTCAGGGCTTCGCCGGGGTGCGTTGTACGCGGCTGTTCGACGGTACCGAGTTTCAACCCGTGAGTGAGCACGGTCCGCGGCTGATCGACTTGCACGCGAGCCCGGCACTGGCCGCGCTGTGTCACCGCGATCCGCAGACCTGGCGCGGTCTGTTGCTCGCCAGCGAGCACTCTGAACCAACCTTGCTGAGCCACCTGCGACGGATGCTCAGCGTTTCCTTCGGCCTCAACCACCGCGCCTTGCTCGGCTACTACAACCGACAGACCGCGAGCTATTTCTTCGATGCCTGCGATGCCGCCGACTTGAGTCGCTGGCTCGGGCCGATCAGCCTGTTGCGCTGGTTCGGTGGCACCTGGGCCGACCTCGCGATCGGCAGTCAGGGCTGGCAGCAACTGCGCAATCCGCAGTGGCCGGTCGAGCCGCTGGGGATCGACGAAAGCCTCACTCATCGTCAGCGCGAGCGATTGCAAAGCTGCCTGCTGGAACAACATATCTGGCGCTGGTGCCAATCCCAGGGAACCGACTACGCGCGGATGGCCTCCCATGTGCAGGAGGGGCTGAGCCTGGGTTTCAGTGACCGACCGGTGCTGGATGACTGGTTGTGGCTACGCTTGCAGCATCCCCGAGCGCAATTGCCAGGCATGCCGGACGGGCTGACCCAGCAGGAACGGCTCGACCATGTGCGACGACAGTGGCAGAACGATCAATCTTGAGGTGCGGCACCCATGGCAAATCCTCGCTGGCAACGGTTTGGCGCAATCCTCGGCGGGTTCCTGCTGCTGGTGCTGACCGGGTGTTCCCCGGTCAAGGTGCTGAATGCACTGACTCCCGACGACACCTTCCACAGAACCGCCGGGATTGCCTACGGCGATGATCCGCGACAGAAACTCGACGTCTACGTGCCCCGCCAGCCGCTGCCGGATGCGCCGGTCGTGGTGTTCTTCTACGGCGGCAGCTGGAACAGCGGTGAGCGCGGCGATTACGCGTTTGTCGGCGAGGCACTGGCGTCACGGGGGATTGTTGCGGTGCTGGCGGATTATCGGCTGTACCCGCAGGTGCGCTATCCGCTGTTTCTTGAAGACTCGGCGCGGGCCGTGGCCTGGACCCGAGCGCATATCCGCGAGTTCGCCGGCAACCCACAGCGCTTGTATTTGATGGGGCACAGTTCCGGCGCCTACAACGCGGCGATGCTGGCGCTGGACCCTGGACTGCTGGGAGCGGTGGGCATGTCGTCGAAAGACCTCAGCGGCTGGATCGGCCTGGCCGGGCCGTATGACTTTTTGCCGATCAAGAATGCCGACGTGCGCCCGGTATTCTTCTGGCCGGACTCACCGCCGCAATCGCAGCCGATCAACCATGTCAGGCAGGGCGAGCCGCCGGCGCTGCTGATTGCTGCGACCAAGGACAATCTGGTCAACCCCACTCGAAACACCGCTGGCCTGGCAAAAAAACTGCGTGAGGCGGGCGTGCCGGTGCAGGATCTGTACTACTCGCGCCCCAGTCATGTGACGCTGGTGGCGAGCCTGTCGCGGCCGCTGCGGCGGCTGGCGCCGGTACTCGATCAGGTCGTCGCGTTCGTCAAACACACGCCGGTTCAGTGAGCGGCGCCGCTGAACCAGCGGTCATTACGCCGCAGCCACAGGGCCAGTGCACCGAGGGTCAGGCTGCGTAACACCATGAACAGCAGGAATGTTATCCACAGGCCGTGATTGCCCAACCCCTGCAGTGCCCAGGCGAACGGCAGCAGCAGGACGACGGTCAGCAGCATGCCGTTGCGCATCTCCCGGGCACGGGTGGCGCCGATGAACAGGCCGTCGAGCAGGTAGCTCCAGACCGCAATCAGCGGCAACACCGCCAGATACGGCAGGTAGATGAACGCGGTGTCGCGCACGCTCTGGATGTCGGTCTGCATTTCGATGAACAGGTGCCCGCCCAACAGAAACAGCGCGGCAAAACCGAGGCTGGCCAGCAGCGACCAGCCGCCGGCCACCACCAATGAACGGCGCAGGGCGAGACGGTCGCGAGCACCGATGGCGTGTCCGCACAACGCTTCGACCGCATGCGCCAGACCGTCCAGTGCATGCGCGGTCAGCAGCAAACCGTTGAGCAGCAGGGCATTCGCCGCCACCGTGGCATCGCCCAATCGCGCGCCTTGCACGGTGATCAGGAAAAACACCGATTGCAGCGCCAGGCTGCGGATGAAAATGTCGCGGTTGACTGCCAGTAACGGGCGCCAGCTCTGCCAGACCTTCAAGGCCGCCCAGGCGATATGCCCGGGATAGGCGCGCAAGGCGCCGCGGGTCAGCCACAGGCCGAGCAGGGCGCCGCTCCACTCGGCAATCACCGAGGCCCGGGCCGAGCCGACCACACCCCATTCCAGGCCAATCACGAACCACAGGTTGAGAGCGATGTTGATCAGGTTGGTGCTCAGCAGAATCGCCAGCGGCGCTCGGGCGCTCTGGGTGCCGAGGAACCAGCCGACCAGGGCGTAACTGGCCAGTGCTGCCGGCAAGCCGAATAGCCGGGTGTGGAAGAACTCGCGGGTCAGTTGATCGAGTTCGGCCGACGGCTGTATGAAGTGCAGGGCCACGCCGCTCAGCGGCACGCCGAGAGTGCCGAGCACGATTGCCAGTCCCAGCGCCAGCAGCAAACCCTGCAACAGAATCTGCCGCAACGCCGCGCCATCGCTGCGCCCGGCGGCCTGGGCGGCAAACCCGGTGGTGCCCATGCGCAGAAAACCCATCGCCCAGGCGAGAAAGGTATAGAGGCTGGCGCCGACCGCCACCGCGCCCAACTGATGGGCGTGGGGCAAGTGGCCGATGACGGTGCTGTCGACCAGCGCTACCAGCGGCACGGAGATATTGGAAAGAATCATCGGCGCAGCGAGCGCCCAGACCTTGCGGTGAGTCGGGCGGTCGCGCCAGTCGGCAATCAGGTTGGACATGCGGGCTCCTTGGGGGAGCGGGGATTGTAGCGATTCATGCGATCTATTGTGGGAGCGGGCTTGCTCGCGAAGGCAGTGCGTCAGTCAAAACAGCTTTTACTGATCTGACGCTTTCGCGAGCAAGCCCGCTCCCACAGGGGAAGAGAGGTGTCAGTGGATAATCCAGCTCAACAACCACAACCCCAACAGCAGCCAGATGATCCCGGCAATGATCGACGCATTCATGAACGCGCGAATCGCCGACCACAGCAGCATCAAGCCGACAATCAGCGCGAGGATGCTGATGATCGAGGTGTCCATGCCGAGCGTCTTGGCCAGCCCGTCGACAAAGTTGCCGCCGGCGTTACTCAGAATATTGAACAGCCCGCTGAGGCCATCGACGATGAAGCGGATGATCGAACCGAGTGCCTGGCCGAGCCATTCGAAAAAGCTTTCTACCTGCATGTGTGCATCCTGATGAAAGAGCTGAGCCTTGGGCCACAACGCAGGTGGCCGAGTTCCCTGTCAGGAGTATGGCCCAATGCTGCGCCGAACGGAAAATCTGTAGGAGCTGCCGCAGGCTGCGATCTTTTGCTGTTGATTTTCAAGGGCAAGATCAAAAGATCGCAGCCTGCGGCAGCTCCAACATGGGCCTTGCCTTCAACGCGTAACCCCCCGAAGCTATACGCCTTCAGGAGAACCCGATGAACCTTGTTGAACTGACCGAACGCCTGCACGCCATTCGCGACCGCAATGACTGGCGGCAATTTCACAGCCCGAAAAACCTCGCCATGGCCGCCAGCGTGGAAATGTCCGAGCTGGTGGAGATCTTCCAGTGGCTGACGGAAGACCAGTCACGCCAGTTGCCGGCCGACAAACTGGCGCATGCCGGGCAGGAAGTCGGCGACATCGTCCTGTATCTGTTGCTGCTGTGCAGCGAGTTGGGGCTGGACATGAACGAAGTGGTGCGCAGCAAGCTCGCCGACAGCGAACGGCGGTTCAGCTGATGAGCGACCGGCATTTCGATCAGTTGGCGACCCGTTTCGCCGAAAAAATCTACGGCGGCGCCAAAGGCGCGATTCGCCTTGCAGTGTTGCAGGCCGACCTGGCCGAAGCGTTGCCGGACCGACCGTTGCGCGTGCTGGACATCGGTGGCGGTCTGGGCCACATGTCGCTGTGGCTGGCCGAGCGGGGCCACGAAGTGACCTTCACCGAACCGGCCGAACCGATGCTCGAAGGTGCCCGCCAGCGGTTCGCCGAGGCCGGGCAGAGCGCGACGTTCATTCAGGCGCCGTGGCAGGAACTGCTCGGTCAGCTCACCGACCCCTACGATCTGGTGATCTGCCACGCGGTGCTCGAATGGCTGGCCGAACCGCATGCGATCCTGCCAGTGCTGCATCAACTGACGAAGCCCGATGGCTGGCTGTCGCTGGCGTTCTACAACCGGGATGCGCTGATTTATCGCAACCTGCTCAAAGGCCATTTCAAGAAAATGCGCAAGAACACCATGGCCGGTGAAAAGCAGAGCCTGACCCCGCAGCAACCGCTCGACCCGCGGCAACTGGCAACGCAACTCGAAGGCTTGTGGCGGGTCGAAAGCCAGAGCGGGATCCGGGTTTTCCACGACTACATGCCGGTGGAATTTCAGGCCCGCGCCGAACTCGTGGACTTGCTGGAGATGGAACTCGCGCACCGTCGTCACCCAAGCTTCGCCGGGCTTGGGCGTTACTTGCACTGGATCTGTCGGCCGATCTGATCGGAGCACCACATGAAAGCACAATCGGGGTTATTGCTGATCTGTCTGGGGTTGGCCGCCTGCCAGGGCAGCAACCCGTACGTCGCGCAGTCGCGGCCCTTGCCACCGGCGCCAGCGCAAGCGGCCAACACCTTCGATCGCAGCGCCTATCCGGCGCCACCGCGTGATTACGGGCGCTATCGCAGTTGGGCCTGGCTCAACGGCCAATTGCCGCCGGGCACGGCCTGGGCCGATTCGGCGCAAGTGGCTGAAGCGGTGAGCAATGCGCTGGATCAGCGCGGGCTGCGGCCGTTGCACGACAACCGTCCGGCCGACCTGCTGGTCAGCGCCAATTTGCGTCTGGAAACCCGCTTGCGTCAGGTCCAGGACGATTACGGTTACGGCGGATACAGTGGCTATGATCGCTACGGGCGCGGTTACGGCATGTACAACACGGTGCCGATTGTTCGCACCTATCAGGAGCAGGTTGTGGTGGTGCAGGTCAATCTGTTCGACGCCGGCACCGGTCAACCGGT
Source organism: Pseudomonas sp. NPDC087803 (assembly GCF_044742995.1). NCBI lineage: Bacteria > Pseudomonadati > Pseudomonadota > Gammaproteobacteria > Pseudomonadales > Pseudomonadaceae > Pseudomonas > Pseudomonas sp. NPDC087803. Next base: position 20,218 of record NZ_JBIUVO010000017.1, read on the forward strand.
GTGGAGCGCCAGCGCCGAAACGGCCAACCAGGGTAGCCAGCTGGTGCGCACCGACGCGATTCGCGAGGCTCTGGAAAAAGCCCTGTCGGCCTATCCGCCGAGCTAGACTTCATGTGAGAACGCTTCGCAGGTTCAGGCCTTCAACCGGAGAACAACCATGTTCCGTCGTCTCGCTTTACTGGCCATGGCCGCGCTGCTCAGTGCTTGCGCCGCCAACCAGGTCAATCACGACTTTGACGCCAGCCGCGACTTTGCCGCCTATCGCAGCTGGAGCTGGAAAGAACCCGCGCTGCAATACCGCCCGGATGATCCCCGGATCAAGAGCGACCTGACCGAGCAACGCATTCGCCAGGCCGTCAGCGATCAGCTCGACCAGCGCGGCTTGCGTCCCGCCGCAGCGGGGGCCAAGGGCGACCTGAGTGTGCAGACCTACCTGATCGTCGAGGATCGCCAGCAGCAAGTGACCACCAACTACGGCGGCGGTTGGGGCGGCCCATGGAACGGTTACTGGGGCGCGCCGATGTACAACGAAACCCGCAACATCACCTACAAGGTGGCGACCATCCAAATTGACCTGCTCGATGGCAAGGACGGCAAACTGGTATGGCGCGGCAGCGACGAGCAAATGCTCAGCAGCACGCCCAATCCGCAGGATCGCAGTAACGCGGTGCGCGAAACGGTCAGCCGGATTTTGGCCAACTATCCACCGCGCTAGTCCGCTGTAAAAAAAAACGGGAGCCCCAGCGGCTCCCATTTTTTTGCCCCACCATAAATCCCGGTGGGAGCGGGCTTGCTCGCGAAGACGGTGTGTCATTCACATTGAAGGTGACTGACACGCCGTCTTCGCGAGCAAGTCGAATCGTCACACCGCCGCGCTCACAGGGGATCTTCATCATTGCGAAGCGGCGCGGTGCCAGCACTCCCGCTCAGCGCCGTCTACACTCAAATCCACCATCGGAGGTAGCGCTCGGCAACGCGCCGGCAAAGGAGTGCGCCATGTCGCCCCGTATGCAGTTCAACGGCCCGGCCCGGCAACACGGGGCGATCGGGTTGATGGCGGCTGCCACCCTCAGCCTGGCGCTGGTGTTGATGCTGTTGGTGGTCGATACCGGTCGGCTGTACATGGAGCAGCGCAAGTTGCAGCGGGTGGTCGACAGCGCGGCGCTGGAAGCGGTCAGTCGCGGCGGCAATTGTCAGTCAGGCCTAAGTGCTGCCACGTATGCCGGGCAAAGCGCGGTGCGCAATGGCTACATCGTCGATAGCAACAACACCCTCGCGACTACCTGCGGCAGCGTGCAGACCGCGGCCAGCGGCCTGCGTGCGTTCACCGTCGATGCAACCCGGTCGAGCGCGATCAAAGTGGTCGCCAGCCGCACGGTCACCACCAGTTTTGCCGGCGGCGTGCAGGCCTTGTTCAGTGGCTCGGCGGTCAGCCTTAACACCACGCTCAACGCCTCGGCCGTCGCCGCCCAACCGATACCAACGGTTGCGCAACTGAACATTCGCAGCACCCTGGCGAGCATCAACACCGCGCAGTCGAACATTCTCAATCCGCTGTTTTCCGGGCTGCTCGGCGGCAACGTCAACCTCACGGCACTGGGGTGGGATGGCTTGCTCAATACCGACATCAACTTGCTCAGCTACCTCGACCAACTGGCGATCAACCTCAACGTCGCCGCCGGCAACTACACGCAACTGCTCAACACTCAAGCCACGGTCACCCAATTGATTCAGGCCGCGGCCACGGTGGTCCAGCTCAATGGCGCGACCGCCACGGTGATCACTGCGCTGGGTCAACTGCAGGTTGCGGCGATCAACGCCGCACCGGTCAAACTCGGCGACATCCTGCAGCTGCAGACCGGCACCACGGCGGCCGGGCTGGATGCCAACTTGCAGCTGCTGCAATTGATTCAGGGTGTGGTGCAACTGGCCAACAGCAAAAGCGCGGTGGCCGCGACCTTGCCGATCAGTGTGCTGGGGCTGGCGAATGTGACGGTGCGGGTCAAGGTGATCGAGCCGCCGCAGTTCTCGGCGATTGGCGATCCGGCGCGGGCCAAGGCCAATCCGTTGGGGGCGGACCGGATTTATGTGCGTACGGCGCAGATTCGTACGATGCTCTCGGTGGATCTGCCGGTATTGAGCGGGGTGGCCGGGCTGACCAACGCGGTACTGGGTCTGGTGGGGGGGCTGACCTCGACGCTCAATGCACTGCTGGGCCTGAATCTGGTGGCAGTGCTGAACTCGGTGGTATGCCTTGGCTGTCAGCAACTGGATCCGCTGCTTTTGCCGTCGCCGAGAATCGATATCAGTCTGGATGCCGGTGGTGCCAAAAGTTATGTCACCGATTACAGCTGCCCGACCGGATCCACCGGTACCAAGAGTCTGACGGCGCATACCATTACCTCGATTGCCGACCTCAAGCTCGGCAAGATCGACCCCACCAATGCCTTCTCATCCTCAGCCGAGCCGACAGTCACGCCGTTGCCGCTGATCGATCTTGGCATCGCGACGTGTTACCGGGTCGCTGGGCTCGGCAGTTGCGACCCCAATTCGCATATTCAATACGGTGCCGGTGGTATCGCGATCATGCTGGATACCAGCGTTGCGCAAAACTCGCAGGACTTGTTGTTTTCCAGCGGTACGCCATTCGCAACACCCGCCAACCTGAAACTGCCGCCGAGCGTGCAATCAGCTGCGCCGACCTCCAATATCGTCGGCAGCCTGAGCAATACGTTGGCGGGTATCAATCTGATCGTATACAGGCCGCAGGGCAGTAATCCGCTGGGCGCCATTGTGACTGGCGTCGCCTCATTGATCAGTGATGTCACCAATCACCTGCTCCCTGTGGTGACCAATCTGGTCAGCCCATTGCTCGACCCATTGCTCAACAATCTGCTTAAAAGCCTTGGCATTAACCTGATGGACGTCGACGTCGGCGCCAACATGACCTGTGGCCAGACCGGCAAGGCCTATCTGGTGATCTAGGCGTCCGGGGCAATCGGCAATTCGATGCAGAAGCGTGCGCCTTCCAGCGAGTTGCGCACGCTCAATTGGCCACCCATGTTTTCGATGATGCCGTAGCTCACCGACAGGCCGAGCCCGGTGCCGACGCCCACTGGTTTGGTGGTGAAGAACGGTTCGAAAATCCGCTCCAGCAAGCGCGGGTCGATGCCGCCGCCGTTGTCCTCAACCCACAGCCGCACTTTGCTTTCATCGCGCTCGGCGTAGATCGAAATCCATGGCTTGAACGACGTATCTTTCTCGCGTTTGCCGAGCAGCGCATCGCGGGCGTTGACCATCAGGTTGATCAGCACCTGTTCCAGCTGATCGACATAACCGCGCACCTGCACGCTGAAAGCGGTTTCGCTGATGCGCAGATCGACACCTTTGCCGCGCATGCCTTCGGCCAGCAACGACAGCGTGCCTTCGATGGCCGAGGCCGGGTTGAACAGTTGCTGTTCGATCTCCGAGCGGCGGCCGAACACGCGCATGTGATCGACCACTTTCGCGGCGCGCTGCACCTGGGCGTCGATACGGTTGAGTTTGTCGGTCAGATAATCGATCTGCACATCGCCGTTGCCCAGGCGCTTGAGTACGTTGACCACGGCCATGCGCATCACGTTCAGCGGCTGGTTGATTTCGTGGGCGAGGCCGGTGGCCATTTCGCCAAGGGTGGCCATTTTCGCGCTTTGCGTGAGTTGCTGCTGCGAGCGCCGCACCTCGGTGTTGTCGCGGCCCACGGCTTGCACTTCAAGCAAACGCCCGTGTTCATCGAACACCCCGCGATCTGACCACACCCACCACGCATGCTCGCGCCCAGGTAATTGCAGACTGATTTCGGCGGTGCTCACCGGCAACTCCGGGGTCAGCAGCGCCAGACGCTGGACGAAGGCGGCGCGTTGTTCCTCGGACATCCAGCTGCCCAGATCGACCCCCGGCAATTGCTCCGGGGTGCATTCCAGGTAGGTCGCCAGCGGCCGGTTGCCGAAGGTCAGGGTCAGGTCCGGGCGATAGCGGCAGATCATCGCCGGTGAGTCTTCCACCAGAATCCGGTAGCGCTCTTCGCTGTGTCTGACCTGTTCGGCGGCGAGGGTTGCTTCGGTGACATCCAGCCACAGGCCGACGGCTTCGACCGGCAGGCCAAGGTCATTGCGCAGCAGCTTGGCTTCGTCGAGCAGCCAGTGGTATTCGCCGCGTGCATCGCGCAAGCGATAACGCGCGCGCACCGAGCCTTCGCGCAACAGTTGGCGGCTGCGGGCGAAATACAGTTCGCGGTCTTCAGGATGAATCAGTTGCACCCAGTCGGCGGCGCAGCCCTCGTCCGGCGTCCAGCCCAGCAGCGGCTGCAGGCTGGCGCTGAAGAAGTCGGGAAGCAGCGCGCCCTCGACGTAGCGCTGCACATAAATCACTGCCGGCGAACTGGCGATCAGGTTATCCAGCCGCGCATGGGCGGCTTCGGCGCGTTGCTGCTGGTTGCGCGTGTCGCTGATATCGAGCATGAACCCCACCAGCCGCCGCTGTTCTCCGCTGCCGGCGACCTGGCCCTGAACCCGATACCACACGGGTGTCTGTCCGGGACCGCTGCGGTGCAGACGGACGCTCAGGGTCAGGGCTTCACCTTGCAGTTGCAGGGCGCGCAGGCGGCTGCGCAGTTCTTCGCGATCGGCCGGATGAATCAGTGTCAGCCAGTCTTGCACCGGCATACGCGCGCTGTGTGCAGGTAGCACCTCGAGCAACGCCGGAGCCAGCAGCACGTCATCGCCGAGCATTTCCCACCAACCGGTACCGAGCAGGCTTTGCAGCGATTCGAGGCGTTCGCTGTATTGATGATGCTGCTGCTCACGCAAGCGGCCGAGCAGGGGCGCGGCCAGTGCGCTGGCCAATGCCAGCCAGTCACGGTCGTTCAGATGCGGCGCGGCCACGTCCACGGTGTAGAAGCCGCAGAGCAGCCACGCGACGACCCCGCGATCATCGTTGTAGGGCACGGCAAACCCATCGGCGTTGCCGAATGTGGCTTCGACTCGCGCATGTTCGTACAGACCATGATGGGCACCGAGGCGCTGCGGCGCACTGCCGTTGAGGCTGTCGAGTGGCGTGCCCAGCCGTTGACCGTCCTGCCACAGCAGCGGAGCATCGTGGGCGCGGTACTGTGCGTAAACCTGCCAGCCCTGGGCCTGTTTATCGAGCAGCGCGATGGCCAGACACGGGATATGCCAGCGCTGGGCGATGGCCTGCAATTGCTCGCTGACCACCATCGGCAAACGCGTCAGGCTACACACGCGCAAGTGTTCGCTGATCCGCCCGGCGAGGGCCTGACACGCTTCGCGGTGGCGCGACTGCTGACGCTCCAGCAGCAGGTCAGCGATGTCCATCAGTTGCAATACCCAGCCCGCCGTCGAAGGCTGCACCCAGCCGCGCAGGTGCAGGGTCTGATCGCTGAGGCCGGGGAAATCCAGGTCGAGCATTTGCCCTTGCCAGTCCTGCGGGCGGCCTTCGATGGCCAGCGTGCTGTGTGCGAGCAAATAAGCCGACAACGGCAGCGGCGAATCGTGGGGCGGCTGTTGCGCCAACAGGTGACGCAACGGCCCGGCCATTTGCAACACGCGGCCGTCGTGGTCCAGTTGCAGGTGCAGGCCCAGCGGCGGTGAACCGAGTGGGTCGGGCAACTCGTTGGCAGGCACTGGTGCGCGTTTGAGCAGGCGCCCGAACAGATTGTCGCCGCCGGTCAAAATTTCAGGCTCGACGCGGCGGAGAGAGTGGCGGGCAGGCTCGGCACTGCACCCACGCCCGGCAGCACCAGAAACGGAATGACCTGATTGAGCTTGCTGGTGGGGTAATCGACCCTGACCGTCAGCGTACCTTGAGTGGCGTCATACACCGCCGAGGTGTCGACGCCGACCACCAGATTCAGCGCGGATGGCACCCACTGCAATTGCTGGGTCAACGCGGTATTGGCAGTGCTCACCACTACGGCGGCGTAACCGGGGGTATTCGGGTCGACCGCGACGCTGCGGCGCACTGCTTCGGACGTCGCCTCGTTGAAAGTCTGCATCAATACAAACGGCAGGCTGTAGCTGACCAGCGCGTAGAACACAGCGAAAAAAATCACGAATACCAGAGCGAATTCGATCGCCACTGCGCCTGCCTGTGATTTTGCGAAGCCGGTTTTCATGAGTGCGTCTACCCTGACTTTCACTGCGTAGTATCAGCATAGAATCATTCAGAAAAATCGGATGGATTTAACCGGATGCAGAGTTTAGTTCTCCTGATCTGGCTGGCCCTGTGCGCCGCCCAGGATGCCCGGCAACGGCGTATCGCCAATGGGCTGACATTCGGTGCGGGGGCGCTGGCGCTGATCTATCTGTTGGCGACCGGCACGACCTGGCTCGGTGCCGAGGCGCAACAGGGATTGTGGGCCGCCGTGATCGCCCTGGCGTTGACCATTCCGGGGTATTTCATGGGCCGTATGGGCGCGGGCGATGTGAAACTAATGACAGCCATGGCCCTTGCGACGAACGGTTTATTCATTCTTTGCGCGTTTATCGGCGCCGGCGTCGCCAGTTTGCTCTGGCTGCTGATCGCGCCAAGAGTCTGGCTTCATATGAGTCAACGACTTAAAGAACATCTTCGATATATGGAGCCTGTAGCGTCAAAGAAGCTGCCATTTGCGCCGTTCGTGCTGCTGGGTGTATTGGCTTCGATACATTGGATCCATTAGTCGCCAGATGCCACTAGTCCTATGTACATAGTCGGAAAGTGCGTCTACTTTCAAATGAAGTGGTTACATTGCCAAAGTGCAGAAAAAGTCAGCTTTGGCCCGAGCAATGGAGTGGTTCGTGAACAAGCTTACGTCGGCGGTAAAAGTGCTCGTGGTCGATGATCAACCGTTGATCGTCGAAGAGTTGTGCGAGTTTCTCGAAAGCAGCGGTTACCGCTGTGTGCCGTGTGAATCCAGTGCGCAGGCGATCGAGCGTTTCCGCGAGGACACGGAGATCGGCCTGGTGTTGAGCGATCTGCACATGCCGGACATGGACGGCATTCAGTTGGTGCAGGAACTGCAACGGATCTGCGGCAAGCACCGGGTGTTCGAGGCGATCATGCTCACCGGCCGTGCCGACAAACAGGACGTGATCAAGGCCCTGCGCGCCGGGATTGCCGACTACTACCAGAAGCCGATCGAACTGGATGAACTGCTCGAAGGGGTGAAGCGTCAGGAAGCAGCCCTGCAGGAGCGGCACAAGAATGTGCAGTTGGGGCACCTGAACCAGAAACTGCAGTTCCTTTCCGAATCCATCGACGACCTCTACCAGGACCTGGACAAGGTCCGGCGCAGTCCGGCGACAGTGGTCAGCGACATGCTCGGCGGTGACGGCAGCGAGTCGGAGCAGGAGATTCCGGCGATCTTCAATCAGTTGTCGCCACGGCAACTGGATGTGGCGCGGCTGGTGGGCAAAGGGCAGACCAACTATCAGATCGCCTGCGAGCTGGGCATCACCGAAAACACTGTGAAACTGTATGTCTCGCAGGTGTTGCGTCTGACCCACATGCACAACCGCACCCAGTTGGCACTGGCGCTGTCGCCCAGTGCTTCGGCCGCCCGTCAGCGTGTGACCGCACACTGATCACGCTTGCCTGTCCCTCGCGGACAGGCAGTCAATTCTGCCAAAAATACCTTGAGCGAATTACCTGGCCTGCGCCTTCGGTTTGGGGAAAAGATTGTCCAGGGTTTCCAGCAGGCGCACGTGGTAGATCGGCTTGCGAAACAAGTCCAGCACCTGCAGGCGCAGCATGTCGCTGACGTCTTCCATATCGGCATGTCCGGAGGTCACGATCACCGGCAGAAGCTCACGTGAAGTGTGTTCGCGCAGGCGTTTGATCAGCGACATGCCGGACTCCTCCGGCATGCGCAGATCGGTGATCACCAGGGCGATATCCGGATGGCGAGTGAGGTGGTGCAGGGCGAGTTTCACCGAGGTGGCGGTGTGGCAGACAAAACCCTCGCCCTCCAGTAACTCGGCCAGCTCAAGCAACGCGTCCTCTTCGTCGTCAACCAGAAGCAACTGTTGGCGGGGTAATGAGGAAGCAATCATGGGCAGTCCCTGAAAAGCTGAAAGTGAGATCGAGTGTAGCGCGACATTCGCCGGACGCGACTCACATCAGGGGGTCTGCACCGGAGCGGTTTGCGAGGCTCCACCAAGCGCCACCAGAACATTGTTGAAAATCGCAAATATCTTCGCGCCCAACGGGGTGATGAATACCACCACGACGACCGCGACCATCGCCACCACAATGGCGTATTCGATGGCTGAAGCGGCTTCCGTGCTGGCCAGAAATGACCTCAGGCGCATGATCAGGTATTCAAGGATCATTGACATTCTCCTTAGTTACAACGGGAGACCGGACCTGTTAAATCCGATGACTTGCCAGTGCCTGAACGCTGCTATGGGTGAGCATGGGGTCGGGCACTGGAAGAGGGGCAAGGTTTTTGATCAAGGTGTCGGTCTGACCTGCGTAGCGCCACCGAGTTTGGTCAGTACCAGGTTGAAGATGGCCAGCACCTTGTCGCCGATGGGCGTCACGAACACCACAACCACGACAGCCACCATTGCCACCACAATGGCGTATTCGATGGCAGACGCGCCTTCTTCACTTCTGCACAGCAGCCTGGCCCTGGCCAGTAGATAGTCGATGATCATCCGAAACATACGTCCACTCCTTTGCGCCTCTGGCGCCGATCCAACGCTACAGCGGCATGCTTTCACCGTGCTATCAAAGCATTGTCAACAAACCCCCGCTCAACAACTGTAAGAACGGATTAATCACAAAGGATTAATCGGAATGTTAGTTGAGCCAATCCCTACAGTTAATTGGCCATGACTCATACTTTAGTGGGTTATTTTCCTGTCAGTAATGGCGTTTTTGCTCGGATCAGCTAGCGTGGAAATAGCGAAATCGTTGCATGTTCATAGCTGCCTGATCGCGAAAAATTCTCTCGACAGGAAGTACAGGCTGTCGGTGCAGCAGGAAAGGGAGAGCCGTCATGAACAGTCGCGTCACCATGGGTCTTGCAGCAGTGCTGCTGTTGGGCGCAATCGTCGTCGGTTACTGGGGCCTGGTCCTCAGTCGGCAACCGGCTCCCGTGGCCCAGGCGCCTGCCGCCCCCGTGGTCGCCGTGGAAAAAACCGTCGCCGCCGCTGAAGACCAGACCCGCCAACCGGTGGTTGTGCTGCTGCACGATGTCCCGCCGTTCACGCCTCTCACGGCTGCCGATGTGGCGCTGGAGAAACTGCGCAGTGCGCCAGCCGGCAGCCTTTCCAGTGTCGATCAGGCAGTCGGTCGCACACCCTGGCGGCACCTGAGTGCCGGCACTTGGCTCAACGACGAAAGCTTTCAGGCCGGCGGCTCGCTGGCGCGGATGATCCACAGCGATGAGCGCGCGTTGACCGTGGCGGTGGACGAAGTGATTGGCGCCGCCGGGCAACTGATCCCCGGCGACTACGTCGATGTGCTGCTCTACCTGCGTCAGGACGCGAGCAATCTGCAGCAGTCGGCGCAGATCGTGGTGCCGGCCATGCGCGTGCTCGGTGTCGGTGAGCAATATGGCCTGACCAACGATGGGCAGCCCGCCAACCCGGCCCTCAGCGCCGACGACAAACTCAAACAGGATCAACGCCGGATTGCCGCGCGCACCGTGGTGCTGGCGGTGCCCGAACAATTGCTCAGCCGGATGATGCTCGCCACTCAGGTCGGTACGTTGCGTCTGGCTGTGCGCAGCAGCGAGGAGCAGCGCCTGGCCAAATACTGGGCCGGTGAAAAACAGTCGCCGGCGCACCTGGACAACGCCAACAGCCAGCTCTTCCAGTTCACCCAACTGGCCCTTGGTGGCGCGCCGAAAGCGCCGGCCACTGGCGGCCATGCACGGACGCCGATGGAAGTGATCCGTGGCAATCAGCTTTCCCAACAAGCCCCATGACTGAGCAAGGATCCACGTGCATGCAGAGTCGATTCAGGCCGCTATTAAAACCTGTAGTCCGGGCCTTGATACTGATGGGACTGTCGATGAACGCCGCCCTCGCGGCCACCGGCAATTGCTCGGCCCTTGGCCGTATGCCGCCGGTGATCGAGATCGGCGAAGGCTTCCAGCAGGACATCCAGTCGCCGGTGGCAATCACCCGCGTGGCCATCGGTGATCCGAAAATCGCCGATGTGCATGACACCGGCAGCGCCTCGTTTTTACTCACCGGCGTGGCGCCCGGCGCCACCAGCCTGATGGTCTGGACCTCGTGCTCCAGTGAGCCGCGCCAGAGCATGGTGTTCGTTCAAGGCAGTGCCACCGCCGCATTGACCAGCGCCAGCCGGATGCCTTCCGATGATCCGACGCTGCCCTCGCAAGTGCAGACCGACATTCGCTTCGTCGAAGTCAGCCGCACCAAACTCAAGGAAGCCACCGCTTCGCTGATCGGCACTCGCGGCAATTTCCTGTTTGGTTCGCCCGGTACGTTGCCACCGATCGACGGCGTGCCGACGCCGAGACTGCCGGTGGATAACGGCCTGTTCAATTTCTCGTGGATCGGTGGCAAGACCATGGCGATCATCAACGCCCTGGAAACCAGCGGCTTCGCCTACACCCTCGCGCGGCCGAGCCTGGTGGCATTGAGCGGGCAGAGCGCAAGTTTTCTGGCCGGTGGTGAAATCCCGATTCCGGTGCCCAGTGCCGGCAGCGATAACGTGTCGATCGAGTACAAGGAGTTCGGTATCCGCCTGACCCTGACCCCGACCGTCATCAGCCACGACCGCATCGCGCTGAAAGTCGCCCCGGAAGTCAGCGAGCTGGATTTGAGCAACGCCGTGCAGATCGCCGGTACCACGGTGCCGGCCCTGACGATTCGCCGGACCGACACCAGCGTCTCGCTGGCCGATGGCGAAAGCTTCGTGATCAGCGGCTTGATCAGCACCACCAACAGCTCGCAGGTGAACAAGTTTCCGGGGCTGGGCGATATCCCGGTGCTCGGCGCGTTTTTCAAAGGCTCGCAGATCAAGCGTGAAGAGCGTGAGCTGCTGATGATCGTCACGCCGCATCTGGTGCAGCCACTGGCGGCGAACGCGCAACTGCCATCGCTGCCGGGGGAAAAACTGCGCAACTACGACCCGAATTTCTACCGCATGTTTTTCCTCGAAAACGGCAATTTCGACAAACGCAGCGGGTTGTCCCAATGAGCCAGAGTCTGAGCCAGACCTTTCTTGCGATCACCCGCAACAACACCGATCTGGAGTGGCTGCAAGGTGCGCTCGCGCCGCTGGGGCAGGTGGTGAGTGCCGGGGCCGGAAGCCTGGATGAACTGCTCGCGCTGGTCGACGTCACTTTCGCCAGCCTGGTGTTCGTCGGCCTCGATCGCGACCATGTGGTGGCGCAGAGTGCGTTGATCGAAGGCGCGCTGGAAGCCAAACCGATGCTCGCCATCGTCGCGCTCGGTGATGGCATGGACAACCAACTGGTGCTCAATGCGATGCGCGCCGGCGCCCGGGATTTCGTCGCCTACGGTTCGCGGGCCAGTGAAGTCGCCGGGCTGGTGCGGCGCCTGAACAAACGCCTGCCCCCCGTGGCGGCCAACACTCAGCTCGGGGGGCTCACCGTGCTGTACGGCACGCAGAGCAATTCCGACGGCGCGCTGCTGGCCAACCATATGGCGCTGGTGGTGCAAAAGAGTGGGCAGCAGACGCTGCTGCTGGATCTTGGGCTGCCGCGCGGTGACAGCCTGGCGCTGCTCGGGCTCGAGAGTTCGTTTCACTTCGGCGATGCCTTGCGTCACCTGCGCAGGCTCGACGCGACCCTCATCGACAGCGCCTTCACCAGCGCTGAAGCAGGCCTGCGGATTCTGGCTTACGCCAGCAGCGACGAGCCGCTGGAAAGCACCAGCGCCGCCGAGCTGTACATGTTGCTCAGCGCCTTGCGCCAACACTTCCAGCACATCGTCGTGAACCTCACCGGGCAGTCCGACAGCGAGGCCTTGCGCACGTTTGTCAGCCACTGCGACAAGCTGCTGTGGTACACCGATCAGAACGTGCTCAACTGCCGGCGCAATCTCGCTGTGCTCAACCTGTGGCGCGAGAAGGGCATGAAGCTCGACCACGGGCGGTTGCTGGTAGACGGCTATCTGAGCAGCGTGGCCCCGGATGCTGAAACCCTGGGCAAAACTTTCAACCTCGAAGTGATCGCGGTATTGGCCGCCAACGCCGAAGTGCGCCTCAACGCCAAGAACCAGGGCGTCAGCCTGTTCGAACTGGCCCCGCGGGAAAAACTCACGCAGAGCCTGCGCACCCTCGGCGAGCGTCTGGCCAAACGCTCCGAAGGCCTGGCCAAACCCAAGGTCACCTGGTTCGACCGCTTGCGAGGCACCTCATGAGCGCGGAAAAACTGTTCGGTGCGGTGCAGCACGGCGCGGTCGGCAATACCGATCACGAAGGCCTGAAACTGGTCCTGCACCGGTACATCATCGACGCCATCGAAGAGTCGGGGAAAAACCTGCTGGAGGGCTCGCGCCAGTTGCTGGCGCAGTTTGTCACCGACAAGGTCGCTGAATACATCGCCCGCCTGCACCTGGCGATTTCCCGTTACGAGATGGAGCGGCTGGCCGAAGAAATCGTCGACGAACTCACCGGTTTCGGCCCGCTGGAAGTGCTGCTGCGCGATCAGTCGGTGACCGAGATTCTGGTCAACGGTCCGCATCGGGTGTTTATCGAACGCGATGGCGTGCTGCATCAAAGTGACCTGCGTTTTATTGATGCGCATCACGTCGAGCGGGTCATGCAGCGAATTCTCGCGCCACTCGGGCGCCGCCTCGACGAGTCCTCGCCGATGGTTGACGCGCGGCTGCCGGACGGCAGCCGGGTCAACGCGATCATTCCGCCGATCGCTCTCGACGGTCCGTGCCTGTCGATCCGGAAGTTTCGCAAGGACATGCTCAAGAGCAGCGACCTGATGGCGATGCAGACCATCGACCTGGCGATTTTCGAATTCCTCCAGGAGGCGGTGGGCAAGCGCTGCAACGTGCTCATCAGCGGCGGTACCGGCACCGGCAAGACCACGCTGCTGAATATCCTCAGCCAGTTGATCAACCCTCACGAACGCTTGGTGACCATCGAGGACGTCGCCGAATTGCAGCTCGGCCACCCGCACGTCGTGCGCCTGGAAACCCGTCCGCCGAACGCCGAGGGCCACGGTGAAGTGAAGGCCAGCGACCTGATCCGCAACGCCCTGCGCATGCGCCCCGACCGGATCATCCTTGGTGAAATTCGTGGGGTCGAAGTGGTCGATGTGCTGACCGCGATGAACACCGGTCACGACGGCTCGATGAGCACCGTGCACGCCAACAATGCGCAGGATGCCTTGCTGCGGCTGGAGACGCTGGTGGGGCTGACCGGGCGCACGATCGCCGAACGCACCCTGCGCCAGATGATCTGTGCCGCCCTCGACGTGATCATTCAGCTGACCCGCATGCCCGACGGCCGCCGCTGTGTCAGCGAGGTGGTGGAAGTAGTCGGCATCCGCGAAGACGTCTACGTCACCAACACGTTGTTTCGCCTTGATCGGCGCACCGGGTTCGGCTTCCTGCGCGAAGCGGTCAACCCGGCGGGCGACAAGTTGCGCCATGAGACTCACCTGGGCTGACCGCATGGGACTTGCATCATGATCGGACCGCTCATTCTTATCCTGCTTTGTCTGATCCTGCTCGGGCTGTCGATCTGGCTGTTCGTGCACGGTATCCACAAGACTGGCAACGAACGGGTGCTCAATCGCCTCGCGGCCGGGCAGCCACAACTGACCGCACAGAAGCCGACCTGGGTCGGGCTTGAGCGGATGTTTCTGCGTGCCGGTCTGGGCCGTCCGACCGAGCGCTTCGGTCTGTGGCTGACCCTGTGGGGCGTGGCGATTGTCCTCGGTTATCTGCTGGCGGACTGGATCGGTTTGCTGGCGATGCTGTTGGCGCCACCGCTGATCTTGCGGCTGTACATTTCCTGGCTGTACCACCGGCGGATCAAACGCATGATCGAGCAGTTGCCGCAGTTGCTCGACTACACCGTGCGCAGCCTCAAGTCCGGTCGTACCTTGAGTGACGCGGTCATGGGCGGCATCGAATCGAGCGACGATCCGCTGAAAAAAGCCATGGGCCGGGTGCAGCGCAACGTGCAGTTGGGGGTCAATCTGCCAGACGCGGTCAGCGACTTTGCCGAACTCTATGAGCAGGACGAACTGCGCATGTTCGCCCTCGGCCTCAAGGTCAACCATCGTTATGGCGGCAACGCCAGTGAGTTGCTGGAGAACCTGATCAAGCTGATCCGCGAACGTGACCAGGGCGCCCGGCAACTGCGCGCGCTCACTGGCGAAACGCGTATGACCGCCTGGGTGCTGGGTTCGCTGCCGGTGATCCTGGTGAGCTACTTCATGCTGACCAACCCCGGCTACATGCTCGGCATGTGGCACGACTCCGGTGGCCAGACCATGTTGATCATCGCCGTGGTGTTGCAAGTGACCGGCTGCCTGGCGCTGTGGCGCATGTTGCGGAGTATTTGAAATGGTCTATCTCGCCGCTCTGATGCTGCTGCTCGGCGCGCTGTTGCTGGTGGTCAATCACCTGCTGACCGAGCGCCGCCGGGTGCGTCAGGTCAACCAGCGATTGCAGGGCCATCTGGTGCGCGAGAACCGTTTCGGCACCTGGTTGCGCGCCTTGGGCAACAGCCGGTTCGGCCAGCGTTCAGTCAGCATCGACAGCGAAACCCAGACCCTGCTCAGCCGTCTCGGTTGGCGTCGCGCCAGTGAGCGTTCGCTGTTCGCCGCCTGCCAGATCGGCACGCCGCTGCTGGCGCTGGGGTTGGCGATCTTTCTGCAAGAAGTGTTTTTTCCGCACGCCGCCAACCGCTGGATCGTGCCGATGCTCGCCACTGGGGCCGGTTACCTGTTGCCCAAGCGGCTGTTGGCCTACGCCGCCGGGCGCCGGCAGAAAATCATCGCCGTGGAAATCTCCACGTTCATCCCGCTGCTGCGCATCCTCTTCGAGTCGGGCATGGCGGTCGAACAAGCCCTGCGGGTGCTCAGCACCGAAGGGCAGAAACTGCTGCCGGAACTGACCAGCGAGCTGCGCCTGATTCTGGCCCGGGTCGACTCGGGGCTGGAGTTGGGACAGGAATTGAACAAGGCCTCGGTGATGCTTGCGGTCGATGAATTCACCGACACCTGCGTGATCCTGCAGCAACTGATCCAGCAGGGCGGCGGGGCGATGAAATCGCTGCTCGCGCTCAAGCAATTGCTCGACGATCGCCGCCTGACCCGGCTGCAGGAATACATCTCGAAGATGTCGGCGAAGATGTCGGTGGTGATGATGCTGTTTCTGTTTCCTGCCTTGCTGATCGTACTGGCCGGCCCGGGGTTCACTGCGATTACCCGGGCGTTTGCAAACTGACGTGGGCTCATGGAGAGCATTTGATGAAAGCACTGATTGTCTTGGCAAGTCTGTTGTTGCTCGGTGGTTGCGCCACCGACGGCCAGGCGCCGTGGTCGGCGATGCTCGCACCGACCACGTGCAGCAAGCTCGATTCCGAACAGGAGCTGGCGCTGAACCTGGCGGACGATCTGGCCAACGACGGCAAGCTGCATGCCAGTCTGGCCAACCTGCAGAGCCTGCCGGACAAACTGGCCGAAGTGCGGCTGCGCAAGGCCCGGGTGTATCGCTTGCTTGGACGCAGCGAAGCCGAACCGCTGTATCGCGGGCTGCTCGGCACCTGCCTGACGGCGGACGCCGAACATGGCCTGGGTCAGATCTATGCCGCCCGTGGCGACAACGGTCAGGCCCAGGCGCACTTGCAGCGCGCGGTGCGTCTGGCGCCGACCAATGAAAAAATCCGCAACGACCTCGGCGTGGTGTACCTCAATCAACTGCGTCTTGAAGATGCGCGGTTCGAATTCCTCACCGCCATCGAGCTCAAGCAGAACGACCAACTGGCCACGCTGAATCTGGTGAGCCTGCTGCTGTACCAGAACAACTGGCAGCAAGCCGCCGAAATCGTCAGCCGTGCGCACCTGACGCCGGAGCAATTTTCCGATGCCCAGGCCCGCGCGGAAAAACTCAAGGTCCCGGCCAAGGCTGCGCCACCCGCCGGCAATCAGGTGGCGGTGGTGGCTGACCCGCAACCGTCGACGCTCAAGTGACATTCCGGGAGATCACCATGAACTGCTTGCATCGCGTGTGCTGCCTGACTCTGCTGAGCCTGCCACTGGCGGCCCAGGCTATCGACGCCGGTCCGGCCTCGGCGCAGCAACAGGAAACCGAAGGCTGGCTGGTCCTGCAAAGCCGCAACCAGGCCGCCTCGACCAAGCCGCAAACCGCCACGGCGGCAGAGCGCGAACAGGCGATGCAGCGCTGGTTGAAGAAGTACAAATACGAGATTCCGGATTTCTACGACCCGGATGCGGGCGGCAAGATCGAGACCAAAAACTAGATGGTCGCACAACTCATGCGCGCAGGAGGATGTGGCCTGAGTGAACACTCGCTGTGTTGTTCTGGAAATTGACGCCAGTACTTTGACTTTTATATGGCATCAAAATGATGGCTCCTGTACATTCCCCGCGCCCGAACCAGGACGATCTGGCGGGACGGTAGGGAGGCCTGAACGATGTAATGAACCCTGCTGAAACTGTTTTTATGTTTTGGAAGGGATTCTCGCGTGAATATCGTTTGCCTGCGCCGCTCTGTCCTGGCGCTGTCCATTGCCGCCGCCACGCTGCACACCTCCTTCGCGGTCGCCGCCGGCGCGAGCCTGAACCACGATCTGAGTGGTGGTCCGTTGACCGCTAATCTGCAGAATTGGGGGCTGGTCACTTTGAGCGGCAACGGCAACATCGCTCCCGTCTCGCAGTTGAGCTCGACCTACGGCGCGCAGCTCTCGGGGGTGACGGCGGATCAACTGCGCAACACCGGCAATATCCAGATTGACGGCGCCAAGTTTGGCGTTGGCATCAATCTGGGAACTGCCGGTGTGGTGCCGACCAAGATCGCCGGCGCGTTGTTGAACGAAGGCTCCATTTCGGTTCACGGCCTGGCCGACGCTGGTACATCCAGCGGTATTTCCGATCTCGGCAGCACGCTGGGCGACTCATTGGTCAATAGCGGCAGCATCGACGTCAGCGGCCAGACGGCCAGCGGCCTGTCGCTGGTGCATACCAACATGACCGGGCTCAGCAACCGAGGCACCATCAGCGCAAGTGGCACCGATGCATTGGGGGTATTGCTCGACGGTGCGACGCTGAGCCTCTCAGTCAACAACACGGGGACTATCCGTGCGACCGGTGCCAATGCCGAGGCATTGGTGTTCGAGGGGGTCAAGTTCAGCGGTCCGGTGGGCGCCAACGCCACCGCACTGTGGAACGGCGGAACCATCTCCGGCGAAGACATCGGTGTGCATGTCAGCGGTCAGGCCAGTGGCGCTCTGCCCTTCGGTATCTACCAAATGAACGGGTTGATCGAGGGCGGCAAGGCGGCGATCCAGGTCGATGACGGGGCAAGCTATTTCTATTTCTATGGCGGCGCCGTGAAAGGGGATCTGCTCGGGTTGTCCGGGGTCAAGGTCGATGGCGACGCGATCTTCGACGGTTCGACCATCCGCTCCGGCTACGTGACCATCGAAGAGGGCACGCTGACTCTGATGAAGCCGCACACCACGTTTATCGGCGACTTCGATATGGAAGAGTCCAACTCGGTGCTGGAGATGTACCTGGGTAACGACACCAACCCGGCGCTGCCCGTGTTGAAAGTCACCGGCACCACCGATATCGCTCCGGGCGCGCAACTGCGCTTGCTGGCGCGCTCCAGTGATTTTCGCGTGAGCCCGGGCGGTACGCGTTACACCCTGATCAGCTCGGGGAATCTGCTGGGTGGCAACAACCTGACCGTGACCTCGACCTCCGCGCTGCTGGATGTGAAGAGCTTCAGTGTGGTCGGCAATGACATCACCAGTGTGGTGACAACCAAGTCGAGCGAGGTGCTGGCCGAGAACACCCTGGCAGTCGGCGGCAGTGATAATGCGGCGACGGCGGTGGGGCATGTGCCTGGGCTGCTGGCGCGCCTTGACGAGCAGGATCCGGTATTCCAGGCATTCGCCAATGCCGACACCAATGCCGAACTGGCGCGGCTGAGTGAAGCCCTCAGCCCGGACGTCAGCCGTGGCGTGCTTCACGCGGCCACCAACAGTCAGACGCTGGTCTCGGGCGTGATCAATGATCGCTCCAGTCGCGCACGCTCAGCCACCGGCGCCGCGGAAAAAGGCGTATGGCTGCAAGCCCTGAGCAGCGATGCCAATCAGGACGAGCGTCGCGGTGTCGCCGGTTATGACGCCGACAGCCACGGGATCGCGGTCGGTGCCGATGGTCAGTTGAATGCCGATACCACGCTGGGTCTGGCCTACAGCTACCTCGATACCGATGTGAAATCCGATCTTGACAACAAGACCCAAGTCACCGGGCATGCGCTGACGCTGTACAGCAACTGGGTGCATGACAACTGGTTCGTCGACTCGTCGCTGATGTACGGTTGGAACGACAACGAATCCAAACGCTATATCGCTGGCACTCAGGCCAAGGCTGATTACGACAGTGACGTATTCGGCGTAAGCGCACTGGCCGGTTACAGCCTGCGGCTGATGCCTGATGTGGTGCTGGAACCCCAGGTCGGCGCACGCTATGCCAATGTGGGCATGGATGCCTATCGCGAGAAGGGCAGCTCGGCGTCGCTCAACGTCGGCAGCCAGCGTTACGAAGTCGGTGAGATGGGCGTCGGTGCACGTCTGGCCGCAGCGTTCGACGTTGGCAGCGGTAGCCTGGAACCGGAAGCCAAGTTGATGGCCTGGCATGATTTCATTGGCGACAAGGTCAGCACTACGTCGGCGTTCGTGCTGGGGGGCGAGTCGTCCGTCAGCCGCGGTACCACACCGGTGCGTGACAGTTATGAACTGGGCCTGGGCGCCAACTACCGGATGGGCACGTGGAGCGTCGGCGGCTCTTACAACTATCTGACCTCGAGCGGTTTCGATTCCGACAGCTTTACCGCGAAGGTGCGTTACGCGTTCTGATCCACATCGCATAAAACCTGTGGGAGCGAGCCTGCTCGCGAAGGCGTAGTGTCAGTCAACAAAATGCTGGCTGATCCACCGCTTTCGCGAGCAAGCCCGCTCCCACAGGGATGTGCGTTCCCATGTGGGAGCAAGGCCGCCTTCACAGGGATGTGCATTCCCCTGTGGGAGCGGGCTTGCTCGCGAAAGCGGTCTGTCCGCTCAGTTGATTGATCTGACTCCCTACAGTTGATAGCTGAAACTGATGCTGTAACGTGCCCGACGATTGAACGTATCCAATGCTTCGTCCGACATCGGCTTGGCGGCCTCCAGCGCAATGTTGTAGTACTTGGCATCGCCAAAGCGCAGCCCGACCGCCGCCGATGACAGGTCGTTGCTCTGCACCGCCAGTTTGTTGAACCAGGTTTTCGAGCGGTCCAGCACCACGTATGGCTGCAGGATGCGCACCCAGTTGCCGTCGCGATTGAAGCTGTAGTTGACCTCGTAAGCCGCGCCCCAGCCCTTGTCGCCCGACGCCTGATCGTCCGGGTAGCCACGGCCGAAATTCTGCCCGCCAAATACCGCGCGTTCGCTGTCGGGCAGGGTGTCGTCGCTCCAGTACAGCGCGGCCGACAGCACGCCTTGCCAGTTGTCGAAGAACTTGTCGCTCTGGACCCCGGAGAGGCGCAGGCGCAGGAAGTTCAGGTCCAGCGCCGGGTTGGTGGAATGCGCGCCCATGCTGTCCAGACCTTGGTACAGGCCGCCGCTGAGAATCCGCAGTTGCCGGGCATCGGTCTTTCGCCAGTCGCCTTCGAACGCGAGGGCGCGCACGTTGGTGCGTTCCTCGATGCTCAGCGGATAGCCGACCACGTTGTAGCGGTTTTTGTCATCCACCGCGTACAACCGCGCACCGGCATTCAGTAGCTCGTTGGACGCCGCAATGAACGGATGGCTGACGCCGATGGAGTAGCGGTCGTCTTCCTTGTGCGGCTTGAGTTCGAAGCCGTCGCTGGTGAACAGGCTGGTGCCCGGGTCGGCCCGGTAGCGCGAGGCAAACAGGCTCAGTTGCGTGCCTTCACTGTTGAGAAACTGGTTGTAGTCCGCACGGTAGTAATGCTCGTGATCATCACCCGGCGGAAACAGGCCGCTGAGGGTCAACTGCTCGCCCATGGCGGTCTGCGAGTTGCTGCTGACCCCCAATAGCGCCTGGGTGCCGTTGCGGTTGTCTTCGGTGGTGCTCATGGTGCTGGTGAACGGTTTGCGGCTGGCCTGGGCCACCAAAGTGGTCGCGCCGTCGGTGGTCCCGGGCGGCGGTACTTGCGCCTGGATGGTGACCCCGGGAATACGCGTCATCAGAGTGGTGTAGCGCTCGAACGTCTTGCGGGTCAGCGGGCGCTCGGACTGGATTTTTGCCGCCAGTTCGTCGAGCAGGCCTTTGACCCGGCCGACATCGCCCTGCACCTGCACGTCGCGCACGTAACCTTCCACCAGTACCACTCGGGCCACGCCATCGTCGAAGCGCTGTTGCGGCAGGAACGCATAGGACAGCAGGTAACCGTCTTTCTGGTAGCGTCGAGTGATGTCGCGGGTGGCTTCGATCAGCTCGGCGAGGCTGGTTTGATGGCCGATCAGCGGTTTGTAGACTTGCGCCAGTTCGTCGAGCGGGTAGATCGTACCGCCCTCGATCTGCACGGTTTTCAGATTGACTTTGGTGTCCATCAACAGCGGCTGCGCCGTGGCCGCGCCGGGCTCGGGGACTTGCAGGGGCGTGGCGGCGGGGCGATAGGCATCGGCCGGCAGGTTCGGCACGGGCAGGTTGCGGGTGGTTTCGTTGCTGTTGAGAAAGCTGGGCAGGGTGTCGGCGAGGGCGGCGGAACTGATACTGAGGAACAGCAGGGATGCCATTACGCGCATAGGACACTCCATGGTCAGATCACAGCGCTGGGTTAAATTTTTCCTAAGAAAAAAGCGGAAGACTCGTGGGAATCTTCCGCCCTCAACCAAGCGTAGGCGCTGTAGGTGAGGCCGTCGAATCGGCCAGGTGCAATTTAGCGTTTGTTACCTCCAAGAGCGCCGGTCAGGCCACCGAGCACACCGCCCAGCCCGCCAGTGGCGCCACCTGTGGCGGTGCCTCCGTTGACCAGACCACCGACCGCACCGACAGTGGCGCCGACGTTGTTGACCAGACCACCGACGGCGGTGGTCACCGGGTTGTTGGTGGCGGCAATGGTGTTGCCGATGGTGCTGACTGCGCCGCCGACCTGACCGGTGAGACCGGCGACCGGTGCCCCGAGACCTGTAGTGGCGCCGACCTGTTGAGTGAGACCGGTGACGGCGCTGGTCACTGGATTAAGCCCTGCGCCCACGGTGGCGCCAACGGTGGCCAGTGGTGAGGTGGTGGCAGTGATCGGTGTGCCCGAGCCGCCGAGTACAGTGTTGAGCGAAGCGATGGTATTGCCCAGCCCGCCCGCAGTGACACCACCGGCACTGACCACGCCGTTGGTGTTGCCGGCGTTCAGACCGCTACCGACGTTGACCACTGCGCCGCCGACGGTTTGCAGCAAACCGGTACCGCCGAGGCCGCCACCCAGACCGCCGCCCAAACCACCACCGCTGTTGGTGCCGTTGTCCACCAGCCCGCCAGCCTTGCCGACGGTGGTGCCGACGTTGGTCAAGGCGCCGCCGACGGTGTTGGTCAAGGCGTTGCCGCTGCCGGCACCGGTGACTTGGCCGCCCAAGCCTTTGACGGCGCCACCGACCTGGCCGAGGACGCCATTGAGTGGCGCGCCGAGGCCGGTCGCATCGCCGACTTTGTCGGTGGTGCTTTCAACCATGGCAATCACTGGCACCAGACCGTTGCCGACACTTTTGGTGACGGAGCCGAGTGGGCCGGTGGTGGTGGCCAGGCTCAGGGTGTCGCCGAGCATGGTGACTTTTTCGCCGACGCCGTTGAGTACCGGGGCGACTTTGGTGACCACGCCGCCGACCACCGGAACGCTGCCGGTGGCGGTCGCCAGTTTGCCGCTGAGGTCCGAGACACCGTTGCCGACATCGGCCACCACGCCGCCGACCGAGGATGCGGTGACGCCGAGGCCATTGTCGACCGTACCCAGTTTGCCGATGCCATTGGCGACGCCATTACCCAGGGTGCTGACCACATTGCCGGCGGTGTTGGCGGCGCTTTGCACCACGCCACCGACCACCGGAACGCTGCTCAGCGAATCGCCGACCTGACCGACGCCATCGCCGACGCCAGCGACGGTCTTGCCGACATCCTGCACCAGCGTGGTGGTCACCAGCGGCGTGGTGGTCGGGTTGGTTGGATTGGTGGGATCCGTAGGGTTGGTCGGGTTCGTTGGATTGGTCGGGTCGGTTGGGTTGGTTGGATTGGTCGTGCCGGTACCGCCAGTGCCACCAGTGCCACCTGTGCCTGCGGTATTGGTGCCGCCAGTACCACCCGTGCCACCGGTTCCGCCCGTGCCCGACGTCGCGCTGTCTGGCGAAGAGCTGCCGGAACTGCTGTGATGGCCGCCACCGCCGCTGCTGCAGCCAGCGAGACCAAGGGAAAGGATCAATGCCAGAGCTGTTGCCGATTTGCACCACACTTGAGTTTTCATGATTGAGATTCCTTGCACCTGTAACAACATTTCGTCGTTTTCGATGGCTCACCGATCTGTTGTCGGTGATGCCTCGTCCGTGGTGTCAATCTCAATCGCGCCGCAGGTTTCGACCATTCTCAAGTTGGTATTAACGCCTTTATATATAAGACGCCGCGCCGTGCCTAAGGACTAATACCCAAGATATAGACGCACAAAAAAAGGCCTTGAAAATCAAGGCTTGGAGTTTTTCAGAGTACGGTCTCGGGCGCGGCAAAACTTAAGTGATATATACACAATTTACAGGCTTGCCCCGGGTGCAGGGTCAGGCAACCGGTTGCCACTGACCGACCATATGTTCCAGGTCGCCGGCGCCGATCAGGCGCAATTCGCCACTCGACCCCGCCGCACTCGCCAGCAACGAAACATCGCTGGGCAAACGCACCGGTTTGCGAAAATGCACGGCGATTTCAAGGTTGGCCTTGGGTAGATGATCAGCCAGTGCCGCGAGGGTTCGCGCCTTGTTCCACAAGCCGTGAGCAATCGCCGTGGGAAAACCGAACAGCCTGGCACTGGCCGCGCTCAGGTGAATCGGGTTGTAGTCGCCCGAGACTTTGGCGTACTGCCGACCGATATCGGCCGGCGCTTTCCACTGTGCCACCTGGGTCAAGACTTGCGAGGGTTCCCAGTGTTGTTCGGCGGGTTCACTCTCGAGTTTCACTCCGCGACAGAGCATCTGGCTTTCGGCTTCCCACAGCGGCCCGAGTTGATCATCGAGGCTGGTCAACACATCGAAGGTCGCACCTTTGGGATGCGGCTGCAGGTTGTGCACGCGGACGCTGACTTGCGCGCGACTGATCCCGCCCATCGGCCGCAGCACGCGAATGCGGTTGCTCAGGTGAATCAGCCCCAGCAGTGGGAACGGAAAGTCCTTGGCCGTGAGCAATTGCATCTGCAGAGCGAACGCGAGGATGTGTGGATAAGTCGGCGGCAGCAGGCCGTCATCGGTAAAGCCGCAGACTTTGCGATAGGCCGCCAGCTTCTGGCCGTCGACATCGACCCAACAGCGCAAACCGCTGTCGGGCAGTCGGGTGCCGGTGATCTTGCGCCGGGTCGCGGCCCGCGCGTAAAGGCCGGGCAGGCTCGGTTCGCGGTCGAGGGTGTGCCATTCAATGCTCATGCCTATGCCCCCAGAACACTTTGTCCACAGACCCGCAATGCCTGGCCGGTGAACGCACCGGTGCCCGGCTGTGCCAGCCACGCGACGGCTTCGGCGACGTCTTGCGGCAAGCCGCCCTGGCCCAGCGAACTCATGCGCCGCCCGGCCTCACGCAGGCCGAACGGAATGTGCGCGGTCATCTGGGTTTCAATGAAGCCCGGGGCCACGGCGTTGATGCTGATACCGCGTTCGTGCAGCGTCGGCGCCCAGGCCTGGGCCAGGCCGATCAGGCCGGCCTTGCTCGCGGCGTAGTTGGTCTGCCCGCGATTGCCGGCGATGCCGCTGATCGAGGCCAGCAGAATCACACGCGCGTTGTCGTGCAGGGTGCCGCTGTCGAGCAGGGCCTTGGTCAGCACTTGCGGGGCATTGAGGTTGACCGCGAGCACCGCGTCCCAAAATTCCGGAGTCATGTTGGCCAGGGTCTTGTCGCGGGTGATCCCGGCGTTGTGCACCAGAATGTCGATGCCCTCCGGCAGTTGCTCGATCAGTTGCGCGGCGGCATCTTCGGCGCAGATATCAAGGGTGATCGCCCGGCCGCCGAGACGTGCGGCGAGGGCTTCCAGATCGGTCTTGGCCGGTGGTACGTCGAGCAGAATCACCTCGGCGCCATCGCGGGCCAGGGTTTCAGCAATCGAGGCGCCGATCCCGCGTGCCGCGCCGGTGACCAGCGCCTTGCGTCCGGCCAATGGCCGGGTCCAATCGGTGACCGGCGTGGCGCATGGGCTCAGGCGAATCACCTGCCCGGAGACAAAGGCACTTTTCGGCGAGAGGAAAAACCGCAGCGGGCCTTCCAGTTGATCTTCGGCACCCTCACCGACATAGATCAGTTGCAGCGTGCCGCCACTGCGCAGCTCCTTGGCCAGCGAGCGCGAGAAGCCTTCGAGCGCCCGTTGCGCACTGGACGCGAAGGGCTCGCGCAGGGTTTCCGGGGCGCGGCCGAGGATCACCAGGTGGGCGCTGCTGTCGAGGTTTTTCATCAGCGGCTGGAAGAACTCGCGCAGCTGTTTGAGCTGGTCGGTGTGTTGCAGGTCGCTGGCGTCGAACACCACGGCCTTGAGCTTCGGTCCGTGCCCGGGAATCCACGCAGTAGCCAGCGACGGTTCGGTGCCGTAGCTGTAGATCGCGTCGGTCAGGCGGTTGGCGAACGCATTGACCCGCTCGGCCAGCGGCCCGCCGCCGATCAGCAGCGCACCGTCCACCGGCCGCAGGCGTCCAGCCTGCCAGCGTTCCAGCCGCACCGGCGACGGCAGGCCCAAAGCCCCGACCAGACGGTGGCCGATGGACGAGTTGGCGAAGTCGATATAGCGGTCAGACATGGAACGCTCTCCAGAAGTTGGGGTTCAAAGTGTGGACTACCAACGGCAATCAATCGTTCGATCCACGCAATAAGGCCTACGCTAGAACAGCAGAGTAGTTGGCCGCTGATGGTTGTGTGGCCAAACACAAATTCAGAAACAACGTTGAACCCTGTAGCAGTGAGCCGTGGCGAGGGGATTCATCCCCGATCGGCTGCGAAGCAGCCGCAATGTATAGCGATTGCAATGAGGGGGCCGCTGCGCGACCCATCGGGGATGAATCCCCTCACCACAGGTCACTGCTACAAGGCTTCAGGTGAATTCGACCATTTGGACAAGGAGTTTTTCATGAGTCAGCTGCGCCGCGTCGCCATCATCGGTGGTAACCGTATTCCTTTCGCCCGTTCCAACGGGCCGTACGCCACTGCCAGCAATCAGGTGATGCTCACCGCCGCGCTTGAAGGCCTGATCGAACGCTACAACCTGCACGGCCTGCGCATCGGCGAAGTGGTGGCGGGTGCGGTGCTTAAATTGTCACGGGATATGAACCTGACCCGCGAATGCGTGCTCGGCTCGCGGCTGTCACCGGCCACTCCGGCCTATGACATCCAGCAAGCCTGCGGTACCGGACTGGAAGCGGCGCTGCTGGTGGCGAATAAAATCGCCCTCGGCCAGATCGACTGCGGCATTGCCGGTGGCGTCGACACCACCTCGGACGCGCCGATCAGCGTCAGCGAAGGCCTGCGCAAAATCCTTTTGCAGGCCAACCGCGCCAAGACCACCGGCGACAAGCTGAAAACCTTGCTGCAACTGCGACCGCAGCACTTGATCCCGGAATTCCCGCGTAACGGCGAGCCGCGCACTGGCCTGTCGATGGGGCAGCACTGCGAACTGATGGCGCAGACCTGGAACATTCCCCGTGAA
The DNA here is from genome assembly GCF_044742995.1 of Pseudomonas sp. NPDC087803. Lineage (NCBI taxonomy): Bacteria > Pseudomonadati > Pseudomonadota > Gammaproteobacteria > Pseudomonadales > Pseudomonadaceae > Pseudomonas > Pseudomonas sp. NPDC087803. The sequence goes on from NZ_JBIUVO010000017.1 coordinate 46,350, forward strand.
GAGCAGGATCAACTGGCCCTCGAAAGCCATCACAAACTCGCCGCGTCCTACAGCGAAGGCTGGCACAACGACCTGATGACGCCGTTTCTCGGCCTGACCCGCGACAACAATCTGCGCCCGGACCTGACCCTGGAAAAACTCGCCACGCTCAAACCCGCGTTCGAAAAAAGCGCCAAGGGTACGCTGACGGCGGGCAACTCCACGCCGCTCACTGACGGCGCTTCGGTGGTGTTGCTGGGCAGCGAGGAGTGGGCGAAGGAACGAGGTCTGCCGATCCTCGCGTATCTGCGCGATGGCGAAGCGGCGGCGGTGGATTTCGTCAACGGCGCCGAAGGCCTCTTGATGGCGCCGGTGTATGCCGTGCCACGCCTGCTGGCGCGCAATGGGCTGACTTTGCAGGATTTCGATTACTACGAAATTCACGAAGCGTTCGCCGCCCAGGTGCTGTGCACGCTCAAGGCCTGGGAAGACCCCGAATACTGCAAGACGCGCCTGGGGCTGGACGCACCGCTGGGGTCGATCGACCGCAGTCGGTTGAATGTGAAAGGCAGCTCGCTGGCGGCCGGGCATCCGTTTGCCGCGACCGGCGGGCGGATTATCGCGAACATGGCTAAATTGCTGGATGCGGCGGGCAAGGGCAGGGGACTGATCTCGATCTGCGCTGCTGGTGGTCAGGGCGTCACCGCAATCATCGAACGCTAAAAGATCGCAGCCTGCGGCAGTTCCTACAGGGTGCTCGCCAATCTCATGTAGGAGCTGCCGCAGGCTGCGATCTTTTGACCCTGAATCTTTTCATCACCGCCGCATGTCAGATTCTGTCGCAAATGCCCTCGACGCCGATTGCCAACATTTCAAACCGGCTCGGCTATGATCGGCAAAGCTCGATTATTTCGGCACGGTGTGTGCATCCATGGGTTCACAGGTCGGCAACCCCTCCCCGTAACGCGAGGATTGCCGTATAACGAGTGACATTCGCGTGTTTGGTAATAAAGGACCCACAATAAAAGCTGATGAAGACTCCAAAACGCATTGAACCCCTGATCGAAGACGGTCTGGTCGACGAAGTGCTGCGCCCACTCATGAGTGGTAAAGAAGCAGCTGTTTATGTGGTGCGCTGCGGTAACCAGTTACGTTGCGCGAAGGTTTACAAGGAGGCGAACAAACGCAGTTTCCGCCAGGCAGCCGAGTATCAGGAAGGCCGCAAGGTGCGTAACAGCCGGCAGGCCCGGGCGATGGCCAAGGGCTCGAAGTTCGGTCGCAAAGAGACCGAAGACGCCTGGCAGAACGCCGAAGTCGCGGCGCTGTTCCGTCTGGCCGGTGCCGGCGTGCGAGTGCCCAAGCCGTACGACTTTCTTGACGGCGTGCTGCTGATGGAACTGGTGGCCGACGAATACGGCGATGCCGCGCCGCGTCTGAACGACGTGGTGCTGGAGCCGGATCAGGCCCGTGAATATCACGCGTTCCTGATCTCGCAGATCGTGCTGATGTTGTGTACCGGTCTGGTGCACGGTGACCTCTCGGAGTTCAACGTGCTGCTGACGCCAACCGGCCCGGTGATCATCGACCTGCCGCAGGCAGTGGATGCGGCGGGTAATAACCACGCGTTCAGCATGCTCGAGCGCGACGTGGGCAACATGGCTTCGTACTTCGGACGCTTTGCCCCGGAGCTGAAGCAGACCCGCTACGCGAAAGAAATGTGGGCGTTGTACGAAGCCGGCACCCTGCACCCCAACAGCGTGCTGACCGGTGAGTTCGACGATCCGGAAGACCTGGCCGACGTTGGCGGTGTATTGCGCGAGATCGAAGCGGCGCGTCTCGACGAAGAGCGCAAGCAGGCGATCCGTGCGGCGGATGACGAGCCCAAAGGCAAGTCCGACGAACCACCTCCGCCACCGTGGATGCAGTAAGCGCTTGAACAGAAACCCGGCTTCGGCCGGGTTTTTTGGACCTGCCCAAACCACCGAAGATCCCTTGTAGGAGTGAGCCTGCTCGCGATGGCGGTGTGTCATTCAGCAAAAGTGTTGCCTGATACACAGCCATCGCGAGCAGGCTCACTCCTACAAGGGTTTTGTGGTGTTCCTGGAGTGTGTGTGGGAATCTTGTCGCCCCTCGCACACTCAAGGATTGAATGTGAACGCCCGCCTCATCATCACCGCCCGGCTGATCTCCGACTTCGGCGCTTTCCTCAACATGGTCGCGCTGGCGACTTATGTTTACCTGCTGAGCAACAGCGCCATGAGTGTCGGGATCTTCCTCGCCAGCCGGGTCGGTGGGGGGATGTTCGCCAGCCTGATCGGTACACGCTGCTACCGGCGCTGGAGTGGCCGGGTGCCGCTGATTGCCTTCGATCTGCTACGCGCGGCGCTGCTTGGTCTGCTGTTGATCCTGCCGGTGAGCCAGCAGGCATTGCTGCTGCCGCTGATTGCTTTCGGCCTGGGCTTTGGCAACTCGATGTTCGCCATCGGCCTCAACAGCCAGTTGCCGAGGCTGATCGAGCCGGCGCAGCTACTGAAAACCAATGCCTGGATCACGTCGGCGTCATCGGCGGCGATGGTCGGCGGCAGTCTGGTCTCCGGCTTGCTGGTGGCGGCATTCGGTTTCGAAACGGTGTTCGCGCTCAACGCACTGACCTATGTGCTGGCAGCGCTGTTGATTGCACCGTTGCGCTTCGCCGCTGCAGAAGTCAGCGAACAATCAGCCAGCGAACGCGGCGAATGGTCAGCCCTCAAGCAAGGCCTGCGCAGTGCCCCGGTGATCGCGGCGATGCTTGCCGTGACCATGGCCGACACCTTGGGCAGTGCCGCGCACAACGTCGGGTTCCCGATCATTTCCAGACTGCTGACACCCGATTCGGCCAGCACTACGTTGGGCCTGATGCTGGCGGTGTGGGCCAGCGGCAAACTGCTCGGTGCACGGATTGCCAGTCGCCGCAAAGGCACGGATAACAGTGATCTGGAGCGACGGTATTTCTTCGGCGTGGCGTTGATGTCCTGCGGCTTCATCCTGATGTTCCAGCAGCACAGCCTGCTCGGTCTGCTGCTGTTTTCGCTGCCGGCGGGGTTGGGTGACGGTGTTTCCGAAGTCAGCCTGATGTCGCGTCTGCAGCGTGAACCGGAGCATTTGCGCCTGCCGATTTTCAGTTTCCTGACCTTGCTGCAAATGACCGGGTTCGGCGTCGGCATGCTGATTGCCGCGCCGTTCTACGAATGGTGGACGCCGGGTGCCGTGGTCATGCTGTTCCATGGCATCCCGCTCGGCACCTTGTTGACCGTGAAGCTGTTGGCGTTCAGGCGCGGGCGGGTTGCGCGCAGCAGCCCGACGCCAGTTCCTTGAGGATCGGGCAGTCGGGGCGATGGTCGCCATTGCAGTGCTCGACCAAGTCCTGCAGGGTGTCACGCAACTCGCCGAGTTCGCGGATCTTCTGATTCAGTTCGTCGATGTGCTGGCGGGCCAACGCCTTCACATCGGCGCTGGCGCGTTGCCGGTCCTGCCACAGGGTCAGCAGCTTGCCGACTTCCTCCAGGGAAAAACCCAGGTCCCGCGAGCGCTTGATGAACGCCAGCGTGTGCAGGTCATCGTCGCTGTAGACCCGGTAGCCGCTGTCGGTGCGATGGGCAGCCTTGAGCAGGCCGATCGACTCGTAATAGCGGATCATCTTCGCGCTCAGGCCACTGTGCCGGGCCGCTTGGCCGATGTTCATCGGTGCTCCTCCAGATCCTTCGGTTTCCAGGTTTTCAACAGTAGCGCATTGCTCACCACGCTGACGCTCGACAATGCCATCGCCGCGCCGGCCAGCACCGGGTTGAGGAAGCCGAACGCCGCCAGCGGAATGCCGATCAGGTTGTAGACGAAAGCCCAGAACAGATTCTGGCGGATCTTCGCGTAGGTCTTGCGGCTGATCTCCAGCGCCGCCGGCACCAGCCGTGGATCGCCGCGCATCAAGGTGATGCCGGCAGCGTGCATCGCTACGTCGGTGCCACCGCCCATGGCGATGCCAATGTCGGCCGCCGCCAGTGCCGGGGCGTCGTTGATGCCGTCGCCGACCATCGCCACCACCCCGGTTTTCTTCAGTTCGGCGACGGTCGCGGCTTTGTCGGCGGGCAGTACTTCGGCGTGAACACTTTCAATGCCCAGCGCCTCGGCCACCACGCGCGCGCTGCCACGGTTGTCGCCAGTCAGCAGATGGCTGTGGATACCTCGGCCGGCCAGTTGCTGCACCGCTTGCAGTGCGCCGGGCTTGAGCGTGTCGCCGAAGGCGAACAAACCGAGCACTTGCGGTTCCGGGCTTTGTTCGATCAGCCACGACAGGGTCCGTCCTTGGCTTTCCCAAGCCTTGGCGGATTCGGCGAGGTGGCCGGCGCTCAAGCCGCTTTCTTCCAGCAAGCGCCGATTGCCCAGCGCCAGGCGCCGACCGTCGAGCGTGCCGGCGATGCCGCGCCCGGTCAGGGACTGGCTGTCGCGGACATCCGGCACCTGCAAGCCGCGCTCGGCGGCAGCGTCCAGCACGGCTTTGGCCAGCGGATGCTCACTGCCGCGTTGCAGGGCGCCGGCCAGTGTCAGCAGAGTATTTTCATCGCCATCCAGCGCACTGAAATGGGCGATACGCGGGGTGCCGGAAGTCAGCGTGCCGGTCTTGTCGAAGACCACGTTGTCGACTTCATGGGCACGTTCCAGCGCTTCGGCGTCCTTGATCAGAATCCCGTGGCGCGCAGCCACACCCGTGCCGGCCATGATCGCCGTCGGGGTGGCGAGGCCGAGGGCACACGGACAGGCAATCACCAGCACGGCGACGGCGTTGATCAATGCGGTTTCCATGGGCGCGCCGTACAGCCACCAGCCGATCAGTGTCGCCAAAGCGATCAGCAACACGGTGGGCACGAACACCTGACTGACTTTATCCACCAGTTTCTGGATCGGCGCTTTCGCCGCTTGAGCGTCCTCGACCAGACGGATGATCCGCGCCAGCACACTTTCTGCACCGAGGGCGGTGGTGCGCACCAGCAGGCGTCCTTCACCATTGATCGCGCCGCCGGTGACTTTGTCGCCCGGTTGTTTTGGCACTGGCAGGCTTTCGCCGCTGATCAGCGCTTCGTCAGCGTGGCTCTGGCCTTCGAGCACTTCGCCGTCGACCGGGAAGCGTTCGCCGGGTTTGACCAAGACCTGATCGTTCAGGCGCAGAGCGCTGATTGCGACGTCTTGCTCGCGACCGTCGATGACTTGAATCGCCCGTTCCGGACGCAAGGCTTCGAGGGCGCGGATGGCGCTGGCGGTCTGGCGTTTGGCGCGGCTTTCCAGATATTTGCCGAGCAGCACCAGGGCGATCACCACGGCTGAGGCTTCGAAATACAGATGCGGCATGCGCCCGGCGGCGGTGGCCCATTCGTACAGGCTCAGGCCATAACCGGCGCTGGTGCCGAGGGCGACCAGCAAGTCCATGTTGCCGGCCCCGGCGCGCACGGCTTTCCACGCGGCGACATAGAAACGTGCACCGAAAATGAATTGCACCGGTGTGGCGAGGGCGAATTGCGCCCAGGCCGGGAGCATCCAGTGAATGCCGAACGGTTGTAGCAACATCGGCAGCACCAGCGGCAAGGCCAGAGCGATGGCGCAGATCAGCGCCCAGCGCTCATGTTGCAGGCGCTGTTGCTGGTTATCGGTAGTGGGGTGTTCGGCTTGCCAGACGCTGGCCGAGTAGCCGGCCTTGCGCACGGCGTCGAGCAGCGCTTGCGGGTCGACCTGACCGAGCAATTCGAGGTGTGCGCGTTCGTTGGCAAGGTTGACGCTGACGCTCTTCACCCCTGGGACTTTGTTCAGGGCGCGCTCGACGCGGCCGACGCACGAGGCGCAGGTCATGCCGTCGATGCTCAATTCCACGGTTTGCTGCGGCACGCTGTAACCGGCGCGTTCAACCGCCTCCATCAACGCCGGCAAACTGTCGCCGGGGGCTTGGACGCGGGCCTGTTCGGTGGCGAGATTGACGCTGACGCCACTGGCGCCGCTGACTTTGCGCAATGCCCGCTCGACACGCCCGGCGCAACTGGCGCAGGTCATACCGGCAATCGGCAAATCGAAAGTGATGGAATCGGACATCGGTCTTACTCCCTGTAGAAGATGCCTACAAGGATTAACCTTGCCATGCGGGCAAGGTCAAGCGCCAATATTGACCGGCACCAAACCAATGTGGGAGCGGGCTTGCTCGCGAAGGCGGCGTGTCAGTCAACATCATCGCTGAATGACACACCGCCTTCGCGAGCAAGCCCGCTCCCACCGTTTGTTTTAATTAATATTCGAGGGCGGCAGGTCGCAGGTACAAACCTTTGGCATTTGCCGCGATCCGGTACTTGAGCACATCGCCAGCCTTGAGCGAGATCTCCTGCGCGGGCGGCGCGAGCATGCCTGCCTGGCAACCCGGCACCTGACCAGGCAACTGTTTCAGACGAATGGAAATCGTGCCGTGGGGCAGGTTGAACGAAGTGGTCTGTTCCTGAAGAAGGCGCGCTGCCAGTTCATCATTGACGTACACGCCAATCTCGCAGGGAGTCGGCACTTCCAGACGCTCGCGCGAGATGATCAGAACGGCGTAGTCCTCACCGGTCGCGTTGGCCTGGGGCAGGGCGGCAAAGAGGCTGAGCAAGCCAAACAGGCTGAAAGCTGACCAGCGCATGGCTGAATCTCCTGAATTTGAGTCATTGATGCACGCAGCTTGGCTGAGCGCGGCGCCGATTGCCAGCCCGGCAGTTTTTTGCAGAACTTGACCTTGCCATGGTGGCAAGCTCGAGACTGCCGACAACCTCAGTCAAAGGAGCTAAACCATGCAAGTGTTCAGCGTTCAAGGCATGTCTTGCGGTCACTGCGTAAAAGCGATCACCGATGCCGTGCAGAAGAAAGATCCGGCGGCCAGCGTACGGGTCGATCTGGCGGCCAAAGAAGTTGGCGTCGAGAGTTCGCTCAACCCGGAGCAGGTCATTGAGGTCATCAGCGAAGAGGGTTACCCGGTGAAATTGGCCGGGTGATCAACAGCCAAAAGATCGCAGCCTGCGGCAGCTCCTACAGGTATTGGTGCGACTCCTGTAGGAGCTGCCGAAGGCTGCGATCTTTTGATCTTTGCTGTGCAGTTCGTCTGACTTTCTAATAGTTAGCGAGCTATCGGAATGTTCAAGGCGTCCCCACGCGGCTAGACTGTCGGGCTGCCGACTTCTATCCAACCTGGATGCCTGATGAACTTCCGTACCATTCTGATTCTCGGTGCCTTGAGCGCCTTCGGTCCGCTGGCGATCGACTTCTATTTGCCGGCGTTTCCGTCGATGGCGCTGGCCTTTGGCACTGATGAAAAGCATGTGCAGCTGACCCTGGCGGCGTATTTCGCCGGCCTGTCGATCGGGCAATTGCTGTACGGCCCGGTGGCCGACCGTTTTGGGCGGCGCCTGCCACTGCTGGTCGGTGTCGGCCTGTTCACCCTGGCCTCGCTGGCCTGTGCCTACGCACCGAATCTGGAGTGGCTGATCGGCGCACGCTTCGTCCAGGCGCTGGGCGGCTGTGCGGGGATGGTGATTTCCCGGGCAGTGGTCAGTGACAAGTGCGATGCGGTCGGTTCGGCGAAAGTCTTTTCGCAATTGATGCTGGTGATGGGCCTGGCGCCGATCCTCGCGCCGCTGCTCGGTGGTCTGTTGGTCAACACCACGGGCTGGCAGTCGATCTTTCTGGTGCTGACCGGTTTCAGTGCAATCGCCGGCCTCGCCGTGGCGCTTGGCCTGCCGGAAAGCCTGCCCGACTACGTGCCGCGCCAGCCGTTGTCCGGTGCGTTGCGCCAATACGGTCGGTTGTTCGGCGACCGGGTGTTTCTCGGCCACGCGCTGACCGGCGGTATCGCGGTTGCCGGGATGTTTTCCTACATCGCCGGTTCGCCGTTCGTCTTCATTAAACTCTACGGCGTACCGGCCGAGCATTTCGGCTGGCTGTTCGGCACCAATGCCGCGGGTTTCATTCTGGTGGCTCAGGTCAACGCGCGGCTGTTGGCCAAGCGCGGCCCGGCGTTCCTGCTGGCGCGGGCGGTGTGGGTGTATCTGTTGGCCGGAGTGACTTTGCTCGCGGTCAGCGCCCTGCACACCGAAGCCTTGTGGCCGCTGTTGATTCCGTTGTTCGTGTGTATTGCCAGCCTCGGCTGCATCCTGCCTAACGCAGCGGCCTGCGCGATGAACGGTCAGGGCGCGCGTGCCGGCAGTGCCTCGGCGCTGATGGGTTGTCTGCAGTTCAGCGTGGCGTCCGGCGCGGCTTCGCTGGTGGGCGTTCTGCACGACGGTAGCGCCATGCCGATGGCCATGGTCATCAGCCTGTGCGGATTGCTGGTGGTGAGCGTCGCGATGTACACCCGGCATTTGCAAAATGCCCGCGCACTGGCGCAAGCACAGGCCGAAGCCTGAAACCCTCAGCCGGCGGCGCGCTGCTGCCCGGGGTCGGGAAACTGATGGGGCGCGTGCAGGCGCGCTTCGAGGGTGCGGGTGAAGGCGAGGGCTTCGGCTTCACTGCGAAATGTCACAGCGTGCTGGTCCAGACGAACCTGCCATTGAGACTTTGCCACTTCTTTTATCAGGATCTTCATTGCTGACCTCCCTTGTGTAAAAGATGCATCGCAGAGGCTTCGATTGTAGACCTGAATACGATCGCATTTGTGACAACGCTCAAGCATCTGACTGACGGCAAAAAACAGCACCAGCCCTTACTTGGACTGGTGCTGAATGCGGCCTTCAGATTTTCAGAAACTTTCTAAAACAATTTTCCCCTTGGCTTTGCCACTTTCCAGCAGCTCGTGCGCGCGACGCAGGTTCGCCGCGTTGATCGTGCCGAAATGCTCGCCCACCGTGGTCTTCAATGTCCCCGCATCAATCAGCTCGGCCACGCGGTTTAGCAGTTTGTGTTGCTCGATCATGTCCGGGGTTTCGAACAGCGAGCGGGTGTACATGAACTCCCAGTGCAGCGACAGGCTCTTGCGCTTGAGCTTGCTCACGTCCAGCGACTTCGGGTCGTCGATCAGCGCCAGTTTGCCTTGCGGTGTCAGCGCCTCGACCAGTTGATCCAGGTGCAGATCGGTCTGGGTCAGGCTGGCGACGTGGGTCACGTGCTCGATGCCGGCGCGCTGCATTTCTTCGCTCAACGGCTGGCTGTGGTCGATCACCAGGTCGGCACCCAGCTCGGTCACCCAGTCGCGAGTCTGTGCACGGGACGCGGTGCCGATCACTTTCAGCCCGGTCAACTGGCGGGCCAGTTGGGTGAGAATCGAACCGACGCCGCCGGCCGCACCGACGATCAGCAGGCTTTGACCTTCATCGGTTTTGCCCTCACGGATCTGCAGGCGTTCGAACAGCAGCTCCCACGCGGTGATCGCGGTCAGCGGCAGCGCAGCCGCTTCGGCAAAACCGAGGGATTTCGGCATGTGGCCAACAATGCGCTCATCAACCACGTGCAGCTCGCTGTTGCCACCGGCACGGGCAATGGAACCGGCGTAGAACACTTTGTCGCCCGCCTTGAACAGGGTCACTTCACTGCCGACAGCCTTGACCACACCGGCGACGTCCCAGCCCAGCACTTTTGCTGCGCCGTTTTCCGGCGCCACGTTCTGCCGCACCTTGGTGTCGACCGGGTTGACCGAGATGGCTTTGACTTCCACCAGCAGGTCGCGCGGGCCGGCGACCGGCTCCGGCAGTTCGATGTCTTGCAGGGATTTTTCGTCGCTGATCGGCAGGGAGGCGTAATAGGCGATGGCTTTCATGACTTGCTCCGTAACGGTAATAGAAGAAGGGCTCAGGCGATGGCGCCCAGGCGTTTCAATTGGAAGTGTTCGATGCAGTGGCCGGCGGCGGCCTGGAAGTTCTGAAAATGCGCGCTGGCGTTGTGCGCCTGGAGGATTTCCTCGCTGGCCCAGTGTTCGATCACATAGAAAGTCAGCGGATCGGCCAGGTCGCGGTGCAGGTCGTACTGGCTGCAGCCTTCTTCGGCGCGACTCGGCTCAACCAGTGCGCGCAGGGCGTTTTCGAGGGTGTCCTGCTGGCCGGGTTTGGCGATCAGGGTGGCGATGGCGGTGAATGCTTGGGACATGTGCGGCTCCGGTCGCGGGATAAATTCGCTTGAGCAGATAATTGGCTATTTCTCGGCACGATAAAACCGGCTAAAAGAGCAGTCTCTTTCAATATTTTTTTGATAATCGAGGCTGAGAATGCTGCGTTTCGACGATTTGCAGTTGTTCGTTCGCGCGGCGGATCTGGGTAGCCTGTCTGCGGCGGCGCGGGTGATGGACATGTCTGCCGCTGTGGCCAGCGCCGCGCTCAAACGTATCGAACAGCAACTGGGTGTGCGTCTGCTGGCGCGTTCGACCCGCAGCCTGCGCCTGACTGCCGAGGGCGAAGGCTTTCTCGAATATGCGCGGGCCGCGTTGAGTTCGCTGGACGAAGGCCGGCGTTTTCTGTCCAGCGCGCAGGATCAGGTCAGCGGCATCCTGCAGTTGTCGGCGCCTTCGGATTTCGGCCGCAACCTGTTGTTGCCATGGCTCGACGAGTTTCAGCGCGAGCATCCGAAGCTGACCGTGCGCCTGCTGCTTGGAGACCGGATCGCCGACCTGTTCCGCCAGCCGGTGGACATCGCCTTGCGTTATGGCGAACCGGAGGATTCGAGTCTGGTGGCGCTGCCCATCGCCCCGGACAATCGCCGCGTGCTCTGCGCCTCGCCGGCGTACCTGGCGCGCCACGGTGAACCGCGTCAGCTCGAACAACTGGCGCAGCACAATTGCCTGTTGTACATGCTCGGCAGCCGGGTGCACGACCATTGGAGTTTTCATGACGGCAAACGTGAAGTCGGCCTGACGGTCAGTGGCGATCGCTTCAGCGATGACGCCGACGTCGTGCGGTTGTGGGCGGTGGCGGGGGCGGGCATCGCCTACAAATCGTGGCTCGATGTCGGCGCTGATGTCCTCGCCGGACGCCTCAAGGTGTTACTGCCGGAATTGCTCTGCGAGCGAGCTCCACTGAATCTTTTGTGCGCCCATCGCGCTCAATTGAGTAAGCCGGTGAACCTTTTGAGGGAAATGCTCGCCAGCCGATGCGCCGAATTGAGTAGTCAATTTCCTCATTTCCCGAAAGTTGATCATTAGTCGCAGGCAATTAGCGAAATTTCTCTCAGGAACTATCACCATTCGTGTCAGCCACGGCGCAGGAAGCGGCGTGCATCCCGCTTATACTAGCGACCGCCTCAAACCTGCACCGATAACCGGCCAGGGCAGAATTCGCGCGGTTTTTTCAGGGCTTGGCGAGCGCTGCACAAACGCCGCGGACACACCATTGACGGGTGCAGCAGCACCGGCCTGGCGTGCTCCGGTTCATGGCGTTTTACCCGTCTTGGCCGACGACACATAACTGGTCAAGATGTCTTCGAGCAGTAGACGATACGATTCAACAGGGAGTGAATACATGGAACATGCACCTTGCATCAGCCAGATCGCCACGCTGCTGGCCGACCCCAAGCGCAGTGCGATGATGTGGGCGTTGATGGATGGCTCGGCCCGCCAGACCGAAGAGCTGGCGCTGCTGGCAGGGTTGTCGCCATCCTCGGCCAGTGCACATCTGGGGCGTTTGTCCGCCGGGGGCCTGTTGAAAGTCGAGGTCCGTGGACGCAAGCGCTTTTTCCGCCTCGCCGCCCCGGAGATCGCGGCGGCCATCGAAGCCCTGGCCAGCGCCACGATCGCCAGTGCTCCGCGAGAAATTCCTCACGTATTCAAACGCTCGACACCGAGCGTCAATCCTCAAACTGCGCCGTCTTCACTGCTGCGTGCGCGCTTTTGTGATGACCATCTGGGCGGCACGCTGGCCGCCGATCTGTATCAGCGTCTGCTCGATGCCGGCTGGCTCGAACAGATCGAGCAGCGGGTCGTGGTGACGCTCAAAGGCTCGACACAATTGGCCAACCGCGGTGTGTTCATTCAGGCCCTCGCTCATCGCAAGGCTCAGGTGGCGTGCGCCTGTCCGGACTGGAGCGAGCGTCGCCCGCACCTGGGCGGCTCACTCGGCGCGGCGCTGCTGCAACTGTTCATGCAGTCCGGCTGGCTGGTGCTGCCCAAGGATTCGCGAGCCTTGCAAGTGACCCCGTCCGGGCAGCGGGAAATCCACTGTTTCGCCAGGGAAACCGAGCTGGAATTGGCGTAATAGAGCGTTCGCCAGCCGACACTTCGACACTGGCGTCGCCGGTGACTGCGAACAGGTCGTATCCAGAAAAAGCGCTGAGGCGTAATCCCGCACACTCGATCCGCACACATTGTGGAGGGGGGATGGGACATGGATACGCGAAACTTCAGCGCGGCAGAACGCCTGGAACGGCTACCGCTCAGCGGTTATCACCGGGTCATTTTCATCATCATCGCCCTGGCGTTCTTTTTCGATTCCATGGACCTGGCCATGATGACGTTCCTGCTCGGCTCGTTCAAAACCGAGTTTGGCTTGAGCAGTGCACAAGCAGGCCTGCTCGCCAGTTCGAGTTTTTTCGGCATGGTGCTGGGGGCGTCGCTGTCGGGCATGCTCGCCGACCGCTTCGGGCGCAAACCGGTGTTTCAGTGGAGCATCGTGCTGTGGGGCGTGGCCAGTTACCTGTGTTCGACCGCGCAAACGGTCGAGAGCCTGACGCTGTTTCGCATCCTGCTGGGGATCGGCATGGGCATGGAGTTTCCGATTGCGCAGTCGATGCTGTCCGAGCTGATCCCGGCGCAACGACGCGGACGCTACATTGCATTGATGGATGGTTTCTGGCCGCTGGGGTTTGTCGCCGCCGGGGTGCTGTCGTACTTCCTGCTGCCGTTGATTGGCTGGCGCGACATCTTCCTGGTGTTGGCGGTGCCGGCGGTGTTTGTGTTGGCGATCCGTTTCTTCATTCCCGAATCACCGCGCTGGCTGGAACAGGCCGGACGCCATGCAGCGGCGGACAAGGTCCTGAACGCGATCGAGGCGCGTGTGCGCACCTCGCTCGGGGGCGCGACGCTGCCTGAGCCGGTGCGCCTGCCAAGGACCGTGACGCCGCCGGGCAACTTTTTCTCGGCGCTCAGGCAGATCTGGTCGCCGCAATATCGCCAGCGCACGACGATGATCTGGAGCCTGTGGTTTTTCGCCTTGCTCGGTTTCTACGGCCTGACGTCGTGGCTCAGTGCGTTGTTGCAACAATCGGGTTTTGCCGTGACCCAATCGGTGTATTACACCGTGCTGATTTCCCTGGGCGGGATTCCCGGGTTCCTGATGGCGGCGTGGCTGGTGGAACGCTGGGGGCGCAAACCGGTGTGCATTGTGACGTTGCTCGGCGGCGCGGTGATGGCGTTTCTCTACGGGCAGAGCGCGGTGTTCGGTGGCAACGTCGCGCTGCTGATCAGCTCGGGATTGCTGATGCAGTTTTTCCTGTTCGGCATGTGGGCGGTGCTCTACACCTACACGCCGGAGTTGTACCCGACCTCGGCGCGTGCGACCGGCTCGGGCTTCGCCTCGGCGATTGGCCGGGTCGGTTCGTTGCTCGGGCCACTGGTGACCGGGCTGGTGTTCCCGATTACCGGGCAGGGCGGGGTGTTTGCGCTGGGGGCGCTGTGCTTTGCGATTGCGGCGGGGGTGGTTTGGCTGTTCGGGATGGAGACGCGGGGCAAGACGCTGGAAGAGCTGACAGAGTCGACACCGGTGTAAATGTGGGAGCGAGCCTGCTCGCGAAAGCGGTGTGTCAGACAACTCAAACTGTGACTGACACGAAGCCTTCGCGAGCAGGCTCGCTCCCACATTGGAACTTCAGCGTTTTTATGGTTTTACCAGGCGCGCATCCAGGCTGTTCTGCGCCAGGCGCTTGGCCTGATCCTGGGTCATGCCCAGGTGTTCATGCAGCGCATGGAAGTTCTCGGTGACGTACCCGCCGAAGTACGCCGGGTCATCGGAGTTGACGGTGACCTTCACCCCACGCTCGAGCATGTCGAGGATGTTGTGCTGCGACATGTGATCGAACACGCAGAGCTTGGTGTTCGACAGTGGGCACACGGTCAGCGGGATCTGCTCGTCGATGATCCGCTGCATCAGGCGCTCGTCTTCGATGGCGCGTACGCCATGGTCGATGCGCTGGATTTTCAGCAGGTCGATGGCTTCCCAAATGTACTCCGGCGGGCCTTCTTCACCGGCGTGGGCAACAGTCAGGAAGCCTTCGTCACGGGCGCGGTCGAACACACGCTGGAACTTGCTTGGCGGGTGACCCATCTCGGAACTGTCGAGGCCGACGGCGACAAACGCATCACGGAACGGCAGCGCCTGATCGAGGGTTTTCTGTGCTTCGTCTTCGCTCAGGTGGCGCAGGAAGCTCAGGATCAAACCGCTGGTGATGCCCAGTTGCTGCTCGCCATCCTTGAGTGCCGCGGCGATGCCGTTGAGCACCACTTCGAACGGGATGCCACGGTCGGTGTGGGTCTGCGGGTCGAAGAACGGTTCGGTGTGAATCACGTTCTGCGCTTTGCAGCGCAGCAGGTAGGCCCAGGTCAGGTCGTAGAAGTCCTGCGAGGTGCGCAGCACGTCGGCGCCCTGGTAATACAGGTCGAGGAATTCCTGCAGGTTGTTGAAGGCGTAGGCCTTGCGCAGGGTTTCGACATCGCTCCACGGCAGGGCGATCTTGTTGCGTTCGGCCAGGGCGAACAGCAACTCAGGCTCCAGCGAGCCTTCCAGATGCAGGTGCAGTTCGGCCTTGGGCAGGGCGTTGAGCCAATCGTACATATTCTTTTCTCATCAGGTGCAGATGGCGGCCATTCTACAGATGCGCGCCGAAACAATTGGCAAAACCTGACCAAGCGATCCATCACACCGCTTGCGGCTCGCGACGATAGGCGTAGGTATCGGCGAAGCGCGACAGCAGGAATTCGGCGCAGGTGGTGGTGGGATATTTCGCCGGATGCTGTGCGTCCTGGCAACCGGGCAGGCATTCGATACGGGTGTCCGGGTGCGGCTCGGCGAAGAACGGCATCGAATAGCGATCCACCCCCAGCGGGCTGATCACCCGGTGCGGGGTCGAGCGGTAACGATCGTTGCTCCAGCGCGCCATCATGTCGCCGAGGTTGACCACGAAGGTGCCGTCAATCGGCGGCGCGTCGATCCATTCACCGTTGACGTTCTTCACTTGCAAGCCGCCGGCGCTGTCCTGATAGAGCAGGGTGATGCAGCCGTAATCGGTGTGCGCCCCGGCGCCTTGCTGTTCGGCGCTGCTGGCGGTGTGGCGCGGCGGGTAGTGGATCATCCGCAGCACACTGACCGGCTGATGGAAGCGGGTGTCGAAGAAGTCGCGCTCGATGCCCAGCGCGATGGTCATTGCCCGCAGCAGGGTTTGCGCGAGCGCCTGCATGTCGAGGTAGTGCTGCTCCATCAGCGCTTCCCAACCGGCGATTGGCGGATGGCGGTTGGGCCCGCGCAAGGGTTTTTCCGCGAGCACTTCAGGATGGTTCGCCGGCAGGTGCAGGCCCATGTCGAAGGTTTCTTTGAGGTCGCTGGGTTTGTCCGGGTCGAGCTGTTCGGTGGCGATGGCGCCGTAGCCGCGATGGTGGCGAGTCTGGGTGATGTCGATCTGCAGTTTTTCTTCTGCCGGTAGCGCAAAAAAACGCTGGGCGTGGTCGAGCAGCGAGTCGATGCGCTGCGCGGTAATCGGGTGGCCCTTGATGTAGAAAAAGCCCCATTCGCGGCAGGCCAGGTCGATCTTTTCTGCCACGGCAGGCCAGGCGTTTTGCTCGGTGGAATAGAGCGGGCTGATATCGATGATCGGGAGCTGATCCATACACAATCCTTGAATACGCTGAAGATCAAATGTGGGAGCTGGCTTGCCAGCGATAGCGGTCTGACAGGCAACAATGATGTTGAATGTGAGGGCCTCATCGCTGGCAAGCCAGCTCCCACAGGGTCTGTGTCGGTAGTAAAAATTACTTCGGCATCTCGGCCTTCATCCCTTCCACGTAATAGTTCATCGACGCCAGTTCGGCATTCGTCGCACTCACCCCCGCAGGGATTTTCTCGACCCCGGCCTGATCCTTGATCGGCCCGGTGAACGGTTGCAGCGCACCGCTCTTGATGTCGGCAATGATCTGTTCGGCCTCGGCTTTCACCGGTGCCGGTACCAGGTCGCTGATCGGCAGCTCAACCGTGCCTTCCTTCAGCCCGCCCCAGTAGTCCTGGGATTTCCAGCTGTGGTCGATCACGCTTTGCGTGGCTTGGATGTAGTGCGGCGCCCAGTCGTTGACGATCGAGGTCAGCACCGCTTTCGGGCCGAAGTGCGCCATGTCCGAGGCGTAACCCACCGCGTACACACCACGCCGTTCGGCGGCCTGGATCGGCGCCGGGCTGTCGGTGTGCTGGAACACCACGTCCACGCCCTGATCGATCAGGGCGTTGGCCGCATCGGCCTCCTTGCCCGGGTCGAACCACGAGTTGACCCACACCACTTTGATCTCGGTGCCGGGGTTGTACTTGTTCAGCGCCAGCTGGATCGCGTTGATGTCGCGGATCACTTCCGGAATCGGGAACGAGGCGACGTAGCCGATTTTCTTGCTCTTGGTCATCTTCGCCGCGAGGAAGCCGCCGACGTAACGACCCTCATAAGTACGAGCCAGATAGGTACCGAGGTTCTTGTCCTGTTTGTAGCCTGTGGCGTGTTCGAAGGTCACCTTGGGAAACTGCTTGGCGACTTTCAGCGTCGGGTTCATGTAGCCGAAGGAGGTGGTGAAGATCAGGTCGTAGTTGTCCTTGGCCATGTTGCGGATCACCCGCTCGGCGTCGGCGCCCTCGGCCACGTTCTCGACGTAATTGGTGCTGATCTGCGCGCCAAATTTTTCCGCCAGTGCCTTGCGCCCCTGTTCATGCTGATACGTCCAGCCGTGGTCGCCGATCGGGCCGATGTAGACGAAACCGACCTTCAGCGGATCGGCAGCGCTGGCGCTCAGGCTGATCCCCAGACCGATGGCGGCGCACAGCAGGTTGTGCAGCGGACGTATTTGCATGAATTGGAGCTCCATTTTGTTGTGTGTGGACAGGGGCAATGCAAATTGCTGACCAACAGGACAACAAACAATCCGAAACCGAGGTGTAGCCTTCGCGAGCAGGCTCGCTCCCACAGGGCTACGCGATCAAATGTGGGAGCGAGCCTGCTCGCGAAGAGGCCGGCAAGGCCGATAAAAGTGCATGACTGAACCAGCTGCCATCGGCTGGTGCGCTAAGGTGTAACGAAACATTAGCGCCGCGCCGCAGTCAGTAGCTCATTCGAACCTCTCGGCAAAAAGGCCCGCCATGCTCACGATCCTCAAGCAAGAAAGCTTTCTATTGCTGGCGGTGATTGCCGCGTGCATCGCCTATCCGCTAGAACACTGGATGCTCCACAGCGGCCAGATCGTCGCGCTGATTTCTGGCCTGGTGCTGATCGCCTTCATCGTCGCCGCGTCGATGCGCGTCGCCCATCATGCCGAACTGCTCGCGGAAAAAGTCGGCGACCCCTACGGCACGATGATCCTGACCCTCGCGGCGGTGTTGGTGGAAGTGGTGATCCTGGCGATCATGATGAGCAACGAGGCGTCCGCCACGCTGGTGCGTGACACCATCTATTCGGCGGTGATGCTCGACATCAACGGTATCCTCGGTCTTGCGGCGTTGATGGGCGGGCTCAAGCATGGCGAGCAGTCGTACAACGATGATTCGGCGCGCAGCTACAGCGTGATGATCCTCACCGCGATGGGCGTGTCGATGGTGGTGCCGGAGTTTATTCCGGCGGCCAACTGGAAGATTTATTCAGCGTTCACCATCGGTGCGATGGTGGTGCTTTACGCGCTGTTCCTGCGCATGCAGGTCGGCCCGCACAGTTACTTTTTCAGCTACAGCTACCCGGATAAACGCCGCAAGAAAGCACCGGTGGAGGATGAGCCGAAACCGCTGAGCCTGACCTGGTCGATCGGCATTCTGGTGTTCGGGGTGGTGGTGATCGGCGCATTGGCCGAAGTGATGTCCAAGACCCTTGATCTGGGCCTGGAAGGCACGGGCGCACCGCCGGTGATCACGGCGATTCTGGTGGCGGCGATTTCCGCAGCGCCGGAGATTCTGACGGCGTTGCGTGCCGCGTTGGCTAACCGCATGCAGTCGGTGGTGAACATTGCGATGGGCGCGTCACTGTCGACGGTGATCCTCACGGTGCCGGTGATGGAAGCGATGGCGCTGTACACCGGCCAGCCGTTTCAGATGGCGATGACGCCGGTGCAGACGGTGATGATCTTCATCACGCTGATCGTCAGTGCGATCAACCTGAATGACGGCGAGACCAATGCGATCGAGGGCATGACGCACTTTGTGCTGTTTGCGACGTTTATCATGCTCTCCCTGCTGGGCCTCTAAGAACACCACAAATCCCCCTGTAGGAGCTGCCGAAGGCTGCGATCTTTTGATCTTGATTTTAAAAAACAAGATCAAAAGATCGCAGCCTTCGGCAGCTCCTACAGGGTTCTTTGTTGGATCAGGTGCCGGCGATCAACTGGCGAGCTGCCTGGCTGTGATCGGCGATCAAGCCTTTGAGGTCAAGGCCTTCGACTTGACCATCAATCACCCGCCACTTGCCACCAATCATCACCCGATCCGCACGATCCGCACCGCACAACAGCAGCGCCGAAATCGGATCATGGCTACCCGAGAACCGCAGCTCATCGAGCTTGAACAACGCCAGATCCGCCTGCTTGCCCACCGCCAGCTCACCAATGTCGGTACGGCCCAACAGGCTCGCCGAGCCTTTGGTCGCCCAGCCGAGCACGCGCTCCGGGGTGATCTTTTCGGCGCCGTAACGCAGACGCTGGATGTACAGCGCCTGCCGCGCTTCGAGGATCATGTTCGACGCGTCGTTGGAGGCCGAGCCGTCCACGCCCAGACCGAACAACGCGCCGGCATCGGTCAGATCGATGCTCGGGCAGATACCGGAAGCCAGGCGCATGTTCGAACTCGGGCAATGGCAGATACCGGTGCCGGCCTGGCCGAGGCGGGCGATTTCGTCCGAGTTGAAGTGGATGCCATGGGCCAGCCACGTGCGCGGGCCGAGCCAGCCGACGCTGTCCAGATAATCGACGGTGCGCAGGCCGAAGCGCTGCAGGCAGAAATCCTCTTCGTCGAGGGTTTCGGCCAGATGGGTGTGCAGGCGCACGTCGAGTCTGTTCGCCAGTTCGGCGCTGGCCGACATGATTTCCGGGGTCACCGAAAACGGCGAGCACGGTGCCAGGGCGATCTGGATTTGCGCACCGTCGCCGCGCTCATGGTACTCATGAATCAGCCGCTGACTGTCGTCGAGAATCACCTGACCTTCCTGCACGGTCTGCTGCGGTGGCAGGCCGCCGTCCTTCTCGCCGAGGCTCATCGAACCGCGGGTGAGCATGGCGCGCATGCCCAGTTCACGCACGGTGTCGACTTGCACGTCGATGGCGTTTTCCAGACCGTCCGGGAACAGGTAATGGTGGTCGGCGGCGGTGGTGCAACCCGACAGCAGCAGTTCAGCCAAAGCCACTTTGGTCGCGAGGGCGAGTTTTTCCGGGGTCAGCCGCGCCCACACCGGGTACAGGGTTTTCAGCCACGGGAACAACGGCTGATTGACCACCGGCGCCCAGGCGCGAGTCAGGGTTTGATAGAAGTGATGGTGGGTGTTGATCAGGCCCGGCAGGATCACATGCTCGCGGGCATCGAACACTTCATTGCATGGCGCGGACGGTTGCTGACCGGCTGCCAGCAGTTCGACGATCACGCCGTCTTGCAGCACCAGACCGCCACGGGCATCGAGCGCGTTGGCCGTGAAAATGGCGAGGGGATTTTTTAACCAGGTACGGGTCGCAGGCATTGTGGCCGGCTCCTCTGAAAGTTGGGTTCAGGGTTGCCAGCTCAGTGTTGCCCTGTCTGCTGATCCAGGGTCGCCGCGAAGGACGAGGTGCGGAGTTTCAAACAAATCGCCGGATCGGGCAAGCCCGACCCGACAGTCAACACATCCCCCCTGTAGGAGCTGCCGCAGGCTGCGATCTTTTGATCTTGTTTTTTACAATCAAAAGATCGCAGCCTGCGGCAGCTCCTACAGGTGGTTTTCAGTGCTTACCAAGGAATGGTTTCACCCTTGTAGTTGATGAAGTGATGCCCGCCCTTGCCGGTATACGCATTCACCTGATCAATCAGCCCGCGAGTGCTGGTCTCCACATCCAGGTCGGCGCCTTCACCGCCCATGTCCGTCTTCACCCAGCCGGGATGCAACGACAGCACGGTGAGTTTCTGCTCGCCCAATTGGGTGACGAAACTGTTGGTCATCGAGTTCAGCGCGGCCTTGCTCGCCTTGTACAGCGCCAGCTCCGGCGCGTCCGGTACGGTGACGCTGCCCAGGCCGGAACTCATGAACGCCAGCACGCCGCTGCCGTCGCGGATCTGCCCGACGAAGCGCTGCGCGAGGTTGATCGGGGCCACGGCGTTGGTGAAGAACAACTGGCCGACTTCGGCCAGGGTCGCGCCGCCCGGGGTTTGCACCTCCGGACCTTTGACCCCGGCGTTGACGAACAGCAGGTCGAAGGTCTCACCCTTGAGCTGCTGGCTCAGGGCGATCACTGCTTGCTGGTCGTCCATGTCGAGTTTCTCGATCCGCACGTTACCCAGCGCTTGCAGCGCCTCGGCCTTTTGCGGATTGCGCACGGTGGCGGTCACTTGCCAGCCGTCGGCCAACAGGGTTTTCACCAGCCCGAGGCCCAAGCCACGGGAGGCGCCGATGATCAGTGCGTTTTTTGCCTGGGACATGACGGGATTCCTTGAAAGTTACGGTTCACGGATTCAATGGACACGCCTGACCGAGTCGGTGTTGCAACTCTCGTCGCAACACATCGAGTTCGCTCATGCGGGTTTCGATCAATTGCAGTTTGTCGCGCAACAGTTGCGCCACGGCATTTTCCGGGTCGGGCGCGTTCCATAATGCGGCGACGCTGTTGCCGATTTCGCCGAGGGTAAAACCCAGGCGCTGCGCGGTCTTGATGTAGAGCACCAGTTGCAGCATTTCCGGCGGGTAGTCGCGGTAACCGTTGGCACTGCGTTGCGCCGCGATCAGCCCGCGCTGCTCGTAGAAACGCAAGGTATCGCGGCTGACGGCGCTGGCCTGGGCTAATTCACCGATGCGCATGCGGGGTCTCAAAAGAGGTCTTGACCCTGGAGCATACTCCAGGCTTTACCGTGAGTGCTCCCTGAATTTTGGAGCATGGATGATGTGGACTTCGACCCAGTATCGCAACGTGGTGCGCGGCAGCGCCTGGTATGACCTGATCGTCACGGCGGCGTTTGCCACGCCGTGGAGTTTTGCCGCGTTGCATGGGGCGTTGACGGCGCTGAGTCAGGCGCTGGATTTGCCCGGTGAACTGCCGGCGTTCGCACCGGCGCATGTGTTGATGGCGAATCTGTTGGGTTCGGTGGTGTGCGTGTGGGCGGTGCTGCGGATTCGTGATCCGCAGGCGCTTTATGGGCGCTATGACGCGGTGGCGCGGTTGCTGTTTGCGGCGTGGCAGGTGTATGCCCTGGCCCATGGCGCCAGCTCGCTGCTGGTGGTTTTTCTGGTCTTCGAACTGGCGTGGGGTGTTGCACAAGTTTTGCCTGTCAGGGCCCCATCGCTGGCAAGCCAGCTCCCACAGAGATCGAGGGTGTAAGTGAAATCCATATCACACCGCAAAAACCTGTGGGAGCTGGCTTGCCAGCGATGAGGCCAGTGAAATCACCGCCTTAATGCCCAGCCTGCCAAGGCTGCCCTAGCGAAACCGGCGCATACAGCCGAGTCCGCACCGCATCCCGCGACAACAGCACCAACGCCACAATCGTCGCCACATACGGCAGCATCGCCAGCAGACTCGACGGAATCGCCAGCCCCAACCCCTGCGCCACCAGGTGCAGGATGCTGGCGAGGCCAAACAGATACGCCCCGAGCAACAAGCGCCACACCCGCCAACTGGCAAACACCACCAGCGCCAGGGCTATCCAGCCGCGTCCGGCGGTCATGTTCTCGGCCCACATCGGCGTGTACGCCAGCGACAGATAAGCCCCCGCCAACCCGGCCATCGCCCCGCCAAACAGCACCGCCAGCGTGCGCACGGTCAGCACCGGCAGGCCCATCGCGCTGGCCGCGTCCGGGTTCTCGCCAACGGCCTGAATGATCAAGCCGACACGACTTTTGATGATCACCCACGCCACGAGCGCAAACAGCGCGAACGACAGATACACCAGCAGATCCTGGGCAAACAGCATCCGTCCGATCAACGGAATTTCGCTCAAGTACGGAATCGCCAACGGCTCGAACCCGGCCAGCGGCTTGCCGACCCACGCCGCGCCGACAAAGGTCGACAGGCCCACACCGAAGATCGTCAGCGCCAGACCGGTCGCCACTTGGTTGGCGTTGAACACCAGCGCCACCAAGGCAAACAGCGATGACAAGAGCATCCCCGCGAGCATCGCCAGCAACACGCCGAGCCACAGGTTGCCGCTGTTGAGGGCGACGATAAAACCGATCACCGCGCCAAACAGCATCATCCCTTCCTGCCCGAGGTTGAGTACGCCGCTCTTCTCGCAGATCAACTCACCCAGCGCCACCAGCAACAATGGCGTGCCGCAACGCACCATGGCGTAGAAAATATTGCTCAGCAGATCGATATCCATCACAGCGCTCCGGCGGTTACGGCGGTGGTCGACGCGCGCCGTGCCCAGCGCAGTTTCAGGCGTGGCCGATAGAGAATCAGCACGTCGCAGGCCAGCAGGAAAAACAGCATCATCCCCTGGAACAGTTGGGTGATCGCTTGCGGCAGATTCAGGGTCATTTGCGCGCTCTCGCCGCCGATGTACAGCAGCGCCATCAACAGACTGGAGAACAGAATCCCGATCGGATTCAGCCGCCCGAGAAACGCCACGGTGATCGCCGCATACCCATACCCCGGCGAAACTTGCGGCACCAATTGGCCGATCGGCCCGGTGACTTCGCAGACCCCGGCCAGCCCGGCCAGGCCGCCGCTGATCAGCAGCGCGAGCCAGATCAGGCGTTTCTCGCGAAAGCCGACAAACCCCGCCGCACGTTTATCCAGACCGAGCACTTTGATCTGGAAACCGACAAAGCTTTTCTGCAGCAACACCCACACCGCAACCAGTGCGAGCAGGGCGAAATACACCCCGGCGTGCACCCGGCCATCCTCCATCAGCAGCGGCAGGCGGCTGGCGTCGCCGAACATCGCCGACTCGGGAAAGTTGTAGCCGGCCGGATCTTTCAGCGGCCCGTGCACGCAGAACAGCAACAGGTTCAGCGCGATGTAATTGAGCATGATGCTGGTGAGGATTTCGTTGGCGTTGAAGCGCGTGCGCAACCACGCCGTCAGCCCGGCCCAAGCGGCGCCGGCGAAGGTGCCGGTGAGCAGGATCAGCACCAGTGCCCAACGATTTTGCAGGTCGATGATATTCACCGCCAAGGCACTGCCGGCGAGTGCGCCGAGGAGCAATTGGCCTTCGGCGCCGATGTTCCAGATTCGCGCTTGATAAGCCACGGCCAGACCAAGTGCGCAAAGCAGAATCGGCAGCGCCTTGACCAGCAGTTCGGAGACGCCATACAGATCGCTGACCGGTGCGATCAACAACGTGTGCAAGGTTTGCAGCGGGTCATGCCCCAGGGCGATGAACAGCAGCGAGCCGCAGCCGAGGGTCAGCAGCGCCGCCAGCAACGGCGAGCACCACAGCATCAGGCGCGATTGCTGGCCACGGGGTTCGAGGGAAAGCAGCATGTTGGGAAACTCCGTCAGGCCGTGGCCGATGAATGCGCGTGGTTGATGTGCCCGGCCATCCAGCCGCCGACATCGCTCAGCAGGGTGTCCGTGGCGTTCTGCAGCGGCGACAGACGCCCCGCGCACAGGGCGCCGAGGCGGTCGCTGATCTGGAACAGTTCGTCGAGGTCTTCAGAGATCACCAGGATCGCTGCGCCGGCATCGCGCAGGGCAATCAGTGCGCGGTGAATGGTTGCCGCTGCGCCGACGTCCACGCCCCAGGTCGGGTGCGCCGCGACGAGCAGTTTCGGTTGCTGGAGGATTTCCCGGCCAAGAATGAATTTCTGCAGATTGCCGCCGGACAGGCTGCGCGCGGCCGCGTGAGTGCCCGGGGTTTTCACGCCGAAGTGCTGAATGATCTGCTGGGCAAGGGCTTCGACTTTGCCGCGCTCGATCAAACCATTGCGCACCAGCCCCTGTTGAAAGGCCGTGAGCAAAGCGTTGTCGGCGAGACTAAGTTCCGGCACCGCGCCGTGGCCCAGGCGTTCTGCCGGGACAAACGCCAGACCGAGTTGGCGCCGTGCATCCGGGCGCAAATCAGCGACCGCTTGTCCGGCGAAACAAATCGTTGTCGCGCTGTCGCGGTGCAGGGTCTGTTCACCGCTGAGCAGTGCCAGCAACTCATCCTGTCCATTGCCCGCGACCCCGGCGATGCCGACGATTTCGCCGCTGCGTACTTGCAGGTTGATTTCGCTCAACGAGCAGCCGAAGGGATCCGGGTTGTGCCAGCTCAAGCCGCTGACCTGTAGAAACTCCGCGTCGCCGCTGACCTTCGGGTATTCGCCGATCAACGCCGCTGCTTCGCCGACCATCATCTGCGCCAACTGCTGATCCGAGCATTCGGCCGGCAGGCAATGCCCGGCGACCCGCCCGCCGCGCAAGACCGTGGCGCTATGGCACAGCGCGCGCACTTCCGCGAGTTTGTGGCTGATAAACAGAATGCTGCAGCCCTCGGCGGCGAGACGGCGCAGGGTGATGAACAGTTCGTCGGCCTCTTGCGGCGTCAGCACCGACGTCGGCTCGTCGAGGATCAGCAGGCGAATGTCCTGCATCAGGCAACGAATGATCTCCACCCGTTGCCGCTCGCCAATCGACAGGCTGTGGACAAGTCGCTCCGGCTCCAGCGCCATGCCGTAGCGGCGCGACACTTCGCGAATCTTCGGCTCAAGCTGTTTCGGTGTCCCGGCTTTGGCGCCCATGGCCAGAGCGATGTTCTGCGCGACGCTGAGGGTTTCGAACAGCGAGAAATGCTGGAACACCATGCCGATCCCCAACTGCCGGGCCTGCGCCGGGTTGCGGATATTCACCCGTTGCCCCTGCCAGAGCATTTCGCCGGAATCGGCCTGGGTCACGCCGTAGATGATCTTCATCAGCGTGCTTTTGCCCGCGCCGTTCTCACCGAGCAGGGCGTGGATTTCCCCGGGCGCGATGCTCAAGTCGATGGCGTCATTGGCCAGACAACCGGGGTAGCGTTTGCTGATCTGGCGCAGTTGCAGGCGCGGGATTGAATCTGGGCTTGGCATGACAGGCTCGACTGGCTTGGACTTGTGCCTGTGGATAAAGCAATTTCCTGGCCATTGAGTCAGGAACCTCGCTGGCCCTTGCACGGCAACGGTTGCCGTAGAGCATCGGAGGGAAAAAAATCAGAATGTACGGCACCAATTGAGAGCAAAGCCGTTGATCAGGCTCCAGTTTTGTTCGCTGACAACTGATCAAAAAACGAGCAAGTGCGTGGGGCCTATGCAGAATCTGCGGCTGCGCCAGCCATGAACGGGTTATCCACAGGTTGCTCCACAGTATTTGTGCGCAATTGGAAATCCTTGGCATAAGCGCTGCGGTGTTATCTCCCAATGGTGATAAACAGCGCTAACTGTTTGTTTTTACGTGGGATTAATCTTTTTTCATGTGGAATGGACGAAAAGTGAGCAAATCGCGCAAAGCCACGTGACAGAAGGGTTACAGCGGAATGTACTCAGGTTATCCACAGTCGGGTGCACAGCAGATGTGGGCAAGTTGCTGGAATAACGGAATTCGTCGATGCCCTAAAAGATCGCAGCCTTCGGCAGCTCCTACAGGGAAACGCAAAGTCCTGTGTAGGAGCTGCCGAAGGCTGCGATCTTTTGCTCTACTAACGCTGCAGCACAATCCGCCCACGGCTCAAATCCGCCAATTGCGTTTGCAGCAACCCGATCTGCGCCTCGCCCAGCGCCAACTGCAACTCAACGCCATTAGCCGTGAAGTTTTCTTCCACTACCAAGCCACCCAGATCCGCCACGCGCAGCTTCACCAACGCCAACTCGGCAAAGCCGCAGGCGCAACTGAGCGGCACACGGCTGATCAACTCGACTTTCGCCGCCGCTTGCAGGCACTTGTTCGCGCCGCCGCCATAGGCCCGGGCCAACCCGCCAGTGCCCAGTTGAATACCGCCATACCAACGAATCACCAGCACCGCGACCTGATCGCAATCCTGCGCTTCGATGGCTGCCAGAATCGGCCGTCCTGCGGTGCCGCCGGGTTCGCCGTCGTCGTTGCTGCGGTATTGCGCGCCAAATTTCCACGCCCAGCAGTTGTGCGAGGCATTCAAGTCGCTGTGTTGTTCAAAGAACGCCTGCGCGTCGGCGGGGCTGCCGATCGGCGCGGCGAAGGTGATGAAGCGGCTTTTGCGAATCTCTTCGCGGTACTCGCAAAAACCGCTGAGGGTGAAAGGCATAAACGTCTTAAATAGTCGGGGTGAGGCCGCAGCCTTTGAGAATGATGCGAATCAAATTGTTGCCGGCGTCTTCCATGTCCTGTTTGGTCAGCTTGCTGCGCCCGCTGACGCGGCAGATCTGCGTGGCGAAGTCGGCGTAATGCTGGGTGCTGCCCCACAGCAGAAAAATCAGGTGCACCGGATCCACCGGGTCCATCTTGCCGGCATCGATCCACGCCTGGAACACGGCTGCGCGGCCCTGGAACCAGGCGCGGTAGTCCTGGTTGAAATACTCGGTCAGGCATTCGCCACCGCTGATCACTTCCATCGCAAAGATGCGCGAGGCCTGCGGCTGGCGGCGGGAGAATTCCATCTTGGCGCGAATGTAGCGGGTCAGCGCTTCGGCCGGATCGTCCTCGGCCGTCAGGGTGTTGAAGGTGCTGTCCCACAGTTCGATGATGTTGCTCAGCACCGCGACGTACAACCCCAACTTGTTGGTGAAGTAGTAATGCAGGTTCGCTTTGGGCAACCCGGCATTCTGCGCGATGGTGTTCATGCTGGTGCCTTTGAAACCGTGACGGGCGAACTCGTCTTCGGCGGCTTTGAGGATGGTCTCTTCGTTCTTCTGACGAATGCGGCTGGCGGGTTTGCCGCCATGAGCGGGGACTTCAAAGGTCATAGGCACTTCCGGTTTGTCTGTGGGTGCAACCAGTTGCGTTGATAACGCACCCACAGGCATCCGACAAGTCCTGATGCAATAAAACCGTTACGCCTGTTCGATCTTGTTCAGCGGCGCGGCGGATTCGACGCTGGAGGTTTTCGCCTCCGGCAGCAACAGGCACAGGATGATCGCGGTCAGGCCGCCGCTGGTGATCGCCGAATCGAACAGGTTTTGCACCAGTTTCGGCAGCAAGTGCAGCAGGTTCGGTTGCGCGGCAATGCCCAGACCGACGCCGAGCGAAGTGGCGATGATCAGCATGCTGCGTCGGTCCAGTGGCGACTGCGCAAGAATCCGCACCCCGGCCGCTGCGACGCTGCCGAACATCACCAGCGTGGCGCCGCCAAGCACCGGTTTCGGGATTTGCTGCAGCACCGCGCCGATCATGGGGAACAGGCCGAGACAAAACAGGATCGCGCCGATGTACAGCCCGACATAACGGCTGGCGACGCCGGTCAACTGGATCACGCCGTTGTTCTGCGCAAACGTGGTGTTGGGGAAGGCACTGAAGGTCGCGGCGATCATGCAGCTCACGCCGTCACCGAGGACGCCGCCGCGCAGTCGGCTTATATAAGAAGGGCCGCTGATCGGCTGGCGGGCGAGCATGCAGTTGGCCGTGAGGTCGCCGACGGTTTCGATGGTGCTGATCAGATAAATCAGCGCGACCGGCAGGAAAGCCGTCCAGTCGAAGCTGAAACCGAACTTGAACGGTGTGGGAAGACTGACCAGGGGCAAGTCAGGCAACGCCTGCGGAACCAGTTTGCCACTGAACCACGCGGCCAGACTGCCGAGCAGCAATCCGATGATGATTGCCGACAGCCGCACCCACGGCGTGTTCGAGCGGTTGAGCAGGATGATCGTCAGCAACACGAACACGCCCAGCGCCAGATTGCCCGGCGCGCCGAAGTCCGGCGCATTGAAACCACCGCCCAGATCGGTGATGCCGACCTTGATCAGACTGACGCCGATAAGAGTGATGACAATTCCGGTCACCAGCGGCGTGACGACCCGGCGCAACTGACCGATGAAACGGCTGAGGACGATCTGTACCACGGCGCCGAAAAAGCACACGCCGAAGATCATCGCCAGAATGTCTTCCGGGCTGCCGCCACGCTGCTTGACCAGAAACCCGGCCGACAGTACCGCGCCGAGAAAGGCGAAACTGGTGCCTTGCAGACAGATCATCCCGGCGCCGATGCCGAACGGCCGCCGCGCCTGAATAAAGGTGCCGACCCCGGACACCATCAGCGCCATGCTGATCAGGTACGGCAGATGCGCGGTCAGGCCAAGGGCCGAGCCGATCACCAGCGGCGGGGTGATGATGCCGACGAAACTGGCGAGCACGTGTTGCAGGGCGGCGAGGATCGCGGCGGGTGGTTGCGGGCGGTCATTAAGACCATAGATCAGTTCGCTGGACGGTTCAGAATCTGGCTGCATGGCTGAGGGCTTCTTGTTCAGGGATCGAGTTCAGCCTTCACTGCAAAAACCTGTCCACTTGCTCAGCTTTCTGCTTGTAAACCTTCCAATGTAGGAGCTGCCGAAGGCTGCGATCCTTTGATCTTGCTTTCAACGCGTCGCTGCCAGGCTTTCAAGAAAGCTCTCCAGCACCAAATGAGGGCGTCGTCCCTTGCGCGTGACCGATGCCAGACTCAAATCATAAAACCGCGTCGTCGATTTCAGCGCACGCAAGCGCCCCTGCTGCACCCACAGGCTGGCGTAGTGATCCGGCAGATAACCGATATAACGCCCGGTCAAAATCAAAAACGCCATGCCCTCGCGGTCAGACGCACTGGCGGTGCAATTGAGCGCCTGGTAATGCGCCTGAATCTCCGCCGGCAAACGAAACGTCGGGGCAATCGCGTCCTGACTATTAAGACGCTCGTCATCCAATTGCTTGTCATCGACATAGAACAGCGGATGACCGACCGCGCAATAAAGCAGCGAGCGTTCGCTGTACAACGGCTGATATTCCAGCCCCGACAGCGCGCTGGCCTGTGGCACCACGCCGACATGCAGGCGACCGTCGAGTACGCCTTGTTCGACTTCATTGGGCGCGATCATGCGGATCTGGATCTGCACGTCCGGCCCGCGCTCCTTCAATTGGGCGAGGGCATGGGTGATGCGCATGTGGGGCAGGGTGACGAGGTTGTCGGTCAGGCCGATGATCAGTTCGCCTCGCAGGTGCTGGTGCAGGCCGTTGACCTCGGTGCGGAAACTTTCCAGCGCACTTAATAGCTGCAACGCCGATTGATACACCTCGCGGCCCTCTTCGGTCAGCGAAAACCCGGCGCGACCGCGTTGGCACAGACGCAGGCCGAGACGCTGCTCCAGATCGCTCATTTGCTGGCTGATCGCCGAGCGCCCGATGCCGAGCACGGTTTCCGCCGCCGAGAAACCACCGCACTCGACCACGCTGCGGAAAATTCGCAGCAGACGAATATCAAAATCACTGACCTGCGCCAGCGGATCGGGGCGACGACTGCTCATGCTGTTGTTCTCATTGTTTAGCAGGCTTCTAACTGAAGGTTAGAAAAGTTGGATTTCACCGACTTTATCGCCGTGGCAATTTAGCTGCAACAACGCTTTTTATCTCCCTGATGCTTATGCCCTGCGAGGTTTTGCCCGATGAACATGCCTGAAAACGCGCCGTCGCCACTGGCCAGCCAACTGAAGCTGGACGCGCACTGGATGCCGTACACCGCCAACCGCAACTTCCAGCGCGATCCGCGTCTGATCGTTGGTGCCGAAGGCAGCTG
Source organism: Pseudomonas sp. NPDC087803 (assembly GCF_044742995.1). Lineage (NCBI taxonomy): Bacteria > Pseudomonadati > Pseudomonadota > Gammaproteobacteria > Pseudomonadales > Pseudomonadaceae > Pseudomonas > Pseudomonas sp. NPDC087803. Next base: position 76,361 of record NZ_JBIUVO010000017.1, read on the forward strand.
GCTGTTCGATGACAAGGGCCGCAAGATCTACGATTCGCTGTCCGGTCTGTGGACCTGCGGCGCCGGGCACACCCGCAAGGAAATCCAGGAAGCGGTATCCAAGCAACTGGGCACCCTCGATTACTCGCCAGGCTTCCAGTACGGCCATCCGCTGTCGTTCCAGTTGGCCGAGAAAATCACTGACCTGACCCCGGGCAACCTGAACCACGTGTTCTTCACCGACTCCGGCTCCGAGTGTGCCGATACCGCGGTGAAAATGGTCCGTGCCTACTGGCGCCTGAAAGGCCAGTCGACCAAGACCAAAATGATCGGCCGTGCCCGTGGTTATCACGGCGTGAACATCGCCGGCACCAGCCTCGGCGGCGTCAACGGCAACCGTAAACTGTTCGGTCAGGCGATGATGGATGTCGATCACCTGCCGCACACGCTGCTGGCCAGCAACGCATTCTCCCGTGGCATGCCGGAGCAGGGCGGTATCGCCCTCGCCGATGAACTGCTGAAGTTGATCGAACTGCACGACGCGTCGAACATCGCGGCGGTGTTCGTTGAGCCAATGGCCGGTTCCGCTGGCGTACTGGTGCCGCCTCAGGGTTACCTGAAACGTCTGCGCGAAATCTGTGATCAGCACAACATCCTGCTGGTGTTCGACGAAGTGATCACCGGCTTCGGCCGCACCGGTTCGATGTTCGGCGCCGAGAGCTTTGGCGTGACCCCGGACCTGATGTGCATCGCCAAGCAAGTCACCAACGGCGCGATCCCGATGGGCGCGGTGATTGCCAGCTCCGAGATTTACCAGACCTTCATGAATCAGCCGACTCCGGAATACGCGGTGGAATTCCCCCACGGCTACACCTACTCGGCCCACCCGGTGGCGTGCGCCGCTGGCCTGGCGGCACTCGATCTGCTGCAAAAGGAAAACCTGGTGCAGAGCGTGGCCGAGGTTGCCCCGCATTTCGAAAATGCACTGCATGGCCTGAAAGGTTCGAAGAACGTCATCGACATCCGTAACTACGGCCTGGCGGGTGCGATCCAGATCGCGGCCCGTGACGGCGACGCCATCGTGCGTCCGTTCGAAGCCGGCATGGCCCTGTGGAAAGCCGGGTTCTACGTGCGCTTCGGCGGCGACACCCTGCAGTTCGGCCCAACTTTCAACAGCAAGCCGCAAGACCTCGATCGTCTGTTCGACGCGGTTGGCGAAGTGCTGAACAAGCTCGACTGATTTTTTCCTCTATATATACCTGCGAATAACAGGCGCCCCATGCGGGCGTCTGTACACAAGAATTCAGGAGTTTTCGATGAGCGTTATCCCGCATTTGATCAATGGCGAACTGGTGACCGAGAACGGTCGCGCGGTTGATGTATTCAACCCGTCCACCGGTCAGGCGATCCACAAGCTGCCGCTGGCCACCCGTGAAACCATTCAACACGCGATCGACGCTGCCAAGGCTGCGTTCCCGGCATGGCGCAACACCCCTCCGGCCAAACGTGCTCAAGTGATGTTCCGTTTCAAGCAACTGCTGGAGCAGAACGAAGCACGGATTTCGCAATTGATCAGTGAAGAACACGGCAAGACCCTCGAAGACGCCGCCGGTGAACTGAAGCGCGGTATCGAGAACGTCGAGTTCGCCTGCGCTGCCCCGGAAATTCTCAAGGGCGAGTACAGCCGCAACGTCGGCCCGAACATCGACGCCTGGTCGGACTTCCAGCCACTGGGCGTGGTTGCCGGTATCACACCGTTCAACTTCCCGGCAATGGTGCCACTGTGGATGTACCCGCTGGCGATCGTCTGCGGTAACTGCTTCATCCTCAAGCCGTCCGAGCGTGACCCAAGCTCGACGCTGCTGATCGCTCAATTGCTGATCGAAGCCGGTCTGCCGAAAGGCGTGCTGAGCGTGGTGCATGGCGACAAGACTGCAGTGGACGCGCTGATCGAAGCGCCGGAAGTCAAAGCATTGAGCTTCGTTGGCTCGACGCCGATTGCCGAATACATCTACGCCGAGGGCACCAAGCGTGGCAAACGCGTCCAGGCACTGGGCGGGGCGAAGAACCACGCGGTGCTGATGCCGGATGCGGATCTGGACAACGCGGTCAGCGCGCTGATGGGCGCGGCCTACGGTTCTTGCGGCGAGCGCTGCATGGCGATTTCGGTCGCGGTGTGCGTCGGCGATCAAGTGGCGGATGCGCTGGTGGCGAAACTGGTCCCTCAGATCAAGGCGCTGAAAATCGGTGCCGGCACTTCGTGTGGCCTGGACATGGGCCCACTGGTGACCGGTCAGGCGCGGGACAAGGTCAGCGGTTATGTGGATGACGGCGTGGCGGCGGGCGCGACCTTGGTAGTCGATGGTCGCGGTCTGAGCATTCCAGGTAACGAAGACGGCTTCTTCCTCGGCGGCTGCCTGTTCGACAACGTCACCCCTGAAATGCGCATCTATAAAGAAGAGATCTTTGGGCCGGTGTTGTGCGTGGTTCGCGTCAATAGCCTGGAAGAGGCAATGAAGCTGATCAACGATCACGAATACGGCAACGGCACCTGCATCTTCACCCGTGACGGTGAGGCGGCGCGCCTGTTCTGCGACGAGATCGAAGTTGGCATGGTCGGCGTTAACGTGCCGCTGCCGGTTCCGGTGGCTTACCACAGTTTCGGCGGCTGGAAGCGTTCGCTGTTCGGCGACCTGCATGCGTATGGCCCGGATGGTGTGCGCTTCTATACCCGTCGCAAAGCCATCACCCAGCGCTGGCCACAGCGTGCGAGCCATGAAGCTTCGCAATTTGCTTTCCCTAGCTTGTAAGTAGAAGGGCATGACGAAGGCCGACCTCTAGAGGTCGGCCTTCGTGTTTTCGGGGTTTTTTGACCGATATGACAGAAATGTGAAAAAAGCGGTTGACGGCAGATTCTGGAGGTCTATAATTCGCCCCACTTCCGGCGCAGTCGAAACGGAAAACTCCTTGAGATTCAATGAGTT
>NZ_JBIUVO010000018.1:0-321 GCF_044742995.1 Pseudomonas sp. NPDC087803
GGCATTCGAAGAGGCGATCCACACCCACGCCTACCAGTACTGCATCGAATCGCTGGCCATGGATGAAGGCGAAATCTTCAACATGTACCACGAGATCCCGTCGGTCGCGAAAAAAGCAGCCTGGGGCCTGAAGTACACCCGCTCGATCTCCGATCCGAAGTTCGAAACCGGCACCCCGGACACCGACAAAGAACTGCTGCGCAACCTGATCGCCTACTACTGCGTTCTGGAAGGCATCTTCTTCTACTGCGGCTTCACCCAAATCCTCTCCATGGGCCGGGGGGGCGGAAACAAAAGGGGGGGCCGCGGGGGGGGGGGACT
>NZ_JBIUVO010000018.1:331-73453 GCF_044742995.1 Pseudomonas sp. NPDC087803
CCAAATCCTCTCCATGGGACGCCGCAACAAAATCACCGGCGTCGCCGAGCAGTTCCAGTACATCCTGCGCGACGAATCCATGCACCTGAACTTCGGCATCGACGTGATCAACCAGATCAAAATCGAAAACCCACACCTGTGGGATGCCGAGATGAAAGAAGAAGCGACCCAGATGATCCTGCAGGGTACGCAGCTGGAAATCGAATACGCCCGCGACACCATGCCTCGCGGCGTACTGGGCATGAACGCAGCGATGATGGAGGACTATCTGAAGTTCATCGCCAACCGTCGTTTGTCGCAGATTGGTTTGAAAGAGGAATATCCAGGGACGACTAACCCGTTCCCTTGGATGAGCGAGATTATGGACTTGAAGAAAGAGAAGAATTTCTTTGAGACGCGGGTTATTGAGTATCAGACTGGTGGTGCGTTGAGCTGGGATTGACCCCCTCTAACCTCGAAGCCGTGCTTTACCTACATATGGATGTTGGGAAAGTAAATAATAGCCCCGCATTTGCGGGGCTTTTTTATTAGGAGCAAAAAATGCAATCAATCGCAATTTTTAATAATAAAGGTGGAGTTGGAAAAACCACCTACATCTATCACGTTGCGCATCTGCTCGCCGAGAAAGGCAAAAAAGTTTTATTGGTTGACTGCGATAGCCAGTCGAACCTTACAGCTTACTGCCTTGACGATAAAAAAATTAGTGATGCCTGGAGCGAGAAAGGCAATAGCATCTACCGCGGCATAGAACTCGTTTATCGCGGGATCGGAGACATTCGAAGTGAAGTGGAGCCTATAAAAGTTGGAAACTCGCTATACTTAGTCCCTGGAGATATACGCCTTAGCAACTTTGAAGACGCTCTTGGTGATACTTGGAATAGCGCAAAAGGTGGAAGCGAACCTAGCATCAGAGCGCAATCAGCAATATATCGCTTTTCAAAATTAATGGCGGAAAAAATCAATGCCGATGTCATTATGTATGATCTCGGCCCTAACCTTGGGGCGTTAAATAGAGCAGTTCTCGGCGCGAGTGACTACTTCATTACTCCAGTGGCCCCCGACTTATTTTCGATTCAGGGCACTGAAAATCTCGGATCAAAATTTGAATCCTGGCGCCAGGGTTGGGCGCAGTGTAACTCGTCCTGGAAGGGAGATGAAATCGAGATCCCAAAAGGAATGCCTATATTTTTGGGTTATGTAGTACAGCGACACAACATTCGGGACAATAAAGAGGGAATGACTCAAGGCTGGCAAATATATGCAGATCAAATTGACGGAGCCATTGTAAAAAACATCATTAAGAAACTTGAAGAAAGCGGCCAAGTATATACATGGCCGGACGGTTTTAATCTTGGAAAAATCCCCAACCTTCATAGTCTTATCCCATACTCTCTTGCAGCAAGGAAACCCGTTTTCAATTGCACGAGGCGAGATGGGCTTAACGGCGCACATATTAGCAGAGCCAGAGAATCAAAAAATCATTTCACCCCAATCGTCAATCGACTTCTAAAAGTAATTTAAACCCTGACAGCTAGTCCGAAGAAACTCGGACTAGCACCACTTACACCTCCATCTCTTTAAACAAAAAAACACAATGCAACATTGCATAACTACTAACAACAAAAACTCAATACAACATTTCCACCACGCATCACATTTCAATAATTTTGTATATAAATATTACACCCAAATATAAATCTAGTTTTATAAAATACGACCTTGACCTGTTCGAGCAAATCCTCTCTACTTAGTATCTGGTGCCTAAGAAACACCTCACACAGCGGACTCACCGCACCCGACAGTCGCGGCTTTTTGTGCCTACGGTTTCCCCGTGCGCATCAAAAACTCTGTTATGCCGGGAGTGGGCGAATACAAGACCCGAAAGGGGAATATGTCCGGCCCTCTGTGTGGGGTTTCTTAGCTCCCGGCACCCAGCCTTAAGAAAGCTGACATCACACAGAGGTAAATGGATATGCCTAAAAATGTCTCCTTCAGCACGAAGGAAATCAGCTTCAACCTCAACATCATTTACATGCTTCCAGCATTGGAGGCCTTCCATGTCTGAATCTCACAGTTCGACTGTCTTCACTCTGCACAAGCTCTCTCTCCACGCCCTTCTCCTTGAAGGCCAGCCTTGGTTTTGCGCACGCGATATTGGTCGTTTGATGGGCGTCCATCTTAGTGATCGTATGGTCAGCAAACTGGACAAGGATCAGCATCGTTTTCTGTGGATTGAGTATCACCGCCAACCTGACAAGCAACTGATGCTCAGTGAGTCCGGGGTGTATGCGCTGTTGGTGTATCACTATGTGCCAGGGAATCGACTATTGCGCGAATGGCTGACCCATCAGGTGGTTCCAGCCTTACGCGATGCTGCGTCCTCGGAAAATCCAGATTTACCAATCCTGAGTTTTTTGAAATGGCCTGAGATGTCAGTGAGTCTGTTGCATTGGCAGGATGAAAGCTGGATTCGGCTACGAGATATGCCGTACCTGTTACAGGATCAGACACAGCAGCGAGTAAACATCGCCAAGCCTTGGTGGTGGCGGGCTGCGAAGGTGTTTCAGTCTTCGAAGCATCTGATGAGCTAGATACCGTGTTTGTAAGATCACTTGCGAGAACCGTCGTTAATCTCTGTAGGAATTTTCCTAGACAGCTGTAATGGCCACTCAGTATCGTCCGAGGGTTTTCAACCCTCGGCGATTTTATGGATACGGAAAAGGAAAATAGTGGCTGGACGGATGAAGAGCTTGAAGCTTCGGTTGATGGCTATCTCGATATTCAGGCTCGTTACCCAAATGATCAAAAATTTAATAAGTCCTTGGAGCACAGGCGTCTGCTGAACGGCGTGCTCGCCGGGCGAAACACCAAGTCGATCGACTATCGACTGCAGAACATTACCGCTCTGTTCGAAGATCTTGGGCTGAAAACGATCTCTAGCTACAAACCAAAGGTGAATCTCGGTTCAGGGATCACTGCGCGCCTGATCAAAATCCTAGAATCGAAAGGCCTCATTACGCTGGATTCCGGTACACCTTTCACGCAAGAAGAATCATCACTTCGAAATGTACAACGAGCGAAACAACGTGATTTCGTAAGTGAGCCAGAGGGTGTGCAGATACCTCAGCAAATCGTCAGGACAACCAAAACCTACGCCCGCATATCCAAAGTCAAAGATTGGATTCTGTTCAACGCCAAGGGTATCTGTGAGGGATGTGGACAACCAGGTCCGTTTGAAATGAATGGAGAACCTTACCTTGAGGTTCACCACGTTAAGCATTTGTCGGACAACGGGACGGACTTCAAGACCAACACCGTAGCGCTGTGCCCAAACTGTCATCGACGCTGCCACCATTCTGACGACAGAGAGGCTTTCACTGCTTGGCTGTATGACAACGTTGGAAGACTCGAAAAGGAATAATCGCGGTTTATCTGACTACCCGTATTGGCTGATCTTGGGGCTGCTTCGCAGCCCAGCGGGAGCAAGCTCCCTCGCCACAGGGGTGATGTGTGGCCCGCAGTGGCGGGGTGAGGATTGAAAAATCTGGTTGATGCCTGGAATCGCCAGCAGGCTGACTCCTACAGATTCCGCATCATCCTGAAAACAATCAGTGCAACCCGCGCCGCCGCCCGCTATTAATACCCCTCCCCACTCAAGGATCCGAGCCCCACCATGAAATTCGATCTCGCCTACTGCCTCAGCCTCGACGACAAGTTGTCGATCTATGACGTTCGAGATCTCAATTTTGATGAGACGGTGGCGTTCGATTCTGCGAAGGAACACTTCCAGTGCCCCAACGATGCCTGTCGTTCGGCGTTCGATGCGTCGAACGATTTGGGCACCTTCAATGCCAAGAACGTGAATTACGTACGCACGCCACACTTCAAGAATCTGCCCACGACGCAACATGTGGCGGGTTGTCTGTATGTGAGTTTGAAGACGTCGGCATCCGGGGTTGAGGCGGTGGATGGCGAAACGGATGACGGGCGGGAGGAGCATTTTCCGTCGGAGTTGTTGCTGACGCGGCGTGAATATGTGCGCAAGCCTGTTGCGCCGGCGGGTGCGGCGGATGTGTTGCGGGATGATCCGGTGCGGGTGGCGCAGGTGAGTTCCAAGGAGTCGCCGGGGCGTGAGACGGCGCCGGACAAGACCAGTGTGTTTGCGCATCCGGTGGAGTGTTTTGTCTCTAATTTCGCCGACAAGGAGTTGCTCAAGCGCATGCCGTTGAAGATCGGCGAGCACACGGCGCCTTATGGCTCGTTCTTCAAGAAGATCGAGTATCTGACGGACAACAAGGGGCTGATTTACTGGGGCAAGATCAAGGAGATCAAGGATTACACCCAGAGTTTTCGCATCGATTTCGAGCAGAAGGTCTGGTTCAAGCAGGCGGATGAGGCGAAGAAGAAGCCGTACTCGGTGAACGTGTACTTGAGCAAGAAGTTGATCGACAACTACCGCAAGCGCAAGGCGTTTCTGGAAGAGATCAAGCATGCGATCGACAGCGACAAGGAGTTGTTCTGTTTCTTCTATGGCGTGACGCCGGAGTTGAAGCAGGTGCCGAGCAAGAAGAACCCCGAACAGACGTTCGGGGTGTTCAGTGCCAACATCGAGAACCTGGATCACTTTATTGTGCGGGAAGCGCCGGGGTTGGCGTGACGGTCAGCCTTTGGGCAATTGCAGTTTGGCGTCGCCACGGTGCTGGTTGACCAGCGAGTAAGGCAGTACCGACCAGTCGGGGTTGTCGCAGTTACGCTGGTAACGGGCGAAGTAAGCACCCAGGTAAATCCCCTTCGGCGTGAAGTGCCAGTTGGAATAGCCCCAGACACTTTCATCGGAGTAATCGCAACTGCCGTCATCTTCGGCGGGCTTCTTCATCTCTTCGGGATAGAGCGTGGTGAACTGTTTGACCAGCCACGGCGCCATGACTTTCATCTGAGCGTATTCGGTGGCCGCGCTATTCGGTTCACCGATCCACAGTACATCTTTGAGTTTCAACAATTCGCCGGTGTGGACGTCGAGGTTGATTGGCGAGCTGCCGAAATCCGGGTGGGCGCCGCCGCAGCTGTAACCAGTAGAGATGTCCAGACTGACCACGTCCGGCGAGAGAAACTCCGGGGCAGCACCTTGATCGAACTCGGCGTATACCCCGCCATCCATCATGCAGCGGTGATAGTCGATGACTTCAGTCCAGAGCCGTCCGAGCAAGTGGTTGTTGATCCGCTGCTGCTCTTCTTTCGTATAGCCGGACTCGACACTGAACAGCGAAATCTTCGACTCGGGCTCCGTCCACCATTGCAGGTCGTAGCCCATGAAGTTTTCTTTCTTCTCCGGTTTGAGTTTGAGTCCCTGTAAGCGCAAATACTCGTAGGGATCGCTCTTCGGCAAAGTGGCAATAAAGGGCAGCGTAGTTGCGCTCGGCGCAGGAAGTTTGGCTTCGGTCAGTTGCACCGGCAGTTTCTTGCCCTTGGGGTTTTGCCATTCGCCCTGCCAGCCATTGGCGGTGGATTTCAACTTCAGGGTGGGCAGCGGTTTGTCGTCGCCATAGCGGTTGTTGCCTTCAACAAGATTCAATGTGCTGTCTTGCAGCGAGCCGCTGAGTTCCAGGTCGCGGTGATACTTCTCGTAGAAGTAGCGGCCGGTAACTTCGTCCTGCTGCGTGGTGTTGAGCTCCACCACAATCGGCGTTTTGCCCAACGTACCGGTGAACACACGTCGGCCATCTTCGGCATGGGTGGTGGTGGAAATGAGCGTGAACAGCGCCACAGCGTATGGCGCCAGGCGCAGCAGTCCCTTGAGCATGGATCAATCCCTGAATGAATGAGGCTGCGAAGTATGCAGAGGATGCACGCAGGAATCGAGGCTCTACTTGAGCAGCATGCCCAGCATCACGACGATTAACAGACCGATATACACCCAAGCATGCACCCGATCCGGTATCCGCCCGATCCACGGCGTGGCCAAGCGAATCCCGACCAACGACCCTAGCGTCAGCACCGCAAACGCCAGCAAATCCACATACCCGACAAACCACGCGCCCAGATCCGTCTCGCTGAAACCGGCCAGTGCCATGTAGGTCAGCGTCCCGGCCACGGCGACCGGCACGCTTAACGGGTTCGCCATGGATGTGGCCTGGGACATGCTCAGTCCGCAGCGACGCAAAAGCGGTACGGTCATGACGCTTCCTCCTACACCAAGGAACGTGGCGATGGCGCCGATGCCTACACCGCCGGCGGATATTTCCTTGCGATCCAATCGGCGTGGGATGACGCCTTCGCTGCGGGTGAGGAAGCCGCGTCTGAGCAGGCAGTCGATGATGGTCACGCCGAGGTAGGCGATGAAGGCGTAGCGAATGATTTCGCCGCTGGCCCACACCGCGGCTATCGCGCCGATGATCGCGCCGAGGGCAATGAAGCCGCCGAGCGGCCACAGGTAATGGCGGATCAGGTTGCCGGCGCGGCGGTGTTTGTCGGTGGCGATCAGGGCGTTGACGATCATCACGCAGGTCGAAGTGGCGACGGCAATGTGCATTGCCGATTGGCCGATGGGGTCGTCGGCGCCGTGGCTGGCGCTGAGCATGCGGTATAGCAATGGCACGACGACGAAGCCACCGCCGAAGCCGAACAGGACGGCGGTGATGCCGGTTAGGCAGCCGAACAGAGTCAGCAGTAGGTAGAACATGGCGCGTCTTCCGGTGATGGCGAGCTGTCGACGATAGAGCGACGCGGCTTGGCCTGCTTCAGCAACTCAGCCAATAATGTTTGCGTTTACGCCAATCAACGGTACGCCTTCGATGCGCAATGTTTTGATCAATCTGCTGGATGATACGCCGCGCCCGGTGGTGGCGATCGGTACGGATTATTCCCACGGCCATCTGTTGCCATTTCATACACACCGGCGGGCGCAATTGCTGTACGGCGCGACCGGGGTGATGCAGGTTCGCACCCATGACGGCAACTGGGTGGTGCCACCGCAACGGGCGGTATGGATTCCGCCGGGAGTGGCGCATGAAGTGCTGATGCTCGGCGTGAGTACGCGCAGTGTGTACATCGAGCCGGGGGCGGTGGATTTGGGTGAGCGCTGTCAGGTAATCAGTGTTTCACCGTTGATGCGGCACTTGTTGATGGAGGCGGTGGAACTGCCGCTGGCCTATGACCTCGACGGCCGCGACGGCGTATTGATCGACCTGCTGCTGCATGAACTGACGCGCAGTGCGCCCCTGCCCTTGCATATTCCGCTGCCGACTGACGGAAAGCTCCTGGCTTTGTGTCAGACCTTTCTGCTTCAGCCGAACGCCCATCAGTCGCCGCAACACTGGGCCGAGCAGTTGCACATAAGCTTGCGCACCTTCAACAGACTGTTTCGGCAGCAGACCGGGTTGAGCTTCAGCCAATGGCGGCAACAGGCCTGCGTGGTGCTGGCACTGGCACGTCTGGCGGCCGGTGAAGCGGTGACGCGAATCGCCCTGGATTTCGGTTATGAAAGCCCGGCGGCGTTCTCGACGATGTTCCGGCGCATCCTCGGTCAGGCACCGTCCGTCTGGTTGGAGGCGGCGAACTAGGGCAAATCAAAAAATGCGTTTGATCCCGGCCGAAAACAACTGTACAAAAACACAGTACATTTTCAATCAGCACTCTTGAGCCCGGAGCACACCATGGCCTCTCTTGCGATGAACCACATCCTCGAACGCATTGCCCTTTTCCAGTTCACCCCGACGCATTGTGTCCAGGCCCGAGCGATGCTGGGCTGGAGCGTGGAACAGCTGTCGCGCGAAGCGGAAGTTGCGGTGGACGACATTCAGCGGTTTGAAACGCAGCAGGAAGTGGCGGACGCAGCGCGGCTGGCGCTGGCGTATCGGTTTGAGGCGCAGGGGTTGGTGTTTTTTCACGGGTTTGCGCCGGGGCGATCAGTGAGTGCCATGAACTCAGCATTGGAGTCAGTGGGGCACGGGGATCACGCCATGGCTAAATAAACAGGCAAGTTGATATTTATCCCTAAATAGGTATATTTTCGCATGAGTGCAAGGAAGCCGCTCTTGTGGGTCTGCAGTAGCAAGAAAGATCTCAAGCAGATGCCCACAGATGTACAGGATGTTTTTGGTTACGCATTGGATTTGGCCCAGAGTGGCTTGAAGCATCCGGATGCAAAACCCCTGAAAGGGTTTGGAGGCGCAGGAGTGCTGGAGCTGATCGAAGACTTCGACACCAACACCTACCGGGCCATTTATACGGTTCGTTTCGGCAGTGCCATTTATGTATTGCACTGCTTTCAGAAGAAGTCGACGACCGGAATCAAAACGGCTCAGTCAGACATTGATCTGATCCGAAACCGACTTCGAGCCGCTCAGGATCACGCGAAAGGATCAGAAAATGATAGAAATTGAAGAAAGTAGCGGGAACGTCTACCAAGACCTCGAATTACCCAATGCCAGTGAAATGCAGGTTAAGTCGCAGCTCGCGGCGAAGATCGGCGAGATCATAAAGGCACGCCATCTCACTCAAATTCAGGCATCTGAAATTCTTGGATTATCTCAGCCCAAGCTATCCGAAATGCTGCGGGGGAAATTTCGCGGCATCAGTGAAGCCAAGATGATGGAGTGCCTCTCGCATCTTGGACGAGACGTTCAGATCGTAGTGAAATCGGCCCCCCGGTCACGGAAAGAGGGCCGAATTGAAGTGGTGTTTGCTTAACTTGAAACTCGTCACGCGTTCTGCACCACGCCCTCACCCTCCCCTTCAACCGCCAACCACCACGCACTTCCGCGCTGTGGTTGCATAAGGTTGAACGCCTCGCCCATTTGCGGCGTGGTGATCGAAACACTGCGTTCCCACGCCAGCGCCAGAATCCGGTCAAACGGTTCATGCCAGGCATGCATTGCCAGGTCGAAGGTGCCGTTGTGGATCGGAAACAGCCAGCGGCCCTTGAGGTCGAGGTGCGCTTGCAGGGTTTCTTCGGGTTGCATGTGCACGTGTGGCCATTCGACGTTGTAGGCGCCGGTTTCCATCAGGGTCAGGTCGAACGGACCGTACTGTTCGCCGATGCGTTTGAAGCCGTCGAAGTAGCCGCTGTCACCGCTGAAGAAGATCCGCGTGTCACCGTCGATCATCACCCATGAAGCCCAAAGGGTGCTGTTGCTGTCGAACAGACCACGCCCGGAGAAGTGCTGCGACGGGGTGGCGACGAAGCGGATGCCGGCGATTTCGGTGCCCTGCCACCAGTCGTACTGGCGCACTTTGTCGGCGTCGATGCCCCACTTGATCAGGGTATCGCCGACGCCTAGCGGGGTCAGGAAGTAGTTGGTCTTGGCCGCCAGTTTCAGCACGGCCTGGTAATCGAGGTGGTCGTAGTGGTTGTGCGACAGGATCACTGCTTCGATCGGCGGCAACTGGTCAATGCTGATCGGCGGCTGGTGGAAGCGTTTCGGCCCGGCCCATTGCACCGGCGAGGCGCGCTCGGCGAAGACCGGGTCGGTTATCCAGAATTTGTCGCGCAGCTTCAGCAACAGGGTCGAGTGGCCGAGGCGGTAGATGCTGTGGTTGGGCGCTGCCAGCAAGTCTTCCCGAGTCAGCGCTTGCACCGGTATCGCGGCGGCTGGTCGGGTATTGCGCGGTTTGTGGAAGATCATGTTCCACATGATCCGCAGCATCTTGCGCACGCCTTCGCGTTGCACCGGCGCATGGTTACGGAACAGCCCTTGATCCTGGCGAGAGGCTTCAGGCGTGGAAGTTTGATCCGCAGAGACATCTGGATTGGCCATGACTGAGAGACTCCAGAAAAACCGCGCAATTCGCGGTTTTTCACGGTGGGACGATAAATGGCCAAAGCACGCACGCATCAGCCGAACTGTCTGGTTTTAGGTTGCGCGGATTAACGCAACATTACACTGGGCGGTGTAGTTTCTAGGTTGCATGAAACCGCATGACAAGTAAACTGCCAAGTGTAATTCCACCCTCTCTCTGCCGAAGCGTACTTATGACAGCTCCAAAGCGCCTCACCGACCGCAAACGCGAAGCCATCATTCAGGCGGCGATTGCCGAATTCCGTGCCAACGGGTTCGAGATCACCAGCATGGACAAGATCGCAGCCTCCGCCGGGGTGTCGAAGCGCACGGTGTACAACCATTTTCCGAGCAAGGAAGAGCTGTTCGCCGAAATTCTCAACCAACTCTGGGCACGCATCACTGCCGAGCAAACCGTGACCTATCGCCCCGATCAGCCGCTGCGCGAGCAATTGCAGCAGATGTTGTTGGCGAAACTGCAGATGATGGCCGATGACAATTTTCTCGGTCTGGCGCGGGTAGCGATTGCCGCCACCATCCATTCCCCGGAGCGTGCGCAAGACATGGTGGCGCGCATGGGCGAGCGGGAAGAAGGCCTGACGGTGTGGATTCGCGCCGCACAGGCGGATGGTCGACTGAAGGCTGTGGATGCGGAGTTCGCCGCGCAACAGGTGCAAGGTCTGTTGAAGTCGTTCGGTTTCTGGCCGCAGATTTCCATGGGCCAGCCGCCACTGGATGCAACCACACAAACAGCGGTGGCCGAGTCGGCAATGGAGATGTTTCTGGCACGCTACCGGCTCTAAACCGCCCCTATCCCGCGCCTGCCTCGATTAAATGGCTCGGAAGGACACTGATTATTCCCGTTGGAATAAATGACAATGTCCGACAATTGACCGACGGACGGTCAACCTGAAAAAGATACTGCAAAGTATTTCAGGATGAATCTGGCGCAGGACATCATGGAAAACCAACGCGGCAAAGGCTTGTCATTCGCCAGGCGCATTTATCTGCCCAGGGCCATCGGTCTGGGCGTCGGCTTTTTCAGTGTCGCGGCAGCGCTGTACCCGTTGAACATGCCAATGTGGCTGTGGGCGCTGCTGGTGTTCAACGGTTTTATCTGGCCGCACCTGGCCTATCAGGTTTCAACCCGTTCAGCCTTCCCCTACCACGCCGAACGTCGCAACCTGTTGTACGACTCGCTGTGCGGCGGCTTCTGGACCGCGTGTTTCCAGTTCAATCCGCTGACCACCGTGACCATCCTGTCAATGATGACCATGAACAATGTCGCCGCCGGTGGCCGACATCTGTTCCTGCTCGGTGCCCTCGCCCAAGTCACGGGCATACTGTTGGGCTGGCTGGTGTTCGGCTTCAAGATCAGCCTGACGATGACGCAAATCGAGGTGTGGGCCTGCCTGCCGATGCTGACCCTGTACCCGTTGGCCTTGGGCATGGTCTGTTACCAACTGGCGATCAAACTCGCGCAGCACAAGCGTGCACTCAGAGACCTTAGCCGCACCGACAGCCTCACCGGACTGCTCAACCACGGCGCCTGGAAAGATCTGCTGCACGCCAGATTCGAACGCTGCCGGCAGCACAGCACCCAGGACATATTGGCGCTGATCGACGTTGATCATTTCAAGACCATCAACGACAACTACGGGCACATCATTGGCGACGCGGTTCTGAGCCAACTGAGCCACGAACTCAAAAGCATGCTTGCCGAAGGCGAACGGGCCGGCCGTTATGGCGGCGACGAGTTTTGCCTGATCTTGCCTGACCAGCCGCTGAAAAAAGCCGAACAGCAGATGGAACGATTGCGTCAGGCGCTGGATCAATACCGTCACTCTGAGGTGCCAGAGCTGCGGGTCAGCCTGAGTATCGGCCTGGCGCGGTTTCAGCCGTCATACAGCGACGCGCTGGCCTGGCTGGATGACGCTGACAAAGCGCTGTACACCGCCAAACACACGGGACGCAACACCATCAGCGTGGCACTGAGCCGTCCGAGCTCGAACGATGCCAACTCCATCAGCCTTTGAAAAACCGTTAAACATGTCGGCTCGCATTTTCTTGTACAACCTTAATCAGTTTGTATAAGATCAGCGCGTCAGCCTGGATGCTGGCACTTTGCAGTCAATGGCAAATGCTCATCCAGCATTTGCTCTGCCAGCGCGGAAACAGGGACACAAACCTCGTCTTTCCCTACTTCCAGGTACTGCTCACATGTTTTTCAATCGCCATCAATCCGCCCTCAACGACCTTCAACACACCATCACCGAACAGAACGGCCTGCTCGAAGCGATCAATCGCTCCATGGCGGTGATCGAGTTCGACCTCGATGGCGTGGTGTTAAAGGCCAATGACAACTTCCTCAAAACCATGGGTTACCGCGCCGAACAGGTGATCGGCCAGCCTCATCGCTTGTTCTGCACCCCGGAGTTTGGCCGCAGCGCGCAATACATCGAATTGTGGTCACGCCTGAAAAACGGCCAGTTCCAGTCCGGCACCTTCGAGCGGATCAACAGCCAGGGCCAGCCGATCTGGCTGGAAGCCAACTACAACCCGATCAAGGATGCGTCGGGACGCGTGGTCAAAGTGGTCAAGTTCGCCATGAACGTGACGACCAAGGTGCAGCAGGAAAGCGAGGCCAACGCCAAACTGCAGGCGATCGACCGGGCGATGGCGGTCATCGAGTTCGACCTTGACGGCGGCATTCTCACGGCCAATCAGAATTTTCTGACACGCATGGGTTACACGCTCGCTGAACTCAAGGGTAAACATCACCGCTTGTTCTGCCGCGCAGAGCTGGTCAACAGCAGCGCCTACGAAGATTTCTGGCGACGGTTGAATCAGGGTGAGTTGTTCCAGGGCCAGTTCGAACGCGTCGACAAGCGTGGCCAAAGTGTTTGGCTGGAGGCCAACTACAACCCGGTGTACGACGCCGCCGGGCGTTTGTGCAAAGTGGTGAAATTCGCCACCGACGTCACCGCCCGCGTCGAGCAGCACGAGCACGATGCCCGTAGCGCCAGCGCGGCTTATCACATCTCGGTGGAAACCCGGAAAGTCGCCGAGCAAGGCACCCAGGTGATCCAGCAGGCGGCCAGTGAGATGCGGGAAATTGCCGATGACATCGCGCAGTCTTCGACCTTGATCGCACAACTCGGCGAGCGCTCTGAGCAGATCACGGCGATCGTCAACACCATCCGCGCGATTGCCGACCAGACCAATCTGCTGGCACTCAACGCGGCGATTGAGGCGGCGCGTGCGGGGGATCAGGGACGCGGGTTTGCCGTGGTCGCGGACGAAGTGCGGCAACTGGCGGCGCGCACCAGCGGCTCGACGGCGGAGATTTCCAACATGATCAGCCTGATCCAGAACGAAACCCGGCAGGCGATCAAGAGCATGGAAGGCACCCGAGGCCGGGCGGCGCAAGGTGTTGAACTGGCGGACCAGGCCGGCAGCGTGATTCTGCAGATCCGCGATGGCGCCAGTGAAGCGGTACAGGCGGTGAGCATGTTTGCCAATGAGCGGGCGCCCGGTTGATTGCGGTGCTGAAGCTTTAGACCGAGTCGCGGCCTTCGCGAGCAAGCCCGCTCCCACAGGGAAATGCATTCCAGGGTGGCAGCATGTTTGCCAAGGATCGGCATCGATGCGCTGAGGCTTTAGACCGGGTCGCGGCCTTCGCGAGCAAGCCCGCTCCCACAGGGAAATGCATTCCAGGGTGGGAGCATGTTTGCCAAGGATCGGCATCGCGGCGCTGAGGCTTTAGGCCGGGTCGCGGCCTTCGCGAGCAAGCCCGCTCCCACAGGGAAATGCATTCCAGGGTGGGAGCGGGCTTGCTCGCGAAAGGGCCAGCAGCCTCGGCACAGGACTATAGTGATCAATAGTCCCTGAAGCCTGCCGAGCCCATCATGACCACAGAAAAACCCGACACCCCCACCGTCCCCCCCGTCGATCACCTGCGTTTCCACCGTCCCCACGCTCACCTCAACACCACGTTTGGCAACGACAAGTTCGCCCTGCGGGCCGAGGCGTTTGCGCGATTCTTCGGCACGCCGACGTTTCTCGGCGCGCAAACTTTGATCGTGCTGCTGTGGGTGTGCCTCAACGTGACGGGCGTTACCACGTTCGACGTTTACCCGTTCATCCTGCTCAACCTCGCCTTCAGCCTGCAATCGGCCTACGCCGCGCCGTTGATTCTGCTGGCACAGACCCGTCAGGCCGCACGGGACAAGGCGCAGTCGGACGCCGACGCGCAACACCGTGAAGCGCTGGCCGTGGCCAATACCGAGCGCCAGGCCCAGGCCGCGCAGACCACCGTGCAATTGCTCGAACTGCTGGAACAGAACACCCGCCTCACCGAAATGACCAAGAGCCTGACCGAACGCATCGAGGGTTTGACCCGCGAGTTGCACCAACACATGTGCCAGACGCGCCAGCCCTGATCACGCCAGTCGCAGCGCCCGCCCGAGTTCATCGAACAGCGTGACCACCGAGCGCAACGCCCGGCAGTCCGGGCGGGTCAGCAACCACAGCGCGGTGTCGTAGCCGTGCAGCGGTTCGCTCAACGCCTGCAAACCTTCGGTGATAAGAAAATCCGGCAACGCCGCCACGCCGAGTCCGGCACGCACCAGTTCGGTCACCGAAAGCATGCTGTTGCAGCGATAACTCGGGGTCACGCCGGGCAACTGTTGGCGCCGCCAGGCGACGGTCGGGTGATCCGGCAGAAACTCATCTGGGGTGATCCAGGTCAGTGCCGCCAGATCCGTCGCATCAGCATTCTGCAGATAGCGCGCACTGGCGCAGACCCGGTAGGAAATCTTCGCCAATTGCCGTCCGACCAGATGCTCCGGCGGCGTACGCGTCAGGCGCAGGGCGATGTCGGCATCGCGGCGGCTGAGGTTGGCGAAATCGTTGGACGTGCTCAGCTCGATGGTCAGCGCCGGATAGTTCGGCATGAACTGCGCCAGCGCCGGCAACAGCAAGCCTTGCAACACTGAGTCGGTACAGGTCAGACGCACCGTGCCACTGACCACTTCACCGCCCTGTTCGACACCGATCCGCGCCGCGTCCAGTGCCTGCTCGGCGCGCTCGGCCTGCTCGGCCAACGTCTGCGCGAGGGAGGTTGGCAGGTAACCGGCGCGGCTCTTTTCGAACAGTTGCTGACCGAGCGCCGACTCCAGACGCCGCACCGCGCGAAACACCGTCGACACGTCGACCCTGAGCAACTGCGAAGCCCGGGCCAGAGAGCCGCCACGCACCAAAGCGAGGATCAACGCCAGATCCGGGTAGTCGAGCCGATAGTGCGTCGCTGCATTGATCACTTGGGTTAACGCCAATATTGAGTGCGTGAGCGCCAATCTATAGTGAGCCCCGGTGATCGACAACTGCACACATTCACTGTGGTGAGGGGATTCATCCCCGATGGAGTGCGCAGCAGGCCTGGTTTGAGGGCCGCTTCGCGCCCCGTCGGGGATAAATCCCCTCACCACAGAGGTTCATCACTCACTCAAATCAAGGAAATCCCATGGACGCCATTTCCATCGCCCTGATCGGCGATTACGACCCGCAAGTCACCGCACACCAAGCCATCCCTGTCGCGCTCGGTCTGGTGGCCGAACACCTCGGCCAGGCCGTGCAATTCGATTGGCTGGCCACGGATCAAATCCACGTCGATACACCCTTGGAAAGCTACGACGGCTTCTGGTGCGTCCCGGCCAGTCCCTACAAAAGTGAGGCCGGTGCACTCAGGGCCATCCGGTTTGCCCGCGAACGGCAGCGCCCTTTCCTCGGCACCTGCGGCGGTTTTCAACATGCGCTGCTGGAGTTTTCCCGCAACGTGCTGGGCTGGGCCGATGCCGAACATGGCGAAACGTCACCGGATTCGCAGCGAGCGGTGCTCACGCCGCTGACCTGTTCGTTGGTGGAGGCAGTGGACAGCATTCATCTGGTCGCCGGCTCGTTGATCGCCAAGGCGTACGAAACGTCGCAGATTCATGAAGGCTATCGCTGCCGGTTCGGTGTGAACCCACAGTTCGAACGAGAATTGCTGACCCATCAGCTACACGCCGTTGGCCATGATTCGGCAGGCGGCTTGCGGGCGATCGAATTGACAGACCATGTGTTTTTTGTCGCCACGCTGTTCCAGCCGGAACGCGCCGCGCTCAAGGGCCAGATCCCGCCATTGGTGCGCGCGTTCGTCGAAGCGTGCGGGGAGCAGCGCCAATGAAACCTGACGAAACCTGCTTTGCGGTGATTTTCACCTCGACCCGCACCGAGGGCGACAACGGTTACGCGGCGGCGTCCCAACGGATGATGGAACTGGTCAACGAGCAACCGGGGTTTCTCGGGATTGATTCGATTCGCGGGGAAGACGGGGTCGGGATCACCATTTCGTATTGGCAGAGCGAGGCGGCGATTCTGGCCTGGCGCGAACATCCCGAGCACCGGGTGATTCAGGCGCGTGGCCGGGCGCAGTGGTATTCGAAGTTTCAGACGCGGGTGTGTCGGGTGGAGCGCGAGTATCGGTTTGGGCAGTGACCACTGCGGCGCATGGACTGGCCTCTTCGCGAGCAAGCCCGCTCCCACAGGGACAGTGTTTGGGCAGTGAGCCTGGTGGTG
This sequence comes from Pseudomonas sp. NPDC087803, assembly GCF_044742995.1. Taxonomy (NCBI): domain Bacteria; kingdom Pseudomonadati; phylum Pseudomonadota; class Gammaproteobacteria; order Pseudomonadales; family Pseudomonadaceae; genus Pseudomonas; species Pseudomonas sp. NPDC087803. Next base: position 16,726 of record NZ_JBIUVO010000018.1, read on the forward strand.
CCGTCACTGGCCTCATCACCAGCAGGCTGGCTCCCACAGGGACTTGTGATCGCCACAGATCCAATGTGGGAGCGGGCTTGCTCGCGAAGAGGCCGCAACAGCCACTACAAAAACCTCAGCCCCGCACCAGACTGCGCACCGCCACAATCTCCGGCACCTCAACCTTGCTCATGTACACCCGCAGCGGCTCGCTGATGTTGATCCGCTCATCAATATTCTGATCCAGCAACAACTGAATCAGCTCGCGCTTCAAGGTCATGGTTGTATCAGAGGCCGCCACCCAGACAAATTCGCGGGTGGGAATGATGCCGTCATCGGCCACGTCCATGCCGAACGAATCTTCGCTGAAACGCACGATGTACTGGCCGGTCTTGCGGTTGAGGCCGACAAAACCCTTGAGGTCATCGGCGGCCTGACAGATGAGTTGGGAAGTGATGCGCATGGTAAACCTCACGAAAAATCATCGATGGTTTACACGCAGGGCAACAGACTCGGCGCGCCCTCTGCCGGAGCGTCTGCCGAAGGCAAGCGTACTGCAAACCGCGCCACAAAAGTGCAGGAAAAATCGCTTTTAATACGTTTATGTCGGTCTGGCGATAGCACGCAACCGATTCAGTTGTTAAAAGGTACGTCTTTGAAAATGCCCTGCGAAAGGAACTCGAACATGCCCGCCACTTTCACCAAAAGCGCCCTCATGCTGAGCCTGCTGCTCGGTCTCGGCCAGGCCCACGCCGCCCAGACTGACGTCAATGCGCTGGCCGCCGCCCATGGCATCCCGCACCCGGCCGTGATCGCTCACCGTGGCGCATCCTTCGATGCACCGGAGTCCACCGCCGCCTCCTACAAACTGGCCCGCGACCTCGGCGCCGATTACCTGGAAATGGACTTGCAGCGCAGCAAGGACGGCGTGCTGTTCGCCCTGCACGACAACAACCTGCAACGCACCACCGACGTCGCGACCAAGTTCCCGGAGCGTAAAGACAGCCCGGCCAATGCCTTCACCATGGCCGAACTGAAAACCCTCGACGCCGGCAGCTGGTACAACAAGGCCTACCCGGATCGCGCGCGTCCGACCTACGCCGGCCTGAAGATCCTGACCCTGGACGAAATCATCGACATCGCCCAGGCCAACCCGAAACACAAGCCAGGCCTGTACATCGAAACCAAGGAGCCGCAGCTTTTTCCGGGGATCGAGCATGACCTGAAAGAGAAGCTGCAGGATCGCGGCTGGCTGAGCCCGGCCGGTTCGAAACTGGCGAAAAGCGAGCTGGGCGTCGGCCAGGGCAAAGGCAAGGTGATCCTGCAGACTTTCGAGAAGAACAGCCTCGAACTGCTGCAAAAGGAAATGCCGCAAGTGCCGAAAATCCTCCTGCTGTGGGTTGGTGAAGGCAGCATCGAGCCGAAGTCCAAAGTGACCTTTGCCGACTCCGGCGAGAAGGACAAGAACGTGTTCTACGGTAAGCAAGAGCCGAAGTCCGAAGCCGAATTCAAACAATGGGTGGATTTCGCCAAGGCGCAGGGCGCGATCGGCACCGGGCCTTCGGCCAGGCTGACCAAGGGCGGCGACCAGAGCTATTCGGATCTGGTGCAACCATGGATGAACCAATACACCCACGACCAAGGCATGCTGGTGCACGTCTACACTGTCGATGAGCCGGTGGACTTCGAGAAAGTCATGGCGGCCGGTGTCGATGGCATCTTCACCAACCGCGCCAGCGAACTGTTGAAGTTCTACAAGCGTCCGGCGGCGTCCAGTGTTGATCAGGTGTTGAAGAACAACGGGTTCTGAGTGAACACGCACACCGAGTGGACAGGCCGCCTCTGGCTGGGGCACGCCTATGGCCTGATCCACGGAGTGTCGGGGCGCACCGCGCCCCATTCCCACTACGCCCACCAGATCATCCTCGCTCCCGAGCGTCCGGCCACTGTGCTGCTGGACGGCACGCCTGTCACCGCCTCCCCGCTGTTGATTGCTTCCAATGTGCGCCACGCGATTGTCGACGCGCCGGATCCGCTGTTTACCGTTTACGCCGAACCGCTGCTGTTTGATGCGCAGACGCTTGTCGATCGACTGTCTGCCGCCGAACTGTCGCTGCCCGCACTTGATCGCGCGATACGCCAATGTCCGCGCCGCTCGCTGAGCGATCCACGCATCGAACGCGCACTGGCTGCCATCGATGCTTCGCTGATCGACAAAGTCGCGGCGCGCGCCGTGGCTGACGCCGCACATGTGTCGCTGAGTCAGTTGCAGCGGCTGTTCGTCAGTCAGGTCGGTCTGCCGGTGCGCCGACTGGTGCTGTGGCGCCGCTTGCGCCTGGCGATGGCGGCGATTCTGCTGGGCAGCCCGGTGACCGCTGCGGCACATTCGGCGGGGTTTGCCGATTCGGCGCACTTCTCGCGCAGCGTGAAAAAACTCTTCGGCGTCACCGCGTGTCAAGCGTTGCAGCGTATCGACTTGCAGCTGCTGGACTGACTCAACGGCGCAACGCTGGCGGCACCACTGGCTCGCGACTCAACGTGACCGTCGCGAACGGATCCAGCAATTGCGCGGCGTAGTCACGGGGAAAATCCGGGCGGCTGCCAATTCCCAGATCACCCTGGCGAATCTGATAGTCCGGGGTGTAGAAACCGGTGCCCAACAGCCAGTCCCACAGCGTAAAAAACAGTCCGAAATTGACGTCCCCGGCCCGCCCGTACTTCATGTGATGAAAGCGGTGCAGCGGCGCCCAGGCGAAAATCCAGCGCAGTGGCCCCATGCGGATATCGACATTCGAGTGCTGCAAGAGCAGTTGAATGGCAATGGCAAACGCCAGTAACGCCGCGACCTGCGAGGGAATGCCCAGCACCAGCAACGGCAGCAGCCCCGACGTCGCTTCCAGCAGTTGATGCAGCGGGTGTTTCATCAAACCGTTGAAGCCATACAGTCGCTCGACACTGTGATGCACCGCGTGCAGCCGCCATAGCCACGCCACGCGGTGGCTGGCGTAATGCATCAGGCTGATTCCGGCGTCGGCAATGAATATCGCCAGCGCCAGCTGCAGCCATAACGGCCACTCCCGTGGCCATGCGCCGTCAATCGCAAAAAGCGTTACCAGGCCCGGCAATGCCAGCAGGCCCAGTGCATTCAGTGCTTCGTTGACTAATGCGTGCAGGATGTCGCGGCGCCGGTCACCGGCCGGATGGTTCCAGCCCGGCTCATACGGCAGCAACCATTCGGCAACAAACGAAACGAGCAGCGCGCTGACAAACAGCGGCAACAAGCACAACGTCGACACCTGCGACACCCAAACTCCAAACCCGATGAATCCGCCCCAGAACACTGGCGCGTACAACCCGGCAACCCTGCGTTTCATGTGCACCTCCGTTGATCGAAGGCACAGCATGCGAGCGCGCGGCGAACGGCAATTGAACAAACGACGCAATCGAACAAGGCCATTTAAGGGTGAATTAAGTTGCGCTGGTTAGTCTGGCCCCACTGCAACAGATCAACCCCATTCGATACCCAAGGAACGAAACGATGAAAACTTTGACTGCCCTGTTCTCCGCCGCTGCTCTGACCCTCACCGCTGGCCTGGCCCAGGCTGATGTGCGCGTCGACCAAATCCCGCAACTGGTGAAGGAAGGCAAGATCAAGTCGCTGGAGTCGATGAACGCCGAAGCACTGAAACTGCACCCGGGTGCGACCATCACCGACACCGACCTGGATAACCACTTCAACGGTTACGAGTATGAGGTCGAGCTGAAAACCGCCGATGGCAAAGAGTTTGACGTCGACTTCGATGCCACCACCGGCAAGGTGCTGAGCAACAAGCAAGACACCTGATACACCGCCAAAGCAAAGCCGCACGATCAACAGGTCGTGCGGCTTTTTTGCGTCTGCCGGTCGGCAAATCACGCGAATACCGCCTGAAGGGATGCCAAAGCTGCCATCAGACCGCTAGTATGGCCCCCATTAATCGACGAACGCAGCCGGGAACGATGGGCATGGGGCAGAGCAAAGCAGCAGACATCGCCACCATCGGGCGCATCAGCGCGGTGCCGGCCATCCTTCAGGTCATCCGCGAACTGACCGGCCTGCGCTTCGCCGCCGTGGCGCGGGTCACCGAGGAATCGTGGACGACGTGTGCGGTGCTCGATCAACTGGATTTCGGCCTGCAGGTCGGCGGCGAGCTGGATGTGGTCACCACCCTGTGCCACGAAATCCGCCAGTCGCATGTCTCGGTGGTGATCGACAAGGCCAGCGAAGACCCGCTCTACCGCGAACATCACACCCCGCGGATGTACCAGTTCGAGAGCTATATTTCGGTGCCGGTGTTCCGCACTGACGGACGGTTCTTCGGCACCATCTGCGCCCTCGATCCGATCCCGGCGCAGCTCAGGTCCAGCACTATCCAGAGCACCATGGAGTCTTTCGCGCGGATGCTCGCGTTGCAGATCGAAGCCGAGGAAAGCGCGCAACGCACCGAAACAGCGCTGTTGCAGGAGCGCGAAACCGCCGAGTTGCGCGAACAGTTCATCGCCGTGCTCGGCCATGACTTGCGCAACCCGTTGTTCGCCATCAGCGCCGGCGCCGAAATGCTCCTGCGCAAGCACCCCGATCCCGCCATCGAAGTACGGGTACGCAATATCCTTGGCAGTGCGCAACGGGCGACGCGGCTGGTGGATGACGTGCTCGACTTTGCTCGCGGGCGATTGGGCAAAGGCATTCCGGTGGCTATCCAGCCCTGCGCGGATCTGACCGACGCCGTGCAGCAAGTGGTGACGGAGATCCGCAACGTGCACCCCCGGCGCACGATTCACGCGACCATCGGCGACTTGCAGGGCGTGTCCTGCGACCGTGCGCGGATTGCCCAACTGCTGTCGAATCTGCTGGCCAATGCCGTGGCCCATGGCGACCCGGCGGGGGTTATCGAAGTCATCGCCCAGGTCGAGCACGGTGCGTTAATGCTGGCGGTGAAAAACCAGGGGCATATTCCTGAGGCGATCCTGCCACACCTGTTCCAGCCCTATTCGCGCCCAAGCGTCAGCACGCCACAGGCCGGGCTTGGCCTGGGGCTGTACATCGCCAGCCAGATCGCCCAGTCCCACGGCGGACGTTTGCACGTCGCGTCCACCGCACAAAGCGGCACGCTGTTCACCTTCAGCCTGCCAACCACCTGAAACACACCACAGATCCCTGTGGGAGCGGGCTTGCTCGCGAAGGCGTCGTGTCAGTCAATATTTTCAGTGGCTGATACTCCGCATTCGCGAGCAAGCCCGCTCCCACATTGGACTTTCAGTGCCTTTGGGAATCAGGCCGAAGTGCTGACCAACGACCCCGAACTGCTCGACCCGGAATCCTGCAACGCCTGCAACAACGCCGCCGTGGCCGTCTGCAACGAAGCCGAGGTGCTGGAGATTTGCGCCTCGGCGGAGGCCACGTCGGCAGCCTTGGCATCAGCGTCTTCCTGCTTGGCCTGAGCCGCTTGCAGCGCCTGCTGCTGTTCCTGCAATTGCTTTTGCAGCTCGGCGATCTGCTTGCGCAGTTCTTTCACCGAATCCGACTCACCGCTGCTGTCGGAACTGCTGTCGCCCGCCGGAGCCGCGCCCCCGCCGGCCGCCACTTTGCTGGTATCGGCACTGACGCCCGCGCTGCTGGTTGCACTGGTTGAGGTGTCGTCACTGGCGTCGCTGATCTTGGTTTTGCTGGTGGCGGTGGTGACGGTCTGATTGATTGAAACAGAGGTGATGCTGACCATGGGATGGCTCCAATGCCGGTTATAGATAACCGGCCATCGGCGGCAGTCGCGGCGATTTGAGATCGACTGTGTACCGACTCGGTAACCGAACCGGTACACGTCGGCTGACGTCAGGCGCTCAGGCGCGCGGTGACTTCATTGAGTTGCCCGGACAGGCCATGCAGGTTCTGGCTGGCGCTTTCGGTGCGCTGCACGCTGTTGAGGTTGGTGCTGGCGATCGAGGTGATCTCGGTCAGGTTGCGCGAGATGTCTTCGGCGACCGAGGTCTGCTCTTCGGCGGCGGTAGCGATCTGCCGGTTCATGTCGCGGATCGCTTCCACGGCGTGGGTAATGCGCTCGAGCATCGCACCGGCCTGGGTCACTTGCTCGACGCTTTCATCACTGCGCGCCTGACCGCTTTCGATCGCTTGCGCAGCGTCCACGGCACCGGTCTGCACATTCTGAATGATCTGGTTGATCTCGATGATCGACTCGGCCGTACGCTGCGCCAGGTTGCGCACCTCGTCGGCGACCACCGCAAAACCGCGTCCGGCTTCACCGGCCCGCGCCGCTTCAATCGCCGCGTTGAGCGCCAGCAGGTTGGTCTGTTCGGCGATGCCGCGAATCACTTCCAGCACCTTGCCGATGCGGCCGCTGTCGGTTTCCAGGCGACGAATCACCGTGGCGGTGTTGGCAATTTCGCCACGCATCTGGGTGATGCTGTGGATGGTGCTCTGCATGACCTTTTCACCCTGCTGGGCAGACTGGTCGGCATCGTCGGCAGCCCGCGCCGCGTCCGCCGCATGGCGGGCGACTTCCTGGGCGGTGGCGGACATTTCGTTCATTGCCGTCGCCACTTGGTCGGTGCGGTTGAACTGCTCGTTGGTGCCGCCGGCCATGGTCGTGGCAATCGCATTCAACTCGCCGCTGGCGCTGTCCAGATCACTGGCGCTGCGTTGCAGGTGGCTGAAGGTTTCGGCGAGGAAATCACGCAGGGTATTGGCGGCGGCGGCAAGGTTGCCCAGCTCGTCCTGACGGTCGTTGGCGACACGCTCGGCGAGGCGCCCACGGCTCAATTGGGTGACGTAATCGATCAGCTTGCGGATCGGGTCGATCAGGTTGCGGTTGACCAGCCACAGGCTCAGCAAACCGATCAGCAGACCAGAACCGAGCATCACCAGAATCCCCAGCAACACAGTACGGTCGGCACTGGCGCTGATCTGCGCCGACTGTTCGGTGCCCTGCTTGCGCAGCTCGGCGACCAGTTCGCTCATCTGATCGCTGGTCGCGCGGTCCACGCCTTTGACGGCGCTGTCGCCGGCCGTTGGATCGGCACCGGCAGCAACGTAGGCATCGCGGCCTTTCTGGTAGGCGCTGCCGAGTTGGCGGTGCTCTTCGCGCAGACGTTCGATGCGGGTTTTCAGTGCCGGCTCAAGGCCTTTCTGGCCGGCCAGTTCACCGAGAATGTTCTGCACATCGCGCTGACGATCTTCGAACTGGCTCCAGTATTTGGCCAGGTCCGCCGGTTGCTTGCCGCGCAGCAAGACGTTTTTCCACTCCTGCACCTGCACCTTGAATTGCAGGTTGGCCTCGTCGATCAGTTGCGAGGTGTGCAACGGGCCGGCGATCAACTGACTGTAGTTCTGCACGCCATTGGACAGGAAATGAAAGCAGGCCAGTGCGATCAACAGCATCGCCAGCAGGCTGCCGCTCAGCAGGGCGAGAATTTGTGCTCTCAGGGATTTTTGCAGCATCGCGAGATACTCAGGACAGGGATGAGGCACGCCCGGTAAGGCGTGGAATTTTGCCGGACATCCGTGTCGGCGAGCCTTGGCTCATAGCCAAGCGCGCGCAACGTAACCCAAGCTTGATCGGCGTACCAGAGCGCTTCTTGAAGAAATTCCGACCATTGGTAGGTGAATTAAGAGACTGTGATCGACCATGGCACAGGGTGGGAGCGGGCTTGCTCGCGAAAGCGACGTGTCATCCACATCATCACTCAATGATCATCCGCATTCGGGAGCAAGCCCCCTCCCACAGGATTGCCGGTAATGATCACGATCACTGTCATTTTGCAGTCACACAAGCGTCATGTGTGATTGCGATGATGCGGCTCAGTGAACCTGCCATTCCGCGACCGACGCGCCCTCCTCGCAGCGAGCCTCCATGAACCACAGCCTCGATATCAGTCATCGCGATCCTGATTTGTTCGGCCTGCTTTACGGCTTCCGTTTTCGTCCCGGTGAACGTGGCCGCGAAGTCGATTCGGCGACCGCCCTGCGTTGTCTGCAAGATGACAGCGACACTGATGAATTCCTCTGGCTGCACCTGAACCTGGCGCACGCCGCGTGCGAGCGCTGGATGAAAAGTCATCTGCAATTGCCCGAAGAATTTTTTGAAGCACTGCACGAAGGTTCGCGTTCGACGCGCATCGAGCACGTCGACTCGGCACTGCTGGCGGTGGTCAACGACGTGGTGTTCAACCTCAGCAGCATGGTCTCCTCGGACGTGTCGACGCTGTGGGTTTGCGTGCGCAGCAAACTGATCGTCAGCGCACGCCTGCAACCGCTGCACTCGGTGGACAAATTGCGTTCGTCGGTGAAGGCCGGTGAATGCTTTCGTTCGCCGTCGGAACTGCTGGTGCACTTGCTGCGCGATCAGGGCGAAGTGCTGACGCAGATCGTGCGCAAGACCAGCATGAGCGTCGATCAGGTCGAGGACGAATTGCTCTCCTCGCGCCTGTCGACCAACCGCGCCGAACTCGGCGCCAACCGCCGGGTGCTGGTGCGTTTGCAACGGCTGCTGGCGCTGGAGCCGGGTTCGCTGCTGCGCCTGCTCAACCGGCCGCCGCCGTGGCTGCAGAAGGAGGACGTCAAGGAGCTGCGCAAATCCACCGAGGAGTTCGCGCTGATCATCAACGACCTCACCGCCCTCGGCGAACGGATCAAACTGCTCCAGGAAGAAATCGCCGCCAACCTCAACGAACAGAGCAACCGCACACTGTTCACCCTGACCGTGGTCACGGTGCTGGCGCTGCCGATCAACATCATTGCCGGTTTCTTCGGGATGAACGTGGGGGGCGTGCCGCTGGCGACAGATCCCGAGGGGTTCTGGATTCTGGTGGCGCTGGTGGTGACGTTTACCGTGATTGCCGGGCGCTGGGCCTTCCGCAAGCGCGGGGATTATTAAGATCAAAAGATCGCAGCCTTCGGCAGCTCCTACAGGGCACGGTAAACCTGTAGGAGCTGCCGCAGGCTGCGATCTTTTGATTTTCACTATCAGATCAGCGGTGAGCTAATCCGCCAAACACTGACCTGCCGCAGTCTCTCTGTAATATTTAGCAACGATCATGACCAACACTCCTTCCCTCGCTCAGGATTGTCCGCTCATGGCTACTCCCTCCCTGACCGCCCGCCAGGCGTCCGCCCCCAGTGGCAGGCCCGCCCTCGACAAGAAAACCGGCCCGTTCACCTACGTGATCTTTTTCGCGGTGCTCGCGATGGGGATGTTGTTCACCGCTTACAGCCTGATGCACGACATGCATGAACTGGGCACCACCGTCACTACCTGGACCCCGTTTCTGCTGCTCGGCGTGGCGCTGCTGATTGCGCTGGGCTTTGAGTTCGTCAACGGTTTCCACGACACCGCCAACGCGGTCGCGACAGTGATTTACACCCACTCGCTGCCGCCGAATGTGGCGGTGGTCTGGTCGGGGTTCTTCAATTTCCTCGGGGTGCTGCTGTCCAGTGGCGCGGTTGCGTTCGGCATCATTGCTCTGCTGCCGGTGGAGCTGATTCTGCAGGTCGGTTCGTCCGCCGGTTTCGCGATGATCTTCGCCCTGCTGATCGCAGCAATCCTGTGGAACCTCGGCACCTGGTGGCTGGGACTGCCGGCCTCCTCTTCCCACACTCTGATCGGCTCGATCATCGGTGTCGGCGTGGCCAATGCCTTGATGCACGGGCGCGACGGCACCAGTGGCGTGGACTGGGCGCAGGCGACCAAGATTGGTTACGCCCTGCTGCTGTCGCCGCTGGTGGGCTTCGGCTGCGCGGCGCTGTTGCTGCTGGCCATGCGCGCCTTCATCAAAAATCGCGCGCTGTACAAGGCGCCGGAAGGCAACAACCCGCCACCGTGGTGGATTCGCGGTCTGCTGATCGCCACCTGCACCGGCGTGTCCTTCGCCCACGGCTCCAACGACGGGCAGAAAGGCATGGGCCTGATCATGCTGATTCTGGTCGGCACCTTGCCGATGGCTTATGCGCTGAACCGCACCATGCCGGCCGATCAGGCGTTGCAGTTCGCTGCCGTCGCCGAAGTCACCCAGCAAGCGCTGGTGAAAAATACCCCGCTGCCAGCCCCGGCGGATCCGCGCCCGGTGCTGTCGGATTACGTGCGCAGCAAGCAAGCCACCCCGCAACTGATCCCCGCCCTCGCCGCCCTCACCGGGCACATTGGCGAAGAGGTCAAAGGCTATGGCTCGCTGTCGAAAGTCCCGGCCGAAGCCATGGGCAACGTGCGGAACGACATGTACCTGGCCAGCGAAAGCATTCGCCTGATGGACAAGAACAAGGTCGGCAACTTCGACGCCGACACCACTGACAAACTGCAACTGTTCAAGCAGCAGATCGACAACGCCACGCGCTTCATTCCGCTGTGGGTGAAGATCGCCGTGGCCATCGCCCTGGGCCTTGGCACCATGGTTGGCTGGAAACGCATTGTGGTGACGGTCGGCGAAAAAATCGGCAAGACCCACCTGACCTACGCCCAGGGCGCCTCGGCGGAAACCGTGGCGATGCTGACCATCGGCGCGGCGGACATGTTCGGTTTGCCGGTGTCGACCACCCACGTGCTGTCATCGGGTGTGGCGGGGACCATGGTGGCCAATGGCGGCGGGTTGCAGATGAAGACCATCCGCAATCTGCTGATGGCGTGGGTGCTGACCTTGCCGGCGGCTATTCTGCTGTCGGGTAGCCTGTACTGGCTGTTCACCCAGATCTTCTGAACAACCCGGCCCCCCTGTAGGAGTGAGCCTGCTCGCGATAGCGGTGCTTCAGTCACATCTGCATCGACTGACAGCACGCCATCGCGAGCAGGCTCACTCCTACAGTTGATCTGCGGTATCAGTCAGAGCGTCGAACGAATCACCTCCCCCAACCACTCCATGAACACCCGCACCCGCAATGGCAAATGCCGTTGCCGCGCATACAGAATCGAAATGCCCATCGCCGGCGCCGTGAACTGCGGCAGCACAGTCACCAATTCGCCAGTTTCGAGGTGCGGCTGCATGCCCGTGCGCGGCACCTGAATCAGGCCGAAGCCGCCGAGGCAGGCTGACTCATAGGCATCGGTGCTGTTGACCGTGACACTGCCGGCCATCGGCAGGCGCCGTACCTCTCCATCCTGTTCATAGACAAACCCTTCCGAGCGCGAACCGAGCACGCCGACGTAATGCACCAGCCGATGCTGCGCCAGATCCTCCAGCGTGCGGGGCACTCCATAGCGCTCGAGGTAAGCGGGGCTGGCGCAATTGATCATCGGGAAGTCGCCCAAATGCCGCGCCACCACCGATTGATCCGGCTGCGCGCCGATGCGCACCACGCAATCGAAGCCCTCGCTGAGCAGATCGACGCGGCGGTCGGTGCTGCTGATTTCCAGTTCAAGATTCGGGTGGCGCGCCATGAACTCGGGCAGCAGCGGCATGATCAAGCGGCGCGCGAGGATGTTCGGCATGTCGACACGGATCCGCCCGCTCAGCGACGCCGGATCCTGCCGAAACAAACCCTCGATTTCGTCCATGTGCGACAGCAGATCCTTGCTGCGCTCGTACAGCACCAGGCCGTCCTGAGTCGCCTGCACCTTGCGGGTGGTGCGTTGCAGCAAGCGTGTGCCGAGCAGGGTTTCCAAGGCCTGCACATGCTCGGACACCGTCGAGCGTGGCAGCCCAAGACTCTCGCCGGCGAGGGTGAAACTCGACAGCTCGCTGACCCGGACGAAGGTGCGCAGCAGTTCCAGTTTGTTCATGAGGACACCCGTTGATTGTTCGGCTGAGTCGATCAGTGATTCCGCTTTCAGTCTGTTTATCACCCCACGGCGGATAAATAAACTTTGCTCATCACCACTCACCGCAATCGAGGATTTCACATGAGCCGCAAAATCGCATTGATCACTGGCGCCAGCCGTGGCCTGGGCAAAAACGCTGCACTGCATCTCGCCGCTGAAGGCGTGGACATCATCGGCACCTACAACAGCCGCGCCGATGAGGCTCAGGCACTGGTGGCTGAACTGGAACAACGCGGCGCCAAAGCCGTGATGCTGCAACTGGACGTTGGCCGCAGCGAGACCTTTGCCGATTTCGCCAAACGAGTTGAACAAGCGCTGCAGCAACTGGAACGCCCGCGCTTCGACTTCCTGATCAACAACGCCGGGATCGGGGTCCACGCACTGTTCGCAGAGACTACCCCGGAACAGTTCGACCTGCTGATGAACATCCAGCTCAAAGGACCGTTCTTCCTGACTCAGCAACTGCTGCCGCTGATCAATGACGGTGGCCGGATCATCAACATCTCCAGCGGCCTGACCCGCTTCAGCCTGCCGGGCTACGCCGCCTACGCGGCGATGAAAGGCGCGATGGAAGTGCTGACCCGCTACCAGGCCAAAGAGCTCGGCGCGCGGCAGATCGGTGTGAACATTCTGGCGCCGGGCGCGATCGAGACTGACTTTGGTGGCGGCGCGGTGCGCGATAACGCGGCGTTGAACGCGATGGTCGCGAGCAACACCGCACTGGGTCGCGCCGGGCAACCGGATGATATTGGGGGGGCGTTGTCGATGCTGCTGACGCCGGGCGCGCAGTGGATCAACGGGCAGCGCGTCGAGGCGTCGGGCGGAATGTTCCTCTAACGGCAACACACGCCTCTGTAGGAGCTGCCGAAGGCTGCGATCTTTTGATCTTTAAAATCAAAGTCAAAAGATCGCAGCCTGCGGCAGCTCCTACAGTGGGTTCGGGTTAGCCCTGACAGGTGCTGCGCTGCACAAACCGCTCGCGCACCACGTCATAGCCCCAGTGATACACGTAGGTGTAAGGCAGGAAAAACAGCAGCACGCCGATGTCGAGCAAGAACGCCTGCCACAGGCTGACCGACAGCCACCAGGCAATCAGCGGCACGCCCATCACGATCAATCCACCCTCAAACAGCAGCGCATGGACCACCCGGGTCCAGCCGTTGTGCGCGACGTTCAGGCGCTTGAGCGTGCGGTCGAAAAAGCCGTTGAACAGCACGTTCCACGCCAGGGCCAACAGCGCGATCAGCACGGTCACGGCGCCCATGTCCAGCAGCGCTTTGTCCATGATCCACGCCAGCAACGGCGTGCAGATAAGGATCGCCAGAAACTCGAAACCGATGGCCTGGAAGATACGTTCAGTGATGGATTTGTTGGCAGTCATGGCCTGACTCCTTGTGTGAAGATGGTTGCCATGATCCGCCCTCACACCGATACTTCATAACCAATAACCATCGATCAAGGCGATAGTTCATGGCTTCGCAGGAAGTGCTGGTGGCGTTTGTCCAGGCCGCCACTCAGGGTTCGTTTTCGGCGGCAGCGCGCAAACTGGGGCGCAGTCAGTCGACCATCAGTGCGGCGGTGGCGAGTCTGGAGATTGATCTGGACCTGGTGCTGTTCGACCGCAGCAGCCGCAAACCGACCCTGACCCCGGCCGGCCACGTCATGCTGCAACGGGCCGAGGCGATCCTGGCGGCCACCAGTCGGCTGGAAATGACTGCCCGGCAACTGGCCCAGGGCGTCGAGCCGAAACTCACGGTGGCGATTTCCGACACCTATCAATCGGCGCGTTTTGAAGCGGCGCTGGTCGGCTTCGAGCAGCGTTACCCGGATCTGGAGCTGGAATGCCTGATCGCCGAGTGCGACGACCTGATCGAACTGGTCCAGCGTGGCCGCGCACACCTGGCGTTCGCCGAAATGCGCGACAGCTATCCGCCGGACCTGGTGACCTCGACCGTGGCCGAGCGCACTGATCTGGCGCTGTTCGTCAAACGTGATCACGTGCTGACCCAGGTCGAACGTGTCGATCAGCAGGTGCTGGAACAGCATCGCGAGTTGCGCCTGGCGACCATCGTCAATCCCTACGACAGCCGCGCCAAGGGCCGGGTGTGGTCGGCACCGAGTTACCTGATGCTGATGGAAATGGCGGAAATGGGCTTCGGCTGGGCGGCGCTGCCGCGCTGGCTGGTGGCGCGCTTCGGTAACGCGACGCTGGTGGAGTTGAGCGTGCGCGGCTGGCCGCGGCCGGTGTATGTCGACGCGTTGTGGTCGCGGCTGTATCCGCCGGGGCCGGCGGGAAGCTGGTTGCTGAGCAAGATGCTGGAATAGAGCAAAAGATCGCAGCCTTCGGCAACTCCTACAGAAGCATGCGTTTCATTGTAGGAGCTGCCGCAGGCTGCGATCTTTTGATCTTCAGGCCGCTGCAATTTCCACCGGCCGGTTCTCCTGAAAATACCCCTGCAACCCGCGCATCGCCGGCAACTCCAGCGCCTGCGCCGCATAGCACAACCCGACTCGGCGCGTCGGCGCCGGCAGGTGCAACGCCCGCACCACCACTCGCGCATGCCCGCTGACCAATGACTGCGGCAACATCGCCACGCCGACACCCGCCGCGACCATGTGCAGCGCCTGCTGCAACGAGCCGGCATGCCCCGCCACCGCTTCCGGCGAGCGACCGTACAACGCCATCAAGCGCTGATGCGATGGATGCTGCGGGCAGGTGATCCAGTCCGCGATCGGCGTCCACCCGGCCTGCGTCGCCGCCATCGGGTGATCCAGCGGCAGCGCCATCACATAGGGTTCTTCCCACAGCGGCAGAAACAGCTCGTCCTCACAGCACAGCTCCTCCACCGCCAGCCGCCCGTCACCGTGACAGCCTTCCTCCAGCGTCAGCAACAGATTGGGCAAGGCCTGATGGGCCATGCGCACAAAGGCTTCGATGTGGCTGGCGGCGATGTCGCCCTCGATGCCCAGGGTCAGCGGCGCACGGTTCTCGCCACTGCGAAACATCCGGCTCAGGGCTTCGGCCTCGGCGACCATGCGCCGCGCCTGCGGGTACAACAACCGCGCCTCGGCGCTGACCTCGACCCCACGCGGTTGACGCACGAACAGGGGCGCGCCGAGTTCTTCTTCAAGCTGTTTGATGGTTACCGACAGGGTCGGCTGGCTGATGAACAAGCGCTGCGCCGCCGCAGTGATGTTGCGTTCTTCGAACACCGCGAGAAACGCTTTGAGGTGACGGATATCCATAGATGATTCCGATGACAGACAGAGGAATAAGGCATTTTTCAGCTTGGAAGACGCTGAATATACTGCACCCAGCATTCAGTCATTTGATTTTCTTATTTCAGGAGTTCACGTATGGGCAAGCCATTGATCATCATCACCGGGGCCAGTTCGGGCATTGGCGCGGCCGCCGCTCGCCGTTTCAGCGCTGCCGGGCACCCGTTGTTGCTGCTGGCGCGACGTATTGAACGCCTGGAGGCACTGGAACTGCCGAACAGCCTCAGCCGGCAGGTCGACATCACTGATCGTGCCGCCCTGCTCGCGGCAGTCGCCGAAGCCGAGGCCCGATTCGGCCCGGCTGACGCGTTGATCAACAACGCCGGGGTGATGCTGCTGGGCGCGATGAGCGCGCAGGATCCGGCGCAGTGGGAGCAGATGCTCGACGTCAATGTGAAGGGCCTGCTCAACGGCGTGCATGCGGTGGTCGCGGGCATGGTCGAGCGCAAGCACGGCACGATCATCAATGTCAGTTCGGTGGCCGGACGCAAGACGTTCCCCAACCACGTGGCGTATGTCGGCACCAAGTTTGCGGTGCATGGCTTGTCGGAAAACCTGCGCGAAGAACTGGCACCGCACAACGTGCGCGTGACCACCATTGCCCCGGGCGCGGTGGAAACCGAATTGCTCGGCCACACCACTGATGAGGCGATCAAGACCGGCTATCAGGCGTGGAAACAGGAGATGGGCGGCACGGTGCTGAGCGCCGAGGATGTGGCGACGGCGATTGCCTATGCATATGAACAGCCGCAGGGCGTGTGCATTCGCGAAATCGTGCTGGCTGCGACCCGGCAGCAAGCCTGATGCTTTGATGGTGGCTGGACTGGCCTCTTCGCGGGCAAGCCCGCTCCCACAGGGATCTGCGGTGGTCATAGATTTTGTGTACACCACGGACACTGTGGGAGCGGGCTTGCCCGCGAAGGGGTCGGCACTGCCACCGAAGATTTCAGATCAATCCAATTGCGCCAGCCGCGCTTCGATAAACCGCCGCTCCGGCTCCTGCCGGGTCAGTTCCAGTGCTCGCAGGTAAGCCG
This sequence comes from Pseudomonas sp. NPDC087803, assembly GCF_044742995.1. Classification (NCBI taxonomy): domain Bacteria; kingdom Pseudomonadati; phylum Pseudomonadota; class Gammaproteobacteria; order Pseudomonadales; family Pseudomonadaceae; genus Pseudomonas; species Pseudomonas sp. NPDC087803. The sequence continues at coordinate 32,816 of NZ_JBIUVO010000018.1, forward strand.
TGCGCGCCTGCTCCACCCGGCCCAACTGGCGACAAAACTCCGCCCGCGCCGAATGCGCCAAGTGGTAATCCTGCAACTCACCGCGTTCGAGAATCCCCTCGATCAGCGTCAATCCCGCCAACGCTCCATCGCGCTTGGCCACCGCCACCGCGTGGTTCAACTCGATCACCGGCGACGGCATCGCACGCAGCAACACGTCATACAGCCCAACGATCTGCTGCCAGTCCGTTTCCGCCGCTGACGGCGCTTCGGCATGCACCGCGGCGATCGCCGCTTGCAAACAATACGGTCCAAAGCGCCGTGTGGTCAGCGCCCGCTCCACCAGCGCACAACCTTCAGCGATCAACCCGGCATCCCAGCGCGAGCGATCCTGATCATCCAGCAGAATCAACTCCCCCTCCACGGAAGTCCGCGCCGCCCGCCGCGACTCATGCAGCAGCATCAACGCCAACAGGCCCATGACCTCAGGCTCCGGCAGCAACTCCATCAATAACCGCCCCAGCCGAATCGCCTCGCGGGTCAGATCCTCCCGGGTCAGCTCAGCGCCCATCGACGCCGAATACCCTTCGTTGAACACCAGATAAATCACCCGCAGCACGCTATCAAGGCGCTCGGGCAATTCGCTCAGGCTGGGGACTTGATAAGGGATTTTCGCATCACGAATCTTCGCCTTGGCGCGCACGATGCGCTGGGCAATCGCCGTCGGCGCCGAGAGAAACGCGCGGGCGATTTCTTCGGTGGTCAGGTCGCAGACTTCACGCAGGGTCAGCGGCACTTGCGCATCCGCCGCCAGCGCCGGGTGACAGCAGGTGAAGATCAGCCGCAGACGGTCGTCTTCCACGTCTTCGCCGCTCCAGTCGGCCTGTTCCAGTTCTTCGAGCTGCGCCAGCAACAGCGGCTGCGAGGCCTTGAAGCGGGCGCGCCGGCGCAACACATCAATGGCCTTGAAGCGCCCGGTGGAGACCAGCCAGGTGCGCGCATTGTCCGGCACGCCGTCGCGCTGCCAGCGTTCGACCGCGATGAAGATCGCCTCGTGCAAGGCTTCCTCGGCGAGGTCGAAATCCCCGAGCAGACGGATCAGGGTCGCCAGAATCCGCCGCGAGTCTTCGCGATAGACCTGCTCGACCCGCGTCCGGACGTCAGACATTCAACTGCCGCACCGGACGCACTTCGACGCTGCCGACCCGGGCCGCCGGAATATTGCCGGCGACCTGGATCGCTTCGTTCAGATCCTTGGCGTCGATCAGGTAGAAACCGGCCAGTTGCTCCTTGGTTTCGGCGAACGGGCCATCGGTGATCGTCAGCTTGCCGTTGCGCATACGCACGGTGGTCGCGGTCTGCACCGACTCCAGCGCTTCGGCCGCGACCATCCGCCCGCTGCCCTGAATCGACTCGGCGTAGGCCCAGCACTCGGCGTCTTCCGGGCTGTCGGGCGAGGTGTGCAGCAGGCGCTCATCGCTGTAGACCAGGCATAGATACTTCATGGCGTTCTCCTGAATCGGACGGATCAACTATGGCTGAAGATCAGGGCTGCACATCGAACAGGGTCGCGCCGCTCATCGGATCGAACGGCGCCGACCAATGCTCGTGGACAATCTTCCACGTCCCGCCCACCTGCCGATAGCACGCGGTCGCACGCATCCAGCAGCTCTGGGTTTCGCCTTTGTCGTTGGTACCGCCGCAATTGGCCACCCAATGGGCAAACGCGAGGTTGTCCGCCGTCTCGATGGCGATCTCGTGGAACTCGAAAACGTGCGGGCCGGAACACATTTCCATGCAGGCTTCCCAGTGTGCGCGGTAGGCGGCCTTACCCTTGAATTGCAGGGCCTTGATCGCGTCGAAGGAGAGGATGTCATCGGTGTACAACGTCATAACCTTGTCGACGTTCTTGGTCATTACCGCGTCGCGATAGGTATTGATCAGGGTCTGGATTTCGGTCTGAGCGCTCATGCTGTTCTCCATGTTTTTTGTGGTGAAGACACCCTTAGTCGTTTGCCAATCGAGCAGATCGACAGACGAAACAAAAAATTTCCGCCGAAGACAAAATCGCTAGAATCCGAGGCTCATCTTTGTAGGAAAAAGGAAATTCCCGTGTCAGCCCAACTCGTGCCATACGACAGCCTGAACGCCTTGCAGCGTCAGCAGGTCGAGGCGATTGAAATCCATCCCGAGCAGATCAAGTTTTCCGGCGACATTCACGGCGCGCTGCACACGCTGCTGTCCAGACCCGGCCCCGGCGTCAAAGGTTTTGCCCTGCTGGCCGATCAGGTGCCGGTGGCGTTCCTGCTGCTCAAGCGCCCGCCCGTGTTGCCGGACTGGGCCGACGAACACAGCGCCACCCTGCATGCCTTGCAGGTCGATCACCGCGCGCAGGGCAAGGGCTACGGCAAGGCCTGCCTGCAAGCGTTGCCCGCCGCGGCACGAGAGGCATGGCCGGAAATCAAGGGGCTGGAACTGTCGGTGGATGCCGATAACGACGCGGCAATCGCGCTATACGCCAGATATGGTTTCGTCGACAGCGGCGAAGCGTACAAGGGCCGGATCGGTTACGAGCGGCGCATGGGCCTGTTTTTCTAAGTCATCGAGGGATGCACGATGATCGATTCAATCGAAGCACTGGAAGCTATTTACGGCTTGCCCCACGACCGCGCGGTGCGCAAGCAGATCGGTTTTCTCAACGCGGATTATCAGGCGATGGTGCGAGTCTCGCCGCTGGTGATCGTCAGCTCGGTGGGTGCCGACGGCCTCGATAATTCGCCGCGTGGCGATGCGCCGGGATTTGTCCGAATCATTGATCAAAACACCCTGGCCCTGCCGGATCGCCCGGGCAACAACCGCATCGATACCCTGCGCAATGTGCTGCACGATCCACGGGTGTCGCTGCTGTTCATCATTCCGGGAATCGGCGAGACGCTGCGGGTCAATGGCACGGCGACCATCAGTGCAGATCCAGATCTGCTGGAAAGCTTTGCGGTGAACGGCAAACCGGCGAAAACGGTGTTGCTGGTGACGGTGGAAGCGGCGTTTTTCCATTGTTCGAAAGCCTTCGTGCGCTCCGACGCATGGAACCCGCAAACCCATCTGCCACGCTCGGCGCTGCCTTCTGCGGGCGCGTTCCACAAGCGTCTGAACGACGGGCAGTTCGACGCCGAGACCTACGATCGCGAAGCGCCGAAGCGGGTAATTGACACCCTCTACTGACCCCTATCAGCAGATCACCATTGTTCCCCTGTGGGAGCGGGCTTGCTCGCGAAGCCGTCGTGTCAGATAAATCATTGGCAAATGACACACCGCCTTCGCGAGCAAGCCCGCTCCCACATTTGGATTTGCAGCGATTTTCAGAGCGTCAGGATCATCTCGTGCCACGCCATCCCGCCATGCTCGGACTCCGACGGCTTGATGTATGCAAAGCCGAATCCGGCATACAGCGGAATATGCTTCTCCTTGCACATCAGATGAATCGTCGCCTTGTCCATCCCGCGCATGCGTTCGATGAATTCGGCCATCAGCCGCTTGGCCAGGCCCTGCCCCTGAAAGTCCGGGTGCACCACCACTGACATGATCACCACGTTCGGCCCTTTCGGGTCGTGGCCGATCAGCTCCTTGAACGCCTCGTCGGACATCTGCACATCGAACGCCGCGCCCGAGTTGATGAAACCGGCGACCACGCCGTCCACTTCGGCAACGATAAAACCATCCGGCCAGGTGGCAATGCGCGTGGCGATTTTCTCGCGAGTGGCGGCTTCATCGCCTTCGTAGGCAACGGTTTCGATGGCGTAGCAGCGATCCAGATCGGCGGCGGTGACGTTGCGGATGACGGTGTTCATGGCAGCTCGAAAATCAGCGGAGAAAAGTGCGCAAAGCATAAAGGAATAAGGTGTGCATATCGATCCGCGCGGCGGGCGTAAAGCCTGCGTATAAGCGCTTTTCTTCGTGCGGGCGACGGGCTATTCCTGCGGTGTGTCTCTGATCACCCTTGGGGGAAACCGCTTATGAGCAGCGTTGAAATCGGCCTGTTGATGGTGTTGGGCATCAGTACGTTCGGCTTTATCACTCTGGGCATCGACCTGTTGCGGGCGCGACGGGTGAGCAAGGGTAAACGCGGTTGAAAACATGAGGCGGATCAGCGATCCGCCTCATGTTTTATGGCTCAGGCCTTGGTATCGACCGGCACGCAGATTTCCAGTTTGCCGGTGTGCAGTCGCGGATTGAAATCGGCGCTGTAGCGTTCCAGCTCAGGGGCGTTGAGTTCCACGTAGTGGGAGGTCGGCAGCCAGGTCTTGTAGATGTACTGCAAGGTCTGCGGCAATTGATCGAGCGGGCCCTTGTGCTCGAACACTGCGTACTGCCGGGGCAGCACTTCGACCCACTGGTAGACCTTCTGGTCGAGGTCATCGAGCTTGCTGATTTCCACCCCGGCGATGTAATCGAAGCCACCCTGGCCGTCGAAGTTGCTGCAGACACCGTAGGTCACTTCGTTTTTTTGTCCCTGTATCTTTCCCAGGTGCGGCAAGAACTTTTCCCACAGCGCAGGAATGTCCTTGGCAGTGTCTTGGGTAAATCGACCACGAAATCCTGCGATCAGCAGGAAGTGTCCATGTTCGAAGCGAGGTTCAGCCACTTCGACGCGTTTTTGCTCATCCATGACTCGACTCCTGGCAAAAAAAAGGGGTTCGGCTGCTGAGTATAGAAGCCAAACCCGATTCGCAATGTTACAAGGCGTGCAACTGGTCGGCGGCCCCGGAGCCAACGAACTCGTTATAACCGGATACGATCACGTAAACCGCGAAATAGCAGAAGATCGCGGCCGATGCCATGTACGAGTAGCGCAACAGCTTGTCACCCAAAAGCTTGCCGCCGTGGCTCGCGGCAAAGCACAGACCGGCCGACCACAGCAGCCCGGCGCAGAGGAAACCACCGAGAAACAGCGCCGAACTGAGCGGGCCGCCGCCACCGGAGCGGGCGATCAGGGTGCCGCCCACCGCGGCAAACCACAGGATCGCGCTGGGTGAGGACATGGCGAGGAAGATCCCGCGAAAGAACTCCTTGCGATGCGAGTTCTGCCCCACTTCCGCCGTCGCTGCCAACTGCGCCTCGTGGTGAATCGCCGAATAGATCATCTTCGCCGCGAAGTAGATCAGCAGCACCGAGCCGCCGATCCACAGCACCCAGCGCACGCTTTCGTACTGCAGCAGCACGGTCATCCCGGCCAGCGCCAACACTGCGTAAATCAGATCACCGACGCACGTACCGAGGCCCAGCGCAAAGCCCTGAAAGTAACCGCGCTGCATCGCCAGGGTGATCATTGCAATGTTGGCCACGCCGATGTCCAGGCACAGCGAGAGGCTCAGCAAGAAGCCGCTGGTGAATTCCATTAAGCATTTCCTTGGAAAAATTATTGTCGCGCACGCTGGACAGTCCGCCATCGCTGCCCTTATCTTCCGCCACAGGTCACCGCAGTGACCAGCGTCGCTCGGACGGTTCCGGGCGCTTACGTTATCCGAGGCAACAATGGCTGAACAAGGTTCGCCGCGCCGCTTTGCGCGCATTGATCGACTCCCCCCTTACGTTTTCAACATCACCGCCGAGCTGAAGATGGCCGCGCGGCGTCGTGGTGAAGACATCATCGACCTGAGCATGGGCAACCCCGACGGGGCCACGCCGCCGCACATCGTCGAAAAACTGGTGCAGGTTGCACAGCGCGAAGACACCCACGGCTACTCCACGTCCAAGGGCATTCCGCGTCTGCGTCGGGCGATTTCCAACTGGTACAAGGAACGCTACGCGGTCGATATCGACCCGGAAAGCGAAGCCATTGTCACCATCGGTTCCAAGGAAGGCCTGGCGCACTTGATGCTGGCGACCCTGGATCAGGGCGACACGGTACTGGTGCCGAACCCGAGCTACCCGATTCACATCTACGGTGCGGTGATTGCCGGCGCCCAGGTGCGTTCGGTGCCGCTGGTGCCCGGCGTGGACTTCTTCGCCGAGCTGGAACGGGCGATTCGTGGCTCGATTCCGAAACCGAAGATGATGATCCTCGGCTTCCCGTCCAACCCCACCGCGCAGTGCGTGGAGCTGGATTTCTTCGAACGGGTGATCGCCCTCGCCAAGCAATATGACGTGCTGGTAGTGCACGACCTGGCCTACGCCGACATCGTCTATGACGGCTGGAAAGCCCCGTCGATCATGCAAGTACCCGGCGCCAAGGACATCGCGGTGGAGTTCTTCACCCTGTCCAAGAGCTACAACATGGCCGGCTGGCGCATCGGCTTCATGGTCGGTAACCCGGAACTGGTCAACGCCCTGGCGCGGATCAAGAGCTACCACGACTACGGCACTTTCACCCCGCTGCAAGTGGCGGCGATTGCCGCGCTGGAAGGCGATCAGCAATGCGTGCGCGACATCGCCGAGCAGTATCGCCAGCGTCGCAACGTGCTGGTCAAAGGCCTGCATGAGCTGGGCTGGATGGTCGAGAACCCGAAAGCTTCGATGTATGTCTGGGCGAAGATTCCCGAGGCTTATGCGCATCTGGGTTCGCTGGAATTTGCCAAGAAGCTGCTGGCCGAGGCCAAGGTCTGCGTCTCGCCGGGGGTGGGGTTTGGTGAGTATGGCGATGATCACGTGCGCTTTGCGCTGATCGAAAACCAGGACCGGATTCGTCAGGCGGTGCGCGGGATTCGCGGGATGTTCCGGGCGGATGGCCTGACCCCGAAAACCACCAGCTGACACCTACCCCTGTAGGAGCTGCCGCAGGCTGCGATCTTTTGATTTTAAAGATCAAGATCAAAAGATCGCAGCCTGCGGCAGCTCCTACAGGGGTTAGCAGTTTTGCATCACCCACAAAAAAACCGCATCGCTGCGGTTTTTTTGTGTCTGCAAGAAGCTGCTTAAACGAACAGCGACAACAGCAGGATAAAGCCCAACGCAACCACCGACAGGATGGTTTCCATCGCCGTCCAGGTCTTGAAGGTTTCGGCCACGGTCATGTTGAAGTACTGCTTCACCAGCCAGAAACCGGCGTCGTTGACATGGGACAGGATCAGCGAACCGGCACCGGTGGCCAGCACCAGCAGCTCTCGGTTGACGCCCGGAATCATGCCCACCACCGGCACCACGATGCCGGCGCCAGTGATGGTCGCCACGGTGGCCGAACCGGTGGCGATACGAATCACCGCCGCCACCAGCCACGCCAGCAGGATCGGCGAGATCTGCGCGCTGACCGCCATGTGGCCGATCACGTCGCCCACGCCACTGGTCACCAGCATCTGCTTGAAGCCACCGCCGGCACCGATGATCAGGATGATCGCGGCGGTTGGCGCCAGGCTTGCGTCCAGCCACTTGAGGATCTGCTGCGAACCGATGCCCTGCTTGTGTCCGAAGGTGTACAGCGACAGCAACAACGCCAGCAGCAGTGCGGAGATCGGGTGACCGATCATGTCCATCCAGGTCCGGAAGAAGTGGCCGTCCGGCAGCGCCACGTCAGCGAAGGTTTTCAGCAGCATCAGGAACACCGGCAGCAGCACGGTGATCAGGGTGATGCTGAAGCTCGGCAGCTTGGCCGATTCGTCGTTCTCACGGGCCAGTTGATCGACCAGTTGCTGATTCGGCGTGCCGGGAATGTGCTTGGCGATAAAGGTACCGAAGATCGGACCGGCAATGATGGCGGTCGGCAGCGCAACGATCAGACCGTAGAGGATGGTCTTGCCGATGTCGGCGCCGAACACCCCGATTGCCAACAGCGGGCCCGGGTGCGGTGGCACCAGGCCGTGTACCGCGGACAGACCGGCGAGCAGCGGGATACCGATCTTGATGATCGACACACCGGTACGCCGGGCGACGATGAACACCAGCGGAATCAGCAGCACGAAGCCGATTTCGAAGAACAGCGGGATACCGACGAGGAACGCAGCGAACATCATCGCCCACTGCACTTTGTCCTTGCCGAACGCGCGGATCAGGGTCTGCGCGATCTGATCGGCGCCACCGGATTCAGCCATCATTTTGCCGAGCATGGTGCCCAGCGCGAGGATGATGCCGACGAAACCGAGCACCCCACCGAAACCGTCCTGGAACGCTTTGATGATGGTGCCGATCGGCATGCCCGACGTCAGCCCGAGAAAGGCAGCGGCAATGGTCAGGGAGATGAAGGGGTGAATCTTGAACTTGGTAATCAGGACGATCAGTCCGATTACCGTGACCACTGCATCAAGCAGCAGAAACGTGTCGTGGGACATGCCAAACATTGGGGGTGTCTCCTGGCTTGTTGTTGTTATTAAAGCGGGTTAAACAGAATTCGTGAGGACAGCGCTAGCTCTTTCAACACACTCATACCGCCTGCTTCAGACCGTGGGCCTGCCACCAGACGTGCGCCTGGGCCGCCAGTTCTTCAACGCTGTGGATCGAAGCATTCAGCGCCAGAGTCAACGGTTCGCCGACCGGCGATTCGAGGGTGGCGAACTGGCTTTCGATCAACGTCGCCGGCATGAAGTGGCCCGGACGATGGGACACGCGGTCGGCGGCCACTTCAGGGGTCAACTCAAGAAACACGAAGCCCAGGCCCGGCAAGGCACTGCGCAACACTTCGCGGTAACTGTGTTTGAGCGCCGAGCAGGTCAGCACCGGGCGCTGGCCAGTGGCGTCGACACGACGCAGTTCATCGCACAGGCTGTCGAGCCAGCCGGCGCGGTCGTCGTCGTTCAGGGGGATCCCCGCGCTCATCTTTTCGATGTTGGCGGCCGGATGAAAAGTATCGCCTTCAATGGCAGTGGCGCCGCTCAATTGGCACAGGGCCTCGCTGACGCACGTCTTGCCGCAACCGGCAACGCCCATGATGACCAGGGCGGTGATGGGATGACTCATATAACACCTCAGCGCGCAGACAGCGCTACCTTTGCTAGCTATGACTCTAGTGCACAGGCAGAAGTTGCCGACGCCTTCTTGTCGTTTTTTTGGGTTGCAGCAGGTTTTCGCCCAACGCCAAAAAGCGAGGATCAGGCAGGACCTCGCTTACGCATTTGCAGCTGCATCAGGACAGCGCTACCTTAGTGCCTTGATTTTTGTTTGGCAAGCCGCCCGATGACCACCCCTAAAAACGATAAAAACACTCGCACCACCGGCCGTCCCACCCTTAATGAAGTTGCCCGCCTCGCCGGCGTGAGCCCGATTACCGCCTCCCGCGCGCTGCGCGGGGTCAGCACCGTGGCCACGGAACTGGTGGAAAAAGTGCAGAAAGCCGCGCTCGAACTCAACTACGTGGTCAACCCTGCCGCCCGCGCATTGGCCTCGGCGCAGAGCCATTCGGTGGTGGTGCTGGTGCCATCGCTGTCCAACCTGTTGTTCATCGATACGCTGGAAGCCATTCATCGGGTGCTGACGCCCAAGGGCTTCGAAGTGCTGATCGGCAACTTCCACTACTCGCGCGATGAAGAAGAAAACCTGTTGCGCAACTACATGGCCTATCAGCCACGTGGTTTTCTGCTGACCGGCTTCGACCGCACGGAAAGTTCACGGCGGATGATCGAGGCCAGCAACATTCCCTGCGTGTACATGATGGAACTGGACAGCGCCGCCGGGGTGAACTGCGTGGGTTTCTCCCAGCTCAGTGCCGGCGAAACCGCTGCCGAACATTTGCTCTCCCGCGGACGCAAGCGTCTGGCCTACATCGGTGCGCAACTCGATCAGCGCACCTTGCTGCGCGGCGAAGGTTTTCGCAAAGCCCTGCAGAAGGCCGGCCGTTATGATCCGGATCTGGAAGTGCTGACCCCGCGCTCCTCGTCCGTGGGTCTGGGCGGTGAATTGTTCCTGCAACTGCTGGCGGCGCATCCGGATGTCGATGCGATTTTCTTCGGTAACGACGACCTCGCGCAGGGTGCGCTGCTGGAGGCGTTGCGCAACGGGATCAGGATCCCCGAGCAGGTGGCGATCCTCGGCTTCAACGACTTGCCGATGTCCGAGCACATGGTGCCGCGCCTGAGCAGCATCAACACCCCGCGTGAGGCGATCGGCCGGCGCGCGGCGGAGCAGATGTTGACGTTGATGGCCGGCAACAGCGTGGCGCGTCCGGTTGAGGATATGGGCTTCGAGTTGAAGATTCGCGAGAGTACCTGACCTCTGAAATCCCTCGGATGGTCACAAATGCCAAGGTGAAACCCAATCTCCCTGTGGGAGCGGGCTTGCTCGCGAAGGCGGTGTGCCAGATAAGCAAATGCCAGCTGACACGACGCCTTCGCGAGCAAGCCCGCTCCCACAGGGGAAGTGTGTTGGGCTCAGTGACCGAGCAATTCGACGAGGGCCAGCGCGCCCTTCTGCAGCGGCTGGCTCTTGAGCCACACCGCGTGCACCGGCAGCTCCAGGCCGTTTTCGATATTGCGGAAATTCAGGCGTTTCAGGCGCCCACTGTCCAGCCACGGCTGCACCACCGACAACGGAAAATTGCCCCAACCCAATCCTGCCTCGACCATCTCCATGGCCGTTTCCAGGTTGTCGGTGCGCCAGTGCGATTCAGCCACCAGCGGGCGGGTCTCGCTGATCGGCAAGTCGCGGCTGGCGACGACGATCTGCCGCACCTGCACCAGGTCTTCGAGAAACAGCGCCTGTCTCTGCAACAACGGACTGTCCGCCGCCAGTGTCGCGATCATCCGTTCGCTGCCAACGAACTGAAAGCGCTCCAGCACGTTCATGCTCAACCCGGCGAACGCCACGCAGACGCTGACGCGACCACTGTGCAGCAGCGCCAGCACATCGTCCTGCGGCGCGGTCAGCACTTCGATATCGAGCAGCGGATGACGCTCGGCAATCACTTTGATCGCGGCGAGCACGCGCCGCCGGTCGATGTCCGCCACCACACCAATCGACAGCTTGCTCTCCAGCCCCAGCGACAGCTCCACCGCGTGCACCTGCAACTGCTTGAGCTGTTCGGCAATCAGCCGCGCGTGGGGCACCAGTGACAGGGCCATGGCTGTCGGTTGCGGCTCGCGATGGCTGCGGTCGAACAGCGGATAGCCAAGTTCCGCCTCAAGATTGCCGATGGCCATGCTCACCGCCGAGGGTACCCGGCCCAAAGCGCGGGCCGCAGCGGAAAACGAGCCGCGCTCGATCACCGCAAGAAACAGTTCGATGCTGTCACTGTTGAAATTCACTTCACTTACCTATCACCAAAACTGAAAGCTACTGACTTTTTCTGTCACGCCCATTGAAGCTATCTTTCGCCGTCTTCGCCAGTCCTGCTGGCCAGCAATCGCAAGAAAGAGGCAAAACCCCATGCAAGGCGTCAAACGCAAACTGGTCTACGTGTCGCTCTACGAAGTGATCGGCATGACCTTCTCCGCTCTCGGCCTGGCGCTGTTGTCCGGCACTTCGCCCGGCAGCACCGGCCCGTTGGCGGTGATCATCACCACCATCGCGGTGACCTGGAATTTCATCTACACCTCGCTGTTCGAGCACTGGGAAAGCCGCCAGAAGTCGCGCACCCGCACGGTCAAACGGCGCATCGCCCACGCCGTGGGTTTTCAACTGACGCTGATCGTGTTCCTGATTCCGTTGATTGCGTGGTGGATGAACATCAGTCTGGTGCAGGCATTCCTGCTGGATCTGGCGTTGATCATCTTCATCCCGTGCTACACGTTCGCATTCAACTGGCTGTTCGATCGGGTGTTCGGCTTGCCGGCGTCGGCACTGCCCGATTCGGCCGCTGCGGCATAAATCGTTAACTCACAAGCAGTTAGTGCAAGAAATCGGCGGTATTCCAGGGCAAACCGCCGATATTCACAATCCATCCACTCCGATAGCAGGCTAAGCTTTTCCATCAATAAAAAATGGATCAGCCGATGACTGCTCACGCTCCCGCCGCCGCGCAAAGCGAAGGCATCGACCCGAAACGCGCCGCCGAGATTTCCGCGCGCATCGACCGCCTCCCCGCCGTCGCCACCCTTTGGCGGCTGGTGGCGCTGTTGTCGATCGGCGGCTTCTTCGAACTCTACGACCTGTTCCAGACCGCCTACATCAGCCCCGGACTGATCCGTGACGGGATCTTCGCCACCGGCAATCAGGGCGTGTTCGGCTTCTCCGATCAGGCGGCGTTTGCATCGGCGACCTTCCTCGGCCTGTTCCTTGGCGCCAGCCTGCTCAGTCCGTTGGCCGACCGTTTCGGCCGCCGCGCAATCTTCACTTTTGCGCTGGTCTGGTACACGGTGGCCACGGTGCTGATGGGGATTCAAAGCTCGGCGCTGGGGATCATCTGCATGCGTTTTCTGGTGGGCATCGGCCTCGGTATCGAGTTGGTGACCATCGACGCCTACCTTTCGGAACTGGTGCCCAAGCGCATGCGCAGTTCGGCGTTCGCCTTCGCCTTTTTCGTGCAGTTTCTCTCGGTGCCGGCGGTGGCGCTGATGTCGTGGTGGCTGGTGCCGCAAGCGCCGTTCGGTGTGTCGGGCTGGCGCTGGGTGGTGTTGGCGAGCGCGGTGTTTGCGCTGTTCATCTGGTGGCTGCGCAAACGCCTGCCCGAATCGCCGCGCTGGCTGGCGCAGCATGGGCGGTTTGATGAGGCGAACAGGATTCTCGACGGCATCGAAGCACGCTGCGAAAAGGATCACCGCCAACCGCTGGATGCCCCCGAAGCCGTTCCGGTGGATGTCGAAGGCAAGGGCCGCTTCGCCGATATCTGGCAACCACCGTATCGTCGACGCGCGTTGATGCTGATCGTGTTTCACGTGTTCCAGGCGATCGGTTTCTTCGGTTTCGGCAACTGGCTGCCGGCGCTGCTTTCCGGCCAGGGCGTCAGCGTCACTCACAGCCTGATGTACGCGTTCATCATCACCCTCGCCTACCCGCTCGGGCCGTTGTTGTTCGTCAAGTTCGCCAACCGTTTCGAGAACAAATGGCAGATCGTCGGCTCGGCCCTCGGCGCGATGACCTTCGGCACTTTGTTCGCGTTGCAGACCAGCGCCTTCGGCCTGATCTTCTGCGGGGTGATGATCACCTTTTGCAATGCGTGGCTGAGCTTCAGTTATCACTCGTACCAGAGCGAACTGTTCCCGACCAACATCCGCGCGCGGGCGGTGGGTTTCTGCTATTCGTTCAGCCGCTTGTCGACGGTGTTCAGCAGCCTGTTGATCGGGCTGTTCCTCGACAACTTCGGCACGCCCGGGGTGCTGGCGTTCATCGTCAGCAGCATGCTGATCGTGATGCTGACCATCGGCTGGTTCGGCCCGCGCACGCGCAATCTGGCGCTGGAAAACATTGCCCACCGCTGAGGGTCACCCGGTCATCCTCTGCCGCCTGACGGCAAGGGATGACCGCCTTGCCTATGCGCGAGATCAGCAACCTATTGAAATAGCTGGACTTTCTTCTAAGGCACGGTAATTGCTGCAACAGGCAGGTCAGCAATAATTCAAAGGTCTCCATCATGATGTTGGTCAGTGCCAAACAGCAGCAACTCATCCACCTGCCCAAGCGGCTGGCGGAAGACGCGACCACGACCGCCGCTGCCGGTCTGCAAAGCGGCCTGCACGGCGCCATGCTGCAATCGTTGCAGAACCAGGCCCAGTCACAAGCCACCGATGCGACCTCCAAGGTCCAGGATTCGGCCACGCAGATCGCCACCCAGCAAGTGGCCGCCGCCACGCGCATCAGCGATAACGTCGACGAAGCCTTCGCCAAGACCCGTGTCGGCCTGCAAACCACCGACGCCACGGCTGCCGGCAGCACCACCGGCACGTCGGCCACCGACGCGTTCAAGGACTACATGAGCAAGTCGCCGGAACAGCGTCTGCGTGACAGTATCCTTCAGAGCATGGGCATCACCGAAGACGACATCAAAGCCATGCCGCCGGAGAAACAACTGGCCATTGGCAAAGAGATCGCCGAGCGCCTGCAGGACAAGATGAAACTGGCGCAGTCGGAGAAAGACAACGTCAATGACGTCAAGGACAGCGACAAACTGGCGGACAAGTTTCTCGCGGCGCTTTGACCTGAAAGTTGCTTAGAAACCAATGTAGGAGTGAGCCTGCTCGCGATAGCGATACATCAGTTACTTATCCAGTGACTGACACACCGTAATCGCGAGCAGGCTCACTCCTACAGTTGTTGATGGCTGTCAGTTCAGCTGCAACGTCGCATTGAACTGCCCGATCGCATCCACCACATGCCGCGATCCCTGCTGAATCTCCAGAATCACCTCCCCCGCCTCGTTCGCCAGTTCCACCCCCAGCCCGGTGCGGCTCAGGCTCGACTGCATGCTCGACACCGCGCTCAGCGACAGGTCATGGTTTTTGCGCACCACTTCGACAATCTCCAGGGTCGCCTGACTGGTCCGCGCCGCCAGACTGCGCACCTCATCCGCCACCACCGCGAACCCGCGCCCGTGCTCACCGGCCCGGGCCGCTTCGATGGCGGCGTTGAGCGCCAGCAGGTTGGTCTGATCGGCGATCCCGCGAATGGTCTGGACGATGGTGCCGATGATGTCCGATTGCTTGCTGACCGCATCAATGCTCAGTGCCGCTTCGTTGAGGTCGCGGGAAATGTCCTGAATGATCTGCACGGTTTGCTGCACCACCTGTGAGCCTTTCTGCGCGCAGGCGTCGTTCTGTACCGAGGTGCTGTGAGCCGATTCCGCAGCGTTTTGCAAAGTAGTCATCTGCTGAGTGATGTCGCTGGCGAACTTGACGACCTTGTACAAGCGGCCCTTGGTGTCGAACAGCGGGTTGTACGAGGCTTCGAGATAAACCATCTGCCCGGACTTGTTCTTGCGTTCGAAACGGTGCGAGTGATATTCGCCGCGATTGAGCGACGCCCAGAATGCCTTGTACTGCGCCGATTCGGATTCGGAACGGTGACAGAACATGCTGTGGTGATGGCCGACAATTTCGTTGTGCGAGTACTGCATGGTTTTCAGAAAGTTGTCGTTGGCGGTAATCACATTGCCTTCCGGGGTGAACTCGATCACCGCCATCGAACGGCTGATTGCCGCCAGCATGCTTTCTTCTTCGTGCTCTTTGTTGACCCGGGCGGTGATGTCCGACGCCACTTTGATCACACTTTTGACTTGTTTGTCCGGGCCGTACACCGGCATGTAACTGGCTTCAAGCCAGATCTCCTTGCCAGACTTGTTCAAGCGTAGAAACGTGCCGCTGATCGGTTCGCCCCGGGCCAGGTCGCGCCACAATCTGGCGTACTCCTCGCTGCGGTAAAAGGCTTCTTCACAAAACACCCGGTGATGTTTGCCGCGCACTTCCTCGGCGCTGTACCCCATGGTCTTGCAGAAGTTTTCATTGGCATCCAGAACAATGCCTTCGGGGGTGAATTCGATCATCGCCATCGAACGGCTGATCGCGTCCAGCTTGGCATTGGCTTCGGTCAAGGCGCAGCTGAAACGCTCGATTTCCTGCAGATCAGCCTTGTGATGTAGGTTGAACATGGTTGTATCACCTTCCGCGCGGTCTTTTGATTTGATGAAAGTTCAGGTCTTTCAGAATCCACCACTACGTTCCACAGAACAGGCACACGCATTCCTCCACAGGAGGAAGTTGTCAGGTGATAAATGATGTTTAATCCGAGGGTCCATGCAGCGACACTCTTATCAAGACATCCTTCTCTTGATAGCCCGGCAACGGGCCAGCCCTAACGTGCAGAAGAACTTCCATGTACAAACTCGCTCCTTGTTGGTTCAGTGTCCGGTGCCTTTGATTGCGCACTCTGGCAGCGTTGAAATCACGGCTAACCGATGACGGTCGACATAGTTAGTTACAGCTCAGCATAGCCAGCGCAAAGCCGTGCGCAAGGCCACTAGTCGGCCAGTATCTGGCACTTTTTGCACAAGAAACGGTTCAGCGAGTGGCAGCGACCGCCGTATCCGCCAGCAGATCCAGCAACGCCTGCACCGCCGCCGACGGCGTCTGCCCCGCAGGCAGCACCAGCGAAAACACCCGTTCGATACGCGGCAGCAGAGCGATCACCCGCAAACCCTGGCGCTCGGCCGGCAAGGTCATTTCCGGCACCAGCGTCACACCGAGGTTTTCTCGCACCAGAGTGAAGGCGCTGCTCCATTCGCGCACCTCGACCCGCACGTCCTGCAACTGCAACCCGGCCTCGGCGGCGAGGCTGCGGGCGTTGGTCGAGCAACCACCTGTGGCCAGCACAAAAGGCAGCGCCGTCAGTTCTTGCAGGCTGACGCCCTGCTCAGTTCCTCGCAGCGCCAGCGGATGCCCTGCCGGCACCACCGCTACCCATTCATCCCGACCCAATGGCCCGGCGTTACGCTCGGGTGCCGGGTTGAGCACCACGCCAACATCCACCAGACCGGCCGCGAGCAGGGTTTCCACCTCATCGTCGCTGACCTCCAGCGCCACCACTTCGATCCCCGGATACAGCCGATTGAACTGGCGCAGCAGCGGCGGCAGGAAACTCGCCAGCACCATGGGGAAACTCGCCAGACGGATCGTCCCGCGCAGCATCGGCCGCACGCTGTCGACGGTCTGGCGAATGGTCTCCAGCGCGCCAAGCATCAGCCGCGCCTGCTCGATCACCGGCAGGCCGATGGCGGTGGGCAAGGTCTGCCGACTCTCGCGGCTGAACAGTTGCACGCCGAGGGTTTCTTCCATCAACGCCAGCGCCTGGCTCGCCCCGGATTGCGTCATGCCGATCCGCTCGGCAGCGCGGGTGATATTGCCGTGATCGGCCACGGCGACCACCAGCCGCCAATGCATCAGGTTCATCATGCCAGTAGCTGTCCTTATGGCTGCTTCTTGAAAGATTAATTTTACCGAGGGTGCGGTGCACTATGACACTGGCGCCAAATCCTCACCAGAGAGCTACCGATGAAGCTGTATTACGCCCCGCAAGCCTGTTCGCTGGCGCCGCACATTGTGTTGCGCGAACTGAAGTTGCCCTTCGTGCTGATCCGCGTCGACAACCGCAGCAAGCGCACGGCCAGCGGCGAAGACTTTCTCGCGATCAACCCCAAGGGCTACGTCGCCGCACTGCAACTGGACAACGGCGCGGTGCTGACCGAAGGTCCGGTGATCCTGCAGTATCTGGCGGATCTGCAACCACAGTCAGGGTTGGCCCCGGCACCCGGCAGTTTCGAGCGGCTGCGTTTGCAGGAGTGGCTGAATTTCATTTCGAGCGAGATCCACGGCGGCTTGGGCGCGCTGTTTGATGAGCGTCTGCCGGCCGAACCGATCAAGGAGAAGTTGTTCAAGCGATTTGCCGTACTGGTCGCGGTGCTGGAGCAGCAGGAGTATCTGCTGCCGAGCGGCTTCAGCGTGGCGGATGCGTTGTTGTTTGTAGTGTTGCGCTGGGCCGGGTTGTTCGGGATCGAGCTGGGGCAGTGGCCGGCGCTGGCGCGGTTTCAGGCGCGGGTCGAGCAGCGGCCGACCGTGATGGCGGCGTTGGCGGCGGAAGCGGTGTAAGTCTTTAGATCATTCGCGAGCAAGCCCGCTCCCACACTGGATTTGTGGCGCGCCCGCCCCCCTGTGGGAGCGGGCTTGCTCGCGAAGGCGATGGCTCAAACGCCACAGATCAACCAGTTGAAACTCAAAGCCCCGCCGTCACCTTGCTCGCCACCTCCCCCGGCACCCACGCCTTCCACACCTGCGGCTGATCGCGCAGAAACGCTTCGGCGACCTGCCGCGGTGGCTGGCGCTTTTCGCTCATTCCGGCCAGCGTCTGGTTCAGCAGATCAATCGGCAAATCGACTTTCTCGAAGAACGACACCAACTCCGGGTATTGCGCCTTGAACGGAGCCGAGACGCCAATCGCCAGACTCGCCGGCATCGAGCGGGTGCCCTTGGGATTCGGGTTATTGGCATCAGCCAGAGTCTTCCAGGCCTCGGCATCGAACGGCGGCTCTTCGAGCTTGACCAGTTTGAAGCGACCGAGCAGCGGCGTCGGCGACCAGTAGTAGAACAGCACCGGTTTGCCACGTTTGATCGACGACGCCACCTCGGCATCCAGCGCTGCGCCGGAGCCTGTGCGGAAGTTGACGTAGCTGTCGGTCAGCGCATAGGCCTTGAGCTTCTGGCTGTTGACGATCTCCGAGGTCCAGCCGGTCGGGCTGTTGAGGAAGCGTCCACGGCTCGGGTCTTCCGGGTCGCGGAACACCTCTTTGTAGCGCGGCAGGTCGGCCACCGATTTCAGCTCCGGGGCCAGCGGTTTGATCCCGCGTTCGGGGTCGCCCTTGATCACGTACTCCGGCACCCACCAGCCCTCGGTCGCGCCCTTGACCGTATCGCCAAGCCCGAACACCTTGCCTTCATTGGCCGCCTTGACCCACGCCGGACTGCGCCCGGCCCACTCCTCACCGATCACCTGAATGTCATTTTTCGCCAGCGCCGCTTCGAGGCTGACGGTGCTGCCCGGCAGCGTATCGGTCGGGTAACCGTAGCCTTTTTCGACGATCAGGCGCAGCACTTCGGTGATGAAACTGCCGCTCTCCCAGGTGATGTCACCGAAGTGAATCGGCGCAGTTTTCTCTGCCGCCGAAACAGCGCCGACGCTCAAGCTCAGCGCCAATAGCGAGCTGCCGAGCAGGGTTTTGATTGATCTCATGCGGACCTCTTGTCTGTCAGGATTTGGTTGGCGCTGTGGCGGTCGCACAGGGCCTGGGAACGGCTCATGTAAACGCTGACCGAACGCTGGGAGATGCCCAGCTCGGCAGCGATTTGCGGGTAGGTCAGACCATCAATCCGCGCCAGCAGAAAGGTCGAGCGGACTTTGTTCGGCAGGTGTTGCAAGCTACGGTCGAGGCGCTTGAGGGTCTGGCTCAGTTGCGCGAGGTCTTCCGGTGAAATGGCGACCTCGACGTCGATCTGCTGCGCATGCCGGCGCTCCAGATCCGCCCGGCGCCAGCGCTGATAGAGCAGACGTTGGGCAATCGTGGTGAGCATGGCGCGCGGTTCGCGTATCGCCGTGAGGCTAGGCGCCTGGAGCAACTGCGCGAAGGTTTCGGCAGCGATGTCTTCCGCGCCGGCGGCGTCGTGCAGATGCCGACGCAGGTAAGTGCACAGCCAGCGGTAGTGGGCGCGGAACAGTGCGTCGAGATGATTGCGGTGAGCGGAGTCGGCGCCGGACATAAGGGCTCCTGAGTAAGGGGTCGCTGAATGTCCGGTGATCCGGTGGCGCGATCGTAGCAAGGCGCCTTATGCATTAATAAGATTTATATTTCATTTTTATATTCTTTTTGGAGATATAAAAGCAAAAGATCGCAGCCTTCGGCAGCTCCTACAGGTTGACCGCATTCCAAAGTAGGAGCTGCCGAAGGCTGCGATCTTTCAACGCAAGCGGCCATAGCCCATTTCTTCAGCCTCACGCTGATAGTCGAGCACAACCCGATAATCGCTTTCGCTGGCCGCCAGCACTTCAGGCAATCCCAACGTCTGTGCCACATCCGGCAGCTCACGCAACGCCCGATTCATCACCCGGCGCAACTGTTCGATCTGCTCATCAGTGGCAGTAGCGGCAGTGACAAAAGGCAAGGTCGGGCTGAACGCACTGCGCGCCACCACCCGCAATCCCCTGACTTCCTCAGGCGCATGCCGAGCGAGGTAGGCATAGGTCACGCTGTCGATCGCCGCCAGATCAGCGCGACCCTCGCGCAACCAGCGCAGACTCTCGCGATGTGCCCCGCTGCTGCCGACCGCGGCGAAGAACTGCCCGTCGCGGTGCAACGGCGCGAGGCGCTGGCGCAACAGATTCATGCCGCTGTTGGAGTCATCACTGTTGATCACCCCGCGACTGCCGCGAAACTCCGCCAGGGTTTGGCGCGCATCGTCGGCACGGCTGAGGATCAGGCTGCAGTGGTTGCCGGCAGTGGCGTCGGGCAATTCGTAGCGCGGGCGGCCGACGATGCGCACCTGACCGCGCAGCAAGGTCATCAATGGATAGCCGCAGGTTTGGGTCAGCAGCAGATCCGGGGATAACCAGAGTTCGGGGAGCGACAGGCTGGCGGCGTCCAGGCGGGAGTGGCCGAGGTGTTCGAGGATGCGGGTGATCCAGCGTTCATTGGCCGCGCGGATGGGCTCGGGGGCGTTGTACATCAGCAGTTCGGTGTGGTGTAGGGTCATACACATTATTTCCCTGCAAATAATTAACCTGTGGGAGCGGCGGTGCGACGATTCGACTTGCTCGCGAAAGCGGTAGAACAGTGACATGTCTGGTGTCTGACACACCGCTTTCGCGAGCAAGCCCGCTCCCACAGGGTTTTTGTGGTGTTCTTGAGATTAGTGGAAAGGATGCTGCGGACTGTCGATCGGTCTGCACCCGTGCTGCCGCCACAACTGCCCATACCCCTGCACCAGAAACCCGCCACTGCGCGCCACCCACTGCTCGCGGCGCATGCGGTAGGCCTGAGGCAAGTCGTACCACGCCAGCCCCGGCAGGTCGTGATGCACCAGGTGAAAATTCAGATTCAGAAACAGCCAGCGCCACGGCCAGCCCGCCTCGTTGAGCACGGTGCGCTGCTCCGGTTGTGCATGCGGGCGGTGTTCATAGTAGGAGCGGATCATCGCGATCGACAGTGCAGGTACGCTGATCAGCATCAGGTAATGCCAGACCGGCAGCACGCTGTAGCGGGCGATGAACCACAGCATCAACAGGGTGCACGCACCGTGGCTCAGCCACATCAGCCAGGCCTGGCGCTCGCGTTTTTTCAGACGTTGCAGCTCTTCGACGGCCAGCGCCAGCAACGCCAGCGGCGCGCCAAGTGCGAAACGACCGAGCACGGTTTTGTTCAGCCAGTGCAGGCAGCGTTCGAACAAGGAACTGCCCTGCCAGCGCGCGGCCGTCAGATAGCGGCTTTCCGGATCTATACCGGGCACGGTCAGGTCTTCATCACGGTGATGCAGCAGATGGCTGTCGCGATACAAGGTGTACGGGTACCACACTGCAAAGGGTGCGTAGCCGAGGATTTTATTGAAAAGCACCGAGCGCGTCGGATGCCCATGCAGCAATTCATGCTGCACCGACAGCCACAGCACCAGCAGCGGAATCAGCAACAAGGTGCTCAAGCCGCGACCCAGCCAGGCGCTATTGAGGATGATCGCGAACCAGCCGCCATACACGCCGATCAGCAGCAGCCACGTCGGCCACTCGGTGCGGGCGGTGAAACGCTGGCGCAGGGTTGCAATCTGCTGGCGATGGTCGGCGTCGAAGTAGTTCGGCATGGCGTGGCTCGGAACGGGAAACTTCCCCTTCTGTGCAACGAAGCCGAGCAATCTTGCAGATTATTTTTGCACTGAAACGGGAGCCCGAGGGACGGGCTCCCGAAGGACGTGATCAATGACCGAAAATATCGACTTTCTTGGCCTTCTTCTCCGCACGCTTTTCAATGGCGGTCTTGGCCGGTTTCTTCTTCGCGGCTTTCTTTGAATCCATACCTTTGGACATGATGCGTACTCCACTCACAGGGATGTAGGCTCAGGTATACACCTATCGCGCGGCGCGCGTTCTTTTATAATCGGCGCTTTGCCCGCCGCCAGTCCGATCCCATGCCCGATACCCAGTATGTCCTGCTCGACGAGCCTTTGTGGCCGTTGATGAACAAGTTTTACCGCCGCCACCAATCGTCGATGAAGGCGGTGCGCGATGCGCAGTTGTGGGTGGCCCGTCGCGAGGACATCGTCGCCGCGCTGTGCCTGCGGCCGGTGGCGGGCGGTCACTGGCTGACCGGGTTGTTTGTTGATCCGGGTTGCCGGGAGCAAGGGATCGCCGGGCAGTTGATCGCGGCGGCGGTGAAGGATTTGCAGGAGCCGGTGTGGCTGTTCTGTCATCCGGACTTGCGTGGGTTTTACGAGCGGCGCGGCTTCAGTGTCTATCCTGCCCTGCCCTACGCACTGGCCGAGCGCTTGAGCCGGTATGCGCGGAGCAAGCCGATGATTGCGATGGGGCTGACACGATAGTGACTAATTGTAGGAGTGAGCCTGCTCGCGATTACGGTGTGTCAGTCATGGAAATGTGACTGACGAACCGCTATCGCGAGCAGGCTCACTCCTACAGGGGAGAATTGCGTTTGACTCTCATCAGTCGTCAGCTGTGGGATCGAGATCCGGAAACATCACTTCGGTAAACCCGAACTTGCTGAAATCAGTAATACGCGACGGATACAACCGGCCGATCAGGTGATCGCACTCGTGCTGCACCACCCGCGCATGAAAGCCCGAGGCCACGCGCACGATCGGCTCGCCCTTGGGATCAAAGCCTTCGTAGCGAATCTGCTGATAACGATCCACCGCGCCGCGCAGGCCGGGCACCGACAGGCAGCCTTCGAAGCCCTCTTCGGTCAGCGTATTCAACGGGGTGATCAGCGGATTGATCAGGATCGTCTGCGGCACCGCTTCGGCGTCCGGGTAGCGTTCGCTGTGCTCGAAACCGAAAATCACCAGTTGCAGGTCAACGCCGATCTGCGGCGCCGCGAGGCCGACGCCACCGACACTTTCCATGGTCTGAAACATGTCGTCGATCAGTTGCCACAGCTCGGGGCTGTCGAACATTTCCGGCGGCACCGGTGGAGCAATGCGCAGCAGGCGTTCATCGCCCATTTTCAGAATTTCACGGATCATGGTCAGACTTCGTCAGTATTCGGTTTCAACGACTGGTCGCGCCCAAGCCCTGAAACGTGTTGTTTGGGATGTTCATCGAGCTCGCCGGGGACTTTCTCGCCCTCGTCCTTGCCCTCGCTGGACATGTGTTCGATCACCGCATTCATCTCGGCACCGAGCAACAGCACGGCGGCGGAAATATAGAAATACAGCAACAGCACAATGATCGCCCCGATGCTGCCATACATCGCGTTGTAGTTGGCGAAGGTTTTGACGTAGAACGCGAACCCCAACGAGGCCACGATCCACACCACCACCGCCAGTACCGAGCCTGGGGTGATGAAGCGGAATTCCTGTTTGACGTCGGGCATCACGTAGTAGATCAGGGCCACGGCGACCATCATCAGAATCACGATCACCGGCCAGCGCGCAATCGTCCACACGGTGACAATGAAATCTTCCAGGCCCACCTGCGCGGCAATCCAGCCCATCACTTGCGGCCCGAGCACCATCAGCGCGGCCGCCACCAGCAACATGCCGGCAATGCCGACGGTGTAGAACACCGACAGCGGAAAACGCTTCCAGATCGGCCGGCCCTCGACCACGTCGTAAGCGGCATTCATCGCGCTCATCATCAGCCGTACGCCGGCAGAGGCGGTGTACAGGGCGATGACGATACCGACCGAGAGCAGGCCGCCCTTGGACTGCTGCAACTGGTCGATCACCGGGTTGACCTGCTCCAGCGCCTGCGGCGGCAACACCAGTTCCGATTGCAGGCGCAGCCAGGTAAAGAAGTCCGGCAGGTGCAGGAAACCGATCAGGGCAATCAGAAACAGAATGAACGGGAACAGCGAGAACAGCATCTGGTAGGCCAGTGCCGAGGCGTAGGTCGACATCTCGTCGTCGACGAATTCAGTGACCGTGCGCACCATCACCCGGTGCAGTGGCAGACCTTTCATGTCTGGAAAAATCATTCGCGTCTCCTTTCGCCGCATTACAGGTTGAAGTCGTGGCGACTCAGGGGCGGTTTTTTACATCACGGTAGCCTACTTGGCGACCCTTGGCGGCTCGCGCAAGCTTTTGACACAAGAACGGCCATCCCTGGATGGCCGCTCGTGTGTTTCGTTCAAGGCTGGATTACGCCTTGTCGACGGTCTTCTTCACTGCGTCTTTGGCTTTGCCCACGGCTTGTTGAGCTTCGCCTTTTTTCTCTTGAACCTTACCCTCGGCCTGCAGCTTGGTGTTGTCGGTAGCTTTACCGACGCCTTGCTTGACGTTACCGACAGCTTCGTTGGCCATGCCTTTTACTTTATCGCCTGTGCTACTCATGGTGTTTCTCCTTGGTGCAATTAGGGGGAAAAGTCAGTACGTAATGATTGACCGGACAGGTTTGCCACGAGTTTCATTTATTTTTGCCCTTCATTTCGTCGTGCAATGCAGGTTGGGCTTTATGTTTGCCCCGCAAGCCCCGAGAATGCGCACCTATGGGCGCCGAGCGCCAACGATCAGATCCCGCAGGAATGTTATGAAACTCGATAAAAAGCAGGCCATTGCCCGTCGTAACCAGGAACTGGGCGGCGCTGTGCTCGGCACCAACAACTGCCACTTCGCCGAACTGAACCGCAACCGCAACATCTGGTGGTTCGACCTGCCGGTGACGCGCCTGGCCGTCGGTCAGTACGAGTGGATTCACCTGCTGATGCACACCCCGGCCACCGACGAACTGCTGCACCTGAAAGTGCCGACAGTGTTTTTGCGGGAAAAGCTCGAAGGCCTGGTGATTCGCAACGAAGGCAAGCGCAAAGCCGCGCTGAGCCTGGAATTGAGTGCGGACAAGGATTCGTACCTGCAGGACATGCGCCCGACGGGGACCAACGTGAATTTCGCGCCGTTCCGCCAGTAACCGAAAAGCTTCGCGAGCAAGCCCGCTCCCACATTTGACTGTATTCCAACTGGAGGAACGCGGATTAATGTGGGAGCGGGCTTGCTCGCGAAGGCGGCATCACAGTCACTACAAATCCACCACCTACTCCAATAAAAAGCCCCGCATCTGCGGGGCTTTTTGTTTTACGCGGCGTTCTTCGCCTTGATCTTCTTCAGCTCTTCGTCGCGCAGCTCGCGACGCAGGATCTTGCCGACGTTGGTGGTCGGCAGTGCATCGCGGAACTCCACCGAACGCGGCACCTTGTACCCGGTGACGTTGGCGCGCATGTGGTCCATGACGGTTTCCTTAGTCAGGGTCACGCCCGGCTTCGCCACGATGAAAATCTTGATCGCTTCGCCCGACTTCTCGTCCGGCACGCCGATGGCCGCACACTGCAACACACCCGGCAGGGTCGCCAGCACGTCTTCCAGCTCGTTCGGGTAAACATTGAAACCGGAGACCAGGATCATGTCTTTCTTGCGATCGACAATGCGCATGTAGCCATCCGGCTGGATCAGCGCGATGTCACCGGTCTTCAGCCAGCCTTCGCTGTCGAGGATTTCGTCGGTGGCTTCCTGACGCTGCCAGTAACCCTTCATCACTTGCGGGCCCTTGACGCACAGCTCGCCGATTTCGCCCATTGGCTGCTCGACACCGGCATCGTCGATGACTTTGCACAGGGTCGACGGCACCGGAATGCCGATGGTGCCGATCTGGATGTTCTGGATCGGGTTGACCGTGGCCACCGGGCTGGTTTCGGTCATGCCGTAACCTTCGCAGATCGAGCAACCGGTCACCGCTTTCCAGCGCTCGGCCGCGGCCAGTTGCAGGGCCATGCCGCCGGACAGGGTGACTTTCAGGTTGGAGAAATCCAGCTTGCGGAAACCTTCGTTGTTGCACAGCGCGACGAACAGCGTGTTGAGGCCGACGAAACCGCTGAACTTCCACTTCGACAGTTCCTTGACCATCGCCGGCAAGTCGCGCGGATTACTGATCAGGATGTTGTGGTTGCCGATCAGCATCATCGCCATGCAATGAAAGGTGAACGCATAGATGTGGTACAGCGGCAGCGGGGTGATCAGGATCTCGCAACCTTCATTGAGGTTGGAGCCCATCAGCGCCTTGCACTGCAGCATGTTGGCGACGAGGTTGCGATGGGTGAGCATCGCGCCCTTGGCCACGCCGGTGGTGCCGCCGGTGTATTGCAGCACCGCGACATCGCTGCTGTGCGGATTGGCTTCGGCCACCGGCTGACCCTGGCCCTTGCTCAGCACGTCGTTGAACTTGACGGCTTTGGGCAGGTGATAGGCCGGCACCATCTTCTTCACGTACTTGATCACGCTGTTGATCAGCAGGCGCTTGACCGGCGGCAGCAGGTCGGCGACTTCAGTGACGATGACGTGTTTGACGCCGGTTTTCGGCACCACGGCTTCCGCCAGGTGCGCCATGTTGGCCAGGCACACCAAGGCCTTGGCGCCGGAGTCGTTGAATTGGTGTTCCATTTCCCGTGCGGTGTACAGCGGGTTGGTGTTGACCACGATCAGCCCGGCGCGGATCGCACCGAAGACGGCGACCGGGTACTGCAGAACATTGGGCAGTTGCACGGCGATTCGATCACCGGGCTGCAAGTCGGTATGCTGTTGCAGATACGCGGCAAACGCACCGGACAATTCGTACAGTTCACCGTAGGTGATTGTCTTGCCCAGGTTGCTGAAAGCCGGCTTGTTGGCGAAGCGTTGGCAGGATTGCTTCAACACTGCCTGAATATTCGGGTACTCGTCTGGATTGATGTCGGCAGCAATTCCAGCCGGGTATTTATCCTTCCAAAAGTCTTCGATCATGGAAGCCCACTCCTCAGCAACGCGAATTCTTCACCGCATTTGATGCGATTATTATTGGTGTGTGTTTTGTATTGGTGAATCTGGCTTTTCTACAGGCCGAGAAGTCACAAAGCGCGCCGAGAGTAGCAGCTTTGCCGAGGGCCGACTAGAGCCAAAAGCGGCCTCCATGGTCACTTTAATGACTCAAGACTTTCTAACAGTCATTTTAGAGCAAAAATCCTATACCAGCCTTAAAGCCCCGGTTTTGCGGGGCTTCACCGCCCAAAAAGCATCGCGGGCAAGCCCGCTCCCACAAGGTTGATGGAGATCCCTGTGGGAGCGTGGCTTGCCCGCGATCCGCGCAACGCGCGGCCATTCAACGATCAGGCGATATCGCGCAGCTCCCGCCGCAGAATCTTCCCGACCGGCGTCATCGGCAACGACTCACGCAGCACGATGTGTTTCGGCACTTTGTAAGCGGTGAAATTCTCTTTGCAGTACGCCTTCAGCTCCTCGAGGCTGACCCCGGTTTCCCGCGCCACCACGAACAGTTTCACCGCCTCGCCCGAGCGCTCGTCCGGCACACCGATCACCGCGCAGTTGGCGACTTTCGGGTGAGCCATCACCACGTCCTCGATCTCGTTGGGGTACACGTTGAAACCGGAGACGATGATCATGTCCTTCTTGCGGTCGACGATACGCACGAAGCCGTCCGAGTCGATCACCGCGATGTCACCGGACTTGAACCAGCCCTCGGCGTCCAGCACTTCGGCGGTGGCTTCGGGTTTGTGCCAGTAGCCTTTCATGATCTGCGGGCCTTTGATGCACAGCTCGCCACGCTCGCCCATCGGCTGCTCGACACCCTCGTCATTGATGACTTTCAACAGCGTCCCCGGCACCGGCAGGCCGACCGTGCCCAGACGCGACTGGTCGCCATACGGGTTGGTGCAGGCCACCGGCGAAGTCTCGGTGAGGCCGTAACCTTCGGTGATGCGGCAACCGGTGATCTGCTCCCAGCGCTCGGCGGTGGCCTTGACCAGCGCAGTACCGCCAGAGTTGGTCAGCTTGAGGCTGGAGAAATCCAGGGTCTTGAAGTCCGGGTGCTCCATCAGCGCGACGAACAACGTATTCAGCCCAAGCAACGCCGAGAAGCGCCAGTTCTTCAGTTCCTTGATGAAGCCTGCGATGTCTCGCGGATTGGTGATCAGCACGTTGTGGTTGCCGGACACCATCATGCACATGCAATTCGCGGTGAAGGCATAGATGTGGTACAGCGGCAGCGGCGCCACCATCACCTCCTGCCCTTCGCGCAGCAGTGGCTGGCCATCCGGCCCCAGTTGCGCAAGACACGCGCGCACTTGCTGCATGTTCGCCACGAGGTTGCCGTGGGTCAGCATCGCGCCCTTGGCCAGGCCGGTGGTGCCGCCGGTGTATTGCAACACGGCGATGTCGTCGAGAGCGACTTTCAGCGGCTTGATCCCCAGACCACGGCCCAGTCGCAGCGCACTCTTGAACGAAATCGCCTGCGGCAGCGAATAGGCCGGGACCATTTTCTTCACTTTGCTGACCACGGTATTGATCAGCCAACCCTTGGCGGTGGGCATCAGGTCGCCCATCTTCGCTTCGATCAGGTATTGAATGTCGGTGTCCGGCAGCACTTCCTGGACCTTCTGCCCGAACATGTTCAGGTACACCAGCGCCCGGGCACCGGAGTCCTTGAACTGGTGACGCATTTCGCGCGCGGTGTACAGCGGATTGGTATTGACCACGATCAGCCCGGCGCGCAAGGCACCGAACACGGCAATCGGATATTGCAGCACGTTGGGCATCTGCACCGCGATGCGATCCCCCGGCACCAGATCGGTGTGGGCTTGCAGGTAACCGGCGAACGCCGCGCTGTAGCGCTCGAGTTCCGCGTAGGTCAGGGTCACGCCCATATTGCTGAAGGCCGGACGGTCCGCGAACTTCTTGCAGGAACGCTCAAACACCTCGATCACCGACTTGAACTCGCCCATGTCGATGTCCAGTGGTACGCCGGCGGGGCGTTTGTCATTCCAGAAATCAGGTTGCATTGTTCTTGTCCTCTTTACCTGAATCGATCCGGGAGCCGCTTTCCTGTGCTTTCGCTGCTGGCCCTTGAAAGCACAAAGCAAAAAGCGGAGCTTCACGGACACTAGCAGTTATGGCCAGTGAGGCAAATATGGGCGATGGCGACATTGATCGTATGAATCTTCCTGCCGTGGCGTGAGCTGATCGGACGCGCTATACAATGCTACGACTGCGGGCCGTAACCGCTCGATAAAAAGGAATTGCCATGATCCACCACGCCTTCTGGCTGGACGCGAGTGACCGCAGCCGCCTCTACGTCAACCAGTGGCTGCCCGCTGCGCCGCTGAAAGCGCTGATCCTGCTGGCCCACGGCATGGCCGAACACAGCGCACGTTACGAGCGGCTGGCAGAAGCGTTTTGCGCACAAGGTTACGGCGTCTACGCCCCGGACTTGCGCGGGCATGGCAAGACCGCCGAGCACGGGACGCTCGGGCATTTCGCCGACGACGACGGCTGGTGCAAGGTGACCGGCGATCTGGCCAGCCTCAATCAGCACATCGGCCAGCAACATCCCGGCGTGCCGATCATCCTGCTCGGGCACAGCATGGGCAGCTATCTCGCCCAGGCTTACCTGCTGCATCACAGCGCCAGCCTGCACGGGGCAATTCTCAGCGGTTCGAATTTCCAGCCAGTGGCGTTGTACGGCGCGGCGCGACAGATCGCCCGTTTCGAAAAACTGCGTCAGGGCGGCAAGGGTCGCAGTGCGCTGATCGAGTGGTTGTCGTTCGGCTCGTTCAACAACCAATTCAAACCGGCACGCACACCGTTCGACTGGCTGAGCCGCGACCCGGTCGAGGTCGATCTGTATGCCAACGACCCGCTGTGCGGCTTCCGCTGCACCAACCAACTGTGGATCGACCTGCTCGGCGGCTTGCAGCAAATCAGCAAAGCGTCCAATCTCGCCCAGATAGATCCGGGCCTGCCGCTGCTGGTGATCGGCGGTGAATGTGATCCGGTGAGCGAAGGCAAGCGTCTGACAGATCTGGCCGAGGCGTTGCGCTCGGCCGGCAGCCAGAACCTGCAATTGAAGATCTACCCGCAGGCGCGGCACGAATTGTTCAATGAAACCAATCGCGACGAAGTGGTTGCCGATGTGCTGGCCTGGATCGACCAGGCCCTGAGCCATCGTCGCCCGCAGCGTAGCGAATAATTTTTTGTGGATTCACTTTAATCCGTCACAGGAATCAAGACCGATGACCCAGGTTACCAACATCCCTTACGAAGCCCTCGAAGTCGGCCAGACCGCCAGCTACAGCAAGACTGTCGAAGAGCGCGACATTCAGCTGTTCGCCGCGATGTCGGGCGACCACAACCCGGTGCACCTGGACGCCGAATTCGCTGCCGCCAGCATGTTCAAGGAACGCATCGCCCACGGCATGTTCAGCGGTGCGCTGATCAGCGCGGCCGTGGCGTGCGAGCTGCCTGGGCCGGGCACCATCTATATCGGCCAGCAGATGAGTTTTCAGAAGCCGGTGAAGATTGGCGACACCCTGACCGTACGCCTGGAAATTCTCGAGAAGCTGCCGAAGTTTCGCGTGCGCATCGCCACTCGCGTATTCAATCAGCGTGATGAATTGGTGGTGGATGGCGAAGCTGAGATTCTGGCTCCGCGTAAACAGCAGACTGTGACGTTGCCGACCTTGCCGGCGATCAGCATCGGCTGATCAGCAGGTACACAAAAAACCAATGTGGGAGCGGACTTGCTCGCGAAGCGGTTATGCCAGCAACATCATCGTTGCATGACACACCGCATTCGCGAGCAAGCCCGCTCCCACAGTTTTCCCAGCGTGGCTTACGAACGCGCGCGAGCCTGGTTACGCAGGGCTTTCACTTGGTCGTGGTTGCGTTGTACGCCGTGGTACTGACGCTCAACCAGGTCACGGATGCCGACCAGGCCGTGATCTTCGATTTTTTTGATGGCTTCTTTGTACGCCTTCAGCGCATGGTCTTCACCGCGCTCGGCTTCGTTAAGCACCGCTTCTTCGTCTTTGCCGGTGAACATGGCTTTGACGTCGACCCAGCGACGGTGCAGGTCACCGCTGACGCTGGTAGAGGTTTCCGGATCACCGCCCAGTTTACGCACTTCAGCCTGCAGTTCAGCGGCGGCAGTCGCGCAATCGGCAGAACGGGTCACGAACAGGGTTTTGAGTTCTGGATGCTTGATGTCTTCAGCGCAAGTCTTGAACCCTTCCTGACCGTCCTTGCAGGTTTCGATCAGGTCGTTGAGTACAGAGATGGCTTCTTTATTAACGTCAGTCATTTTTCAATTCCTTGCGATTGGTTGAAGATGCAAGGGTTATTGCAGTGTGCGTGCCAGCTTTTAAGAAAATAAAAATGTCTTTAATTTCAATTAGTTAAATATGTTTGAACTATCTGTGCCACGGTTATTTGCATGATCTGTCATTTGGCCTGCATGCAGAATGCCTGTATTTTCCTGACTGTTCTGAATCCAGATGATTGCCACTGATGAATCCTGAAAAGCTTGAGCTGTTGATCACCCGTGAAATGCCCTTCGGCAAGTACAAGGGCCGGATCATTGCCGACCTGCCGGGGCCTTATCTGAACTGGTTTGCCCGCGAAGGCTTTCCCCACGGCGAACTCGGCGGACTGCTGGCGCTGATGCAGGAAATCGACCATAACGGCCTGTCGGACCTGCTCGAACCGCTACGCGCCAAACACGGCAAACCTGCCTCGCGCCATTGAAGCGCCCTCCTCCCTTGAGCCTCGACCATGCCTGACAACACCCGCCGCGCCCGTGACGAAGCATTCTGGCAAACCTTCGCCGACCGCTACGAAACGCAAACCGGCCCGCTGAACCTGGAGAACGGTTACTTCGGGCGCATGTCGCGCACGGTGATCGAGGACTACCAGCGCAACATCGAGCTGATCAATACCAGCAACTCGGTGTATGTGCGCCAGCGTTTCGAACAGCACGACAGCCTCGACATCCGCGCGCAACTGGCCGAGCTGATCGGCGTGCGCGCGCAGAGCGTGGCCTTCACCCGCAATGCCAGTGATGCGCTGCAGTCGCTGATCCGCAATTACAATCGCCTGGAACCCGGCGATCAGGTGCTGATCAGTGACCTGGAATACGACACGGTCAAAGGCGCCATGCGCTGGCTGGCGCGGCACCGCGGCGTCGAGGTGATAGAGATCGACCACGCACACCCGGCCAGTTTCGACAGCCTGCTGGCGACCTACCGCGAAGCCTTTATCCGCTATCCGAAACTCAAGTTGATGGCCCTGACCCACGTCACCCATCGCACCGGGCTGGTGATGCCGGTGCAGGCCATCGCCGCGCTGGCGAAAGCACACCGGGTGGACATCATCCTCGACGGCGCTCATGCCCTCGGCCAGATCGAATTCGACCTGGAGGCATTGGGCATCGCGTTCGCCGGTTTCAACCTGCACAAGTGGATCGGCGCACCGCTGACCCTGGGCTTTCTGTACATAGCGCCGCAGCGCCTGGCCGACATCGACCCGGACATGGGCGAAATGCATTTCCCCACCAGCGATATCCGCGCCCGCACGCCGTACAGCACGCCGAACATTCCGGCACTGATGACCCTGCCGCTGGTGTTCGAGGAACACCGTTCACTCGGTGGCGCCGCAGCCAAAGGCGCACGGCTCAATTACCTGCGTAACCTGTGGGTCAGCGCGGTGCGGCACCTGCCGGGGATCGAGATCATGACCCCGGACGATCCGCGCCTGTATTGCGGGATCACCTCGATGCGCTTCACCCGCCACGCCGATCAACAGACGATGGCCGCGCGACTGCTCAACGAGTACAACCTGTTCACCGTGGTGCGTAACGGCGCAGCGAGCGGGCCGAGTATCCGCATCACTCCGGGGCTGACCACCACCGCCGATGACATGCAGTTGCTGACCCGCGCGCTCAACGAACTGCGCTGAATTCGCTCACACAGTGAATTTGTCGAAGTCCTCGGGCTTGATCTGCGACGAGGCGGCGAAGGTGTCGATGCCGATGGTCAGGTGGCCGAAAAAACCGTCCTCGTGAGAGTCACGGCCGATTGGCCACACGGTCAGGGTTGAGCCCTCGCCGCCCATGTCGGTGTAGTAGCTGTCATCGGCGTTGTTCAACGGTGCCGAGGCACGCCCGCGATAATCCCGGGCATTGAGCACCGAGCGTGACACCACTTCGGGGAAATACAGCTGACCGACCCAGGCCACGCTGCGCTCCTCGAGATATTCGGTACCGGCGACAATGCGCACCGCCACATTAATGTGCAGCGCTCGACCGGCATAGAACCCCGGATAGATTGTGGTGAATCGCGCCCGCCCCTGGTGATCGCAGAACTGACTGCCGCGCAGGTAGGTGTCATCGTCGGTGCGCGGGATCGAGCCGATGGCGTCGGTGTCGACTTCAAGGTCCGGATTGATCCGGCTCCACCCGGAATAGGCGCCCCGTGCATTGCAATGCCAGATATCCACCAGCGCCCCGCTGACCGGCGCGCCGGTCATT
This sequence comes from Pseudomonas sp. NPDC087803, assembly GCF_044742995.1. NCBI lineage: Bacteria > Pseudomonadati > Pseudomonadota > Gammaproteobacteria > Pseudomonadales > Pseudomonadaceae > Pseudomonas > Pseudomonas sp. NPDC087803. The sequence continues at coordinate 65,684 of NZ_JBIUVO010000018.1, forward strand.
GCGTCGACGATGCTCAGGCGCAACAGCAACGGCAGCCCTTCGGCCCCTTCGCTGATGTTGCGGCGCAGCAGCTTGGGATTGCGAAAGTACGGCCCGGCGATCTGTTCGGGGGCCAACTGATAGATCGGTTGTGACGGTGGGGCTGAAGAATCTCGTTCCATGAGGCGTTCTCTCTTCCATAAGAGAACGCAGGTTAACGCCACGTCCGGATGCCTGTGCGGTAACTATGTATCGCAGCGTAACGAATGATATGTAGGCGCTGCCGCAGGCTGCGATCTTTTGATGTTGTTTTTTAAAGATCGCAGCCTGCGGCAGCTCCTATAGGTTTTTTTTGGGCAAAAAAAAACGGTGCACCGACCAAGCGCACCGTAAAGCCGTAGAACACACAACGAAGTGTCAGGTAAAAAGGTTAGTCCAGCAGCGCCAGAGCCTCGGCGGTGCATTCCTGAATGCGCGCCCAGTCGCCGTTCTTGATCCACTCGGGATCGAGCATCCAGCTGCCGCCCACGCACATGACGTTTTTCAGCGCCATGTAGCTCTTGATGTTGGCCGGGCCGACACCGCCAGTCGGGCAGAATTTCACTTCGCCGAACGGGCCGCCGAGGGCCTTGATCGCTGCCACGCCGCCGCTGACTTCCGCCGGGAACAGCTTGAAGCGGCGATAACCCAGGCCATAGCCTTCCATGATGCCGGAGGCGTTGCTGATGCCGGGCAACAGCGGAATCGGGCTGTCGACGCTGGCTTCGAGCAGGTCACGGGTGATGCCCGGGGTAACGATGAATTGCGAACCCGCCGCTTCGGCCGCCGCGAGCATGTTGCGGTCGAGTACGGTACCGGCACCGGTCACCAGCTCCGGACGCTGCTCACGCAGGATCTGGATCGCCTTGAGGCCGAACTGCGAACGCAGGGTCACTTCCAGCGCGGTCAGGCCACCGGCGGCCAAGGCGTCGGCCAATGGCAGCACGTCCTGTTCACGGGCGATGGTGATCACTGGCAGGATCCGCGCCTTGGCGCAGAGGCTGTCGATCAGGGCAACTTTGTCCGCCATGGAAACGGTCGGGGATGGGGATGTCATAGCGGCTGTTCCTTGGCTCATGGGCACCAGTAGATCTCTAACGTAGGTTGCAGAAACGCGCGTACCGGCATGGCCGCGACGTCGTCGGATGCCAGTGCGGCATTCAGGGTGGTCAGTTTCGACTGACCGGAAATCGACAGAATCTTGTGCTTTGCCGAAGCCAGCAGCGCGCGGCTCATGGTCAGGCGTTGACGCGGCACGCTCGGCGCCAGCATCGGCCAGCAGCGGCGAGTGCCGTCAATCTTCAAGGCTTCGGTCAGGTTCGGGCTGTCGGGGAACAACGACGCGGTGTGACCGTCATCGCCCATGCCCAGCACCAGCACGTCAATCGGCGGCAATTCCGCGAGCAGACGGTCGGCCTGTTCCGCGGCCTGCTCGACGTTGGCCGCCGCGCTGTAAAGGCTGAGGAACTGCGCCTTGGCCGCCGGGCCCTTGAGCAGGTACTGCTTGAGCAGGCCGGCGTTGCTGTCGGCGTGTTCGACCGGCACCCAGCGCTCGTCAGCGAGGGTCACGACGACCTTCGACCAGTCCAGCTCCTGCTTGGCCAGGTGCTGGAAAAACGCCACCGGGCTGCGACCGCCAGAGACCACCAGCACCGCGTTGCCGCGTGCAGCGATGGCATCGCTCAGCTGCTTGGCGACATTCAGCGCCAGACCTTCGGCCAGCAGCACCGGGCTCTTGAATTCGTGGGCATTCACGCCCGCGGGCAGTTTCACATCAGATATCGCCATACCACGACCTCCCGTCCCGCGTGATCAGTGCAATCGAGCTCATCGGCCCCCACGACCCGGCCGCATACGGCTTGGGCGCGTCACCGGATTTTTTCCAGCCGGCGATCAACTGGTCACACCACTTCCACGCGGCTTCGATTTCATCTTTACGGACAAACAGGTTCTGATTGCCGTTCATCACTTCCAGCAACAACCGCTCGTAGGCATCGGGGATCCGTGCGCTGCGCCAGGTGTCGGAGAAATTCAGTTGCAGCGGCCCGCTGCGCAGTTGCATGCCCTTGTCCAGACCCTGCTCCTTGGTCATCACCCGCAAGGAAATGCCTTCGTCCGGTTGCAGACGGATGATCAGTTTGTTGCTGATCTGCAGGCGCTGTTCCGGCGCGAAAATGTAGTGCGACGGTTCCTTGAAGTGGATGACGATCTGCGACAGCTTCTGCGGCATGCGCTTGCCGGTACGCAGGTAGAACGGCACGCCGGCCCAGCGCCAGTTGCGGATGTCGGCGCGCAGGGCGACGAAGGTTTCGGTGTCGCTCTGGGTATTGGAATTCGGTTCTTCAAGGTAGCCCGGCACGGACTTGCCTTCGCTATGGCCGGCGATGTACTGACCGCGCACCACTTGCGTGGTCAGGCCTTCCGGGCTGATCGGCGCCAGGGCCTTGAGCACTTTGACCTTTTCGTCACGGATGCTGTCGGCGGACAGGTCGGCCGGCGGGTCCATGGCGATCAGGCACAGCAGCTGCAACAGGTGATTCTGGATCATGTCGCGCAATTGGCCGGCCTTGTCGAAGTAGCCCCAACGGCCTTCGATACCAACCTTCTCGGCCACGGTGATTTCCACGTGGGAGATGTAATTCTGGTTCCACTGGGTTTCGAACAGGCTGTTGGCGAAACGCAGGGCGATCAGGTTCTGGACGGTCTCTTTGCCCAGGTAGTGGTCGATGCGGTAGGTGCGGTTCTCCGGGAAGAACTGCGCCACGGCGTCGTTCACTTTGCGCGAGGATTCCAGATCGGAGCCGATCGGCTTTTCCAGGACCACGCGGGTGTTTTCTGCCAGACCGACTTTCGCCAGGTTCTCGCAGATCGCGCCGTACACCGCCGCCGGTGTGGCGAAGTAGGCAATCATGCGTTGCGTGCTGCCGGCGGCTTCGGCCAGCGCCACATAGTCTTCAGCCTTGAGGAAGTCGACGTGCAGGTAGCTCAGGCGCGCCAGAAAGCGCTCGGCCACAGCCTCGTCCAGCTCTTTGCCGACGTAACGGCGCAATTCGGCGGCGATGAACGCCATGTGCTGCTGTTCGGAACCGGGTTCACGGGCCAGCGCGAGAATGCGCGTGTCTTCGTGCAACAGGTCGGCGCCATCGAGGTGATAAAGGGCAGGAAACAGCTTGCGCAGGGCCAGATCGCCCAGAGCGCCGAACAAGGCAAAGGTGCACGGTTCAACCGTAATCGAAGGCATGATGTTTGTTCTTTTATCAAGTTAAGCTACAAATACCTTTTTTCAAGGCATCACTCAAGGGAAAATGTAGTAATAACCACAACATTTTCGCAAAATACAGATTCCGAGTGGTGGTCGGTCGGAGCCATCAGTAGGATAGGCCACCGTTACGGGCCATATCAAAGGCCCAATTTGCATAGCCCGGCGCACCTTTGCGCAGGTGAATTAGGAATTCCATATGGACCGCGTGCGAAATTTACTGGAACAGATCCAGAGTCGCCTTGAAGAGCTGAACAAGGCCGAACGCAAAGTCGCCGAGGTGATCCTGCTCAACCCGCAGCAGGCCACCCGCTTCAGCATCGCCGCCCTCGCCCAGGCGGCGTCGGTGAGCGAGCCGACGGTCAACCGTTTCTGCCGTTCGTTCGGTGTCAGCGGCTACCCTGAACTCAAGCTGCAACTGGCGCAGAGCCTGGCCAGTGGCGCGGCGTATGTCAGCCGTGCGGTGGAGGCCGATGACAATCCAGAGGCGTACACGCAGAAGATTTTCGGCAGCGCCATCGCTTCGCTGGACAGCGCTTGCCAGGCGCTCGATCCGAACCTGATCAGCCGCGCCGTCGACCTGTTGATTCAGGCCCGGCAGATCCACTTCTTCGGCCTCGGCGCTTCGGCCCCGGTGGCGCTGGATGCGCAGCACAAGTTCTTCCGCTTCAACCTCGCCGTCACCGCGCATGCGGATGTGCTGATGCAGCGGATGATTGCTTCGGTGGCGCACACTGGCGAGCTGTTCGTGATCATTTCCTACACCGGCCGCACCCGCGAGCTGGTTGAGGTGGCGCGCATCGCCCGGGAGAACGGCGCTTCGGTGCTGGGCCTGACCGCCGAGAATTCGCCGCTGGCCAAGGCCAGTACCCTGAGCCTGAACATTCCGCTGCCGGAAGACACCGACATTTATATGCCGATGACTTCGCGGATCATTCAGCTGACCGTGCTGGATGTGCTGGCGACCGGCATGACCTTGCGTCGCGGGGTGGATTTCCAGCCGCATCTGCGCAAGATCAAAGAGAGCTTGAATGCGAGCCGGTATCCGGTGGGTGACGAGTTCAACTGATCCAGAATTTAGGCTGATTGATCCGGCCTCTTCGCGAGCAAGCCCGCTCCCACAGGTGATCGGGTTCCTTCAATTGGAATGCCATCTACTGTGGGAGCGGGCTTGCTCGCGAAGGCGTCAGCCGACTCACCACAAATCTAGGCCGCAGCCCACGCCTGCAAGCTCAGGTGCGCCTTCTCCCCCGGCGCCAGATGCAGGCTGTCGGTGCCCCCCGCCGCTGCTTCGACACAGACAAACTCGGTCACTTCATCCCAGCTCACACCCAGCAACGGCCGCGAGCCCGGATGCCAGACCACGGTGTCGCCGCTGTCACCGGTGTCGATGCACAACTCGCGCTGCCAGGCGTGATCCTTGAGTTGCAATTCGCCGTCGTGCTGGAACACCCGCTGACAACCGCCATCGACGCGCAACTCGCCTTCCTGCTGGCAGGACTGGCGGTTCAACTGGTCATAACCTTGCGCGCCTTCGAGGCCAGACAGCGCTATCTCACCGACATCACCAATACGCCAGTAAGCGTGCAAAGCCTGGCTCAACTGGCACGGCATGTCGTCCTGATGCTCGGTGCTCAGGCGTAATTCCATGCGTTCACCGAGGTGCGCGTGCAGGTCGACCTGCCAGTCGCACAACTGTAATTGCCAGTGCAGGCGCACGCCATCTTCGGCGCTGCTGCTGTCGAGCAGTTTCCAGTCGAGCAGGCGCGCCCAGCCATGGGATGGCCAGGCATTTTCGCTTGGATGGCGGCCATACCACGGCCAGCACACCGGCACGCCGCCACGAATGGCGCCAACGTGCGGCCACTTCGCCGCACACCACAACCACGGTTTCTGCCCGCGCGGTTGAAAGTGCAGCAACTGCGCGCCCTGGCGACTGAACACCGCCTGACACAGCGGATGATCGATCACCAGAACATCGCGCATCTGATAGCGCTCCCAGGCAAACACCGGTCGTTCGCGCAGGGATTTGAAGAAGCGTTGCAGCGGATGCTCATGCATTGGCCACGGTCCTGAAAATCATGGGGGTACTCAACAATCCACATTGCTCTTGTGGCGAGGGAGCTTGCTCCCGCTGGGCTGCGAAGCGGCCCCTAAATCATTCACTGCGGTGTGTCATTTAAACCTCATCATAGGATTGACGACTGCTGCGCAGCCGAGCGGGAGCAAGCTCCCTCGCCACAAATGGGTACGACACAAACCTTGAATACGAGTGTCGCAAAAAAAAGCGGACAGCCTTGGCTGTCCGCAAATATGCGCACATAGAGAGGAGCTTATCGCAACAGCGTTAGAACGTAGACTGAATTTTCAGGCCAGCGACCAAAGCGTTGTCCACTGCATCAACACCACCCGGGTGAGTGATGTACTGCAGGTTAGGACGTACGGTCAGCCAGTTGGTGACGTGGAAGCCGTAGTTGATCTCGTAGTTGTATTCGGTTTCACGAATCGGCGAGAACACCGGATTGTCGTAATCCGAAACACCGTTGGAAGCATTCAGCAGCTCTGCGTTTTTCTTCACATCATCGTTGACGTGGATACGCGCCGCACCGATGCCGACGTCATCCTTCGGACGTGCGTCGAACGGGCCTTTGTAGACAAACATCACCGACTGGTAGTTGTCGATGAAGTTGGTGTCCTTGTCGTGGAACGTGGCGTTGGCCGCGATGTTCAGACCGCGGGAAGCATCACCGTTGTGGCTGGTGAGTTGCTGCTGCGCGACGAACCAGTAGCCATGTTTGCTGCTGTGGGTCTTGTACGCGTCGCCGGTGGTCGCTGCGTCGAAACCGTTGACGTCTTCGCGGACGTCATTGGCATCAGCCGTGCTCTTGTAGTAACCGACGCGGTATTCGCCCGGCAGGCTGTTGACCTTCGGCGACCAGACCAACTCGACCGGCAATACAGTACCGGCGGTGCCGCTGCCGCTGAGCTTGAAGCCGTTGCCGTGTTCCAGCTGCGACGGGTTCTGGTTGTACGCACCGATCTGCGCGTAGAGCTCGTCGTTGATGTTGTACTTCACACGGATCGCAGCCTGGCTGACGGGCCAGTTGTACCAGATGTTCGTCGCCCAGTTACCGACCTGCGAGCCGCAGAACGCCAGGTTCTGGAAGTCGCACGGGAAGGTGTTGAAGTCTTCGCCTTCGCCGAAGTAACCGGCCTTGACGTCGAGCTTGTTGTCGAAGAACTGGTGCTGAATCCACAACTGGGTCAGACGCACCATGTGGCCACGACCGTAGACTTCCTGCGAAGACGACAGAGTGCCAGCACGCGGATCGCCCACGCGATCGTTGGAGATGTTGTAGCCGTTACGGTTGGTCAGCTGGATCTTCGCCTGGGTGTTATCCCAGCCCCAGAGTTTTTGCAGATCCAGTGCTACGCCCAGGCCAAACTGGTCGGCATAGCGCGCAGTCTTGTCGTCGTTGTAGCCACCGTGCAGGTTGCCGCCGACTTCCCCGACGTAGTCCGCCTTGATGTCGATACCCTGCTCGATCAGCTTGGTCCGCTCGCCACCCCAGTCGCCGGTCATCCATTTCGAATCGGAGCTGAATGCATCGGCAGCCATTGCATTGCCGGCCAGCACCAATGCCGCCGCAGCTGACACTTGGCAGATCAACCGGGCATTGACGTGTTTCTTTTTCATCCCTACATCCTCGTCTTTATTGTTATTAACTGTTTTTTTCCAACGCGGTTTACATAAAAAGTGCGGCGAACGACAGGCCGAACACCACTTTTCCCCTGTGGAATCCGATCCCTGTGGGAGCTGGCTTGCCAGCGATGGCGGTGATTCAGGCGACATCCATTTTGGATGTGCCGGCCCCATCGCTGGCAAGCCAGCTCCCACATGAACCTCACTCCTACACTGATCTGTTACCGACCTTTGAATTGCGCGACATTTGCCGACCGCGCTTCGGTCTGCGCCTGGCCCGCAACGCCCAGACGCTCGCCAGTCTTGGCATCGAACAACAACACTTTCGACGGATCGAATTGCAGGGTCAGGGTCTCGCCCACCTGCGGTGCCACGTCCGGTGCCAGACGGCAGCAGACCTTGGTCTCGTTCAGGTTGACGAACACCAGCGTGTCCGGACCGGTCGGTTCGGTGACCTGCACTTCGGCCTTGATGCTCGGCAGGCCATTGCCCTCGCCGCTCGCCAGAACGATCTGTTCCGGGCGCAGGCCGAGGATCACTTCGCGATCCTCCAGACCGGCGTCCTGCATGCTCATCGGCAACTCGCAACGGGCCTGGCCGCTGTCGAGCAGCGCCAGCAGACGACCGTCCTTGCGCTGCAGACGCAGCGGAATGAAGTTCATCGGCGGCGAACCGATGAAGCTCGCCACGAACAGGTTGGCCGGGTCGTTGTAGATCTCTTTCGGCTTTCATATCTTCTGGATGATGCTGTACTTCATAAACGGAAGTTTTTCGCGTATGGTGTTTGATT
>NZ_JBIUVO010000019.1:0-71978 GCF_044742995.1 Pseudomonas sp. NPDC087803
CGCGGTGTAATTCTGTTCCAGGGACATGAAACTACCTGTGGGGATTTTCGCAAAGGGCAAGGGTACGGTGGCGGACACAACCCTGCAAGTTCGGTGTAACGCGATTATTCGTCGCGACCTTCCATCATGGTGCGTTTGAGCATCACATACACCGCTCCGGCACCGCCGTGTCTGGCCTGGCACGAGGTGAAACCGAGCACTTGCGGATGCTGGCGCAGCCAGGTGTTGACGTGGCTCTTGATCATCGGCCGCTTGCCGTCCAGACGCACGGCCTTGCCATGGGTGACGCGCACGCAGCGGATTTCGAATCTGGTCGCTTCAGCCAGAAATGCCCAAAGGGTCTCGCGGGCCTTTTCGACGTTCATGCCGTGCAGGTCGAGGCTGCCTTCGAACGGAATTTGCCCGATCTTGAGCTTGCGCATCTGGCTTTCCTGCACCCCGTCGCGGGCCCACATCAACTCGTCTTCGGGGCCGACGTCGATCACGAACTGATCGGACAGGCCATCCACGGTGGTGTTGTCGGTGCGCACAGTGGCGGACTGGCGCAGCTTGGCGATTTGCGCGCGGTCAGCCTTGGGTTTGCCGGTGTCGGCGCGGTCGTGCTTGATCGGCTTGACGCCTTGGATCGCATTTTTGAACAGGGAAAAATCGTCGTCTTGCATGTCAGCCTCCGCGAAGGGCGGCCAGTTTACCCAAGTCGAAACAAAACGGCCCGGCAAAAAGCCAGGCCATCACCTCAGTCGTGTTTTTTCATCAGGTGCGGGGACATGTTCAGTTCCCGCGATTGCCGGGCGCGGCGCCGGCATCGACGCCACAGCGCCACGCCGAAGTACAGGAACAACAAGCCGACCGCGAGAATGATCGCCGAACCCGTCGGCGTGGCATTCAAGTCGCCGAGCGCCGGCGGGCGCCCCAGCAGGCTGGCGGCACCGGCCATCGCCAGCAGCACACCGAACGTCGCCAGAATGGCGGCGATCGCTGCGCCGAATCGAAAACGCCAGTTGCTTTGGCCTTTGGGCCGCAAGCGGCGTGCGTCAAATCCATCGGATAACTTCATTCCGACCTTCCTCAATGGGTATCGGCCCTTCGACCGGGAGTTGACCGGGTTGTTCCTGAGGCTAAGGCAATTGAAGCAAATGCGAGGCTTTTGCGGATGAGCGGCGCTGTGAGCCGCTCATCAGAGCAGATCAGATCAGATCTTGAGTCAGGGCGAGCGTGGCGAAATTGTCGGCCATGATCGCCATTTCCGCTTCCTGCACCACGGCGGCACTGAGCACGCGGCCCTTGAACGGCAGGTCACGGGTGGCGCAGGCGTCTTCGACCAGGGTGCAACGGAAGCCGAGGTTCTTCGCCGCGCGCACGGTGGTGCTGACGCTGGAATGGCTCATGAAGCCGCAGACGATCAGGTCCAGCGAGCCAAGATTCTGCAAACGGTCGAGCAGTTCGGTGCCGTGGAACGCGCTCGGCAGCAGTTTGCCGATGATGGTTTCATCACCCTGTGGCTCGAGGCCGGGGATGAACTCGCCACGCTCGCCCTGCGGGTCGAACAGGCCACCGACGGTGCCGAGATGACGCACGTGCACGATCGGCCGACCGGCTGCACGGGCCGCGGCGACCAGTTGTTTGATGTTCGCGACGGCCGCGTCCATGCCGCTCAGGGCCAGCGGGCCACTGAGGTACTCTTTCTGGGCATCGATGATGACCACGGTGGCATGGCTCAGGGTGGCCGCTGCGTAACCGCGGCCGCTGAGTTGAAACATCGTTTTTGGAACGGACATTCGGGGCTCCTTGGGGTGGGGCTTTTGCGGCATTGTCCTCTGGCTGAGCGGTTCTGTGAACCGCTACCATCGTAGGCAGCGTCGTTACTGGCCTGCAGCCTTGTCAAGTTACACGTTCTGTTCAATGGCTGATGCAAAAATCAGAAAACTCCTACCGTCGCCCCGCTGATTTTCCTGCGTCGTCGGCGGGCGTTTTGGCTGGTAGAATCGCCAGTCGTTTTTTCTGGAGTTCTGCCCCGTGATCACTTCCCGACTTCGTACCCTGCGCGACCACATCCGTTGGGCCGTCAGCCGCTTCCATGGGGAGGATCTGTTTTTCGGCCATGGCACCGACAACGCCTGGGATGAAGCCCGGCAGCTGGTGCTCGGTGCGCTGCATTTGCCGTGGGAAATCGCCGACAGCTACCTCGATTGCGCGCTGGAAGACGACGAGCTGGTCAACCTGCAACGCCTGCTCAAGCGCCGCATCGAAGAACGCATCCCGACTGCATACCTGCTGGGCGAGGCGTGGTTCTGCGGTATGTCGTTCATCGTCGATGAGCGCGTGCTGATCCCACGCTCGCCGATTGGCGAGTTGATCGAAAACCGCTTCGCACCGTGGATCGGCGACGAACCGGCACGCATCCTCGACCTGTGCACCGGCTCCGGCTGCATCGGCATCGCCTGCGCCTACGAGTTCCAGAACGCCGAAGTGGTGCTGGCGGATCTGTCGTTCGAAGCGCTGGAAGTGGCCAACCAGAACATCGAGCGCCATGGCGTCGATGAGCGTGTGTACACCGTGCAGGGCGATGGTTTCGATGGACTGCCGGGGCAGCGTTTCGAACTGATCGTGTCGAACCCGCCGTACGTCGATGCCGAAGATTTCGCCGACATGCCGGACGAATACCAGCACGAGCCGGAGCTCGGCCTGGCCTGCGGTGATGACGGTCTGAACCTGGTACGGCGGATGCTCGCCGAAGCGGCGGATCACCTGACCGAGAAGGGTTTGCTGATCGTTGAAGTGGGCAACAGCCAAGTGCACGTTGAAGCGCTGTACCCGGAAGTCGATTTCGCCTGGCTCGAATTCGAGCGCGGCGGGCATGGCGTGTTCATGCTGACGGCGGAGCAGTGCCGCGCTCACCAGGCCTTGTTCGCTTCCCGCGTCTGACCTGACTGACTTCTGTGGCGAGGGAGCTTGCTCCCGCTGGTCTGCGAAGCAGACCCAAAATATGCAATGGCGGTGCACCAGACTTACCGCATGCGCATGTTTTACGACTGCTTCGCAGCCGAGCGGGAGCAAGCTCCCTCGCCACAGGTCATCGCTGATTTCAGCGGTGCGTAGCAATCCAGATCAGCAAACCTGCCTGAAACACCGCAAACGCCACCAGACAGGTAATGGTAAAGCGCAGCCCGGCGTCTTCACGCTTGAACTTGCTGACTTTGTCTTCCTGCTTCTTCAGCTTCACTTCCTGCTCGGCCAGGTTCTGCTCGGCCTGTTGCAGCATCTGCGCCGCTTCAAGAATCTCGACAATCTGCAGCTTTTCGCTGTTCCAGTCGCCCAACAGGTCACCGACCTGTACCTCTTTGACGCTGCCCTTCAAATGCTGGGCATCGGCGTACACCACATCGAAACCGTGCACGCGCAAGAAGTGATCGCGACGCAGGCGGGTGTCTTCGTTCAGCGCGTCCTTATTGTTCAGGTCCATGCCGTCGACGGTGTAGGCGGGCCAGCGTTTTTTCGCCCAGTTGATGCCTTGCGCGGCCATGAAGCGGCCGATGCCACGGTTCAGCGGTTCAATTTGCAGGCCGCTGTCGGGACCGAAGTGCACGCGTTTGCTGGTGTGATCGGCCCACACGTCGAGATGGTTCTGTTCTTTGCGCACGCGCTGACCGGGCAGTTTGATCGCCATGCGCATCAGGCTGTGTTCTTTGCTGTTGCGCTCGGCATAGCCGAATTCGACAAAGCGCAACGGCCGGCCACCGGTGTGACGGTCAGTCTGCAGCGGGGCCAGGCGGAGCATCTTGTGGTGCTCGACGCTGACGTCCGCCCATGGCAGCTCGACCGCTGGCGGTGCGTCTTTTTCAGCGGTGGTGTCGGGTGAAGTCGGGGTATCAGTCATAACGGCGAGATCCTGTCCAAGCCCTGCTTGACGCCAGCCGGTACGCTGGCGACAAAGGCTTATCGGCCGTTTTTTCCAGGACTGGAGGGCAAAAAGCCCTTAACGGGTGCGAAGTCCGTCAATAAATTCGATGAGTTTGCCGCCCAGTTCCGCTGCCAGTGGCAAATTCGGATCCTTGTAGGAAGCCAATTGTCGCTTCACATCGGCGGCGACAATGCGCATCACGTGGTTCATGCCCTCGATCACCACTAGTTCGGCGTCGGGATTGGCGGCTTTCAGTGCCTGCGCATCGCCCACGCCGACCTGCATGTCGTTGCTGCCCTGAACGATCAGCGTCGGCATCTTCAATTGCGCGAAGGCCTTGGCCGGATCCTGGCGGAACAGCGAGATCAGGTATGGCTGCACGCTCGGCCGGAAAATCGCCTGCAACGGCGCCGGCACGTCGGCATCGGTATGGCCGGCCTTGAGGCTGTCGAGAATTTCATTGCTGCGCAGCATCAACGGCGGTGGCAGGCTGCGCGCCAGTTGCTCGCGGATCACCTGATCCACCGGGCGGGCGCTGCCGGACAGCGAAATCAGCGCAGCGGCATCGGCGCGCGGGGCGGCGAGGGTGGCAATCAGTGCGCCTTCGCTGTGACCGAGCAGAATCAGCGGGCCGAAACGCGGATCACTTTTCAGCTTCTGACTCCACGCCACCGCGTCGTCGACGTAGCCTTCCACCGACAGATTGCGCTCGTCAGGCGTGGCCGGCCGGCTCGCAGCCACCCCGCGCTTGTCGTAGCGCACGCTGGCGATGTTGTGTTTGGCCAGTACCCAGGCCAGCCGCTTGAGGCTGTCATTGCGCCCGCCATCGGGGTTATTGCCATCACGATCCGTAGGACCCGAACCCGCGAGTATCAGGACCACCGGCACCGGGTTGTCGGATTTTGGCAGCAGCAGCGAGCCGAAAAGCTCTCCGCTGCCGGTATCCAGAGAGATCGGTCTTTGCAGAACAGTCGCGTGGGCAAAACCGGTAAACAGGGTAAGACTCAAGATCAGAACTCGCAGCATCATCACGCCATCATTCGCCAAGGTGCGGGTTGGACTCACCAACACCACTAAGGTTCGAGGATGAACTAGTCGGTTAGCCTGCGTATACTGGCGCGCATCACGAATTCGGGTTTGATTTCACGGAGCGTCCTGCATGTCCGGCAATACCTACGGCAAGTTGTTCACTGTCACCACCGCTGGCGAAAGCCATGGTCCGGCGTTGGTCGCCATTGTCGACGGCTGCCCGCCGGGCCTGGAGATCTCCCTCGAAGACCTGCAGCGCGACCTCGATCGCCGCAAGCCGGGCACCAGCCGCCACACCACCCAGCGTCAGGAAGCCGACGAAGTCGAAATCCTCTCCGGAGTGTTCGAGGGGCGCACCACCGGTTGTTCGATCGGCCTGCTGATCCGCAACACCGACCAGAAGTCCAAGGACTACTCGGCGATCAAGGATCTGTTCCGCCCGGCCCACGCCGACTACACCTACCACCACAAATACGGTGAGCGCGATTACCGCGGCGGCGGTCGCAGTTCGGCGCGGGAAACCGCGATGCGCGTGGCGGCCGGGGCGATTGCCAAGAAATTCCTCGCCACCCAGGGCATCGTCATCCGTGGCTACATGAGCCAGCTCGGCCCGATCGAAATCCCCTTCAAGACCTGGGATTCGGTGGAAGAGAACGCCTTCTTCAGCCCGGATCCGGACAAGGTCCCGGAGCTGGAAGCCTACATGGACCAGTTGCGCCGTGATCAGGACTCGGTCGGGGCGAAGATCACCGTGGTTGCCGAAGGCGTGATGCCGGGTCTCGGCGAGCCGATTTTCGACCGTCTCGACGCCGAACTGGCGCATGCGCTGATGAGCATCAACGCGGTTAAAGGCGTGGAAATTGGTGCTGGTTTCGCCTGCGTCGCCCAGCGTGGCACCGAGCATCGCGATGAACTTACCCCGGAAGGTTTCCTCAGCAATAACGCTGGCGGCATCCTCGGCGGCATTTCGTCCGGTCAGCCGATCGTCGCGCATCTGGCGCTCAAGCCAACGTCGAGCATCACCACTCCGGGCCGTTCGATCGACATCCACGGCAATCCGGTCGACGTGATCACCAAGGGCCGTCACGACCCGTGTGTTGGCATCCGCGCCACGCCGATCGCCGAAGCGATGATGGCCATCGTGCTGATGGACCACTTGCTGCGTCATCGTGGGCAAAACGCCGACGTGCGCGTCAGCACCCCGGTACTGGGTCAGCTTTGATGGTTGATCGCCAAGCCGTCGCGGTCTGAGCGTGGCGGCGCTCCCGTACTGGCGGCTGTCCAGTTTCTATCTGTTCTATTTCGCCTTGCTTGGTTCGACAGCGCCGTTTCTGGCGCTGTACTTCGATCACCTCGGCTTCAGCCCTGCGCGTATCGGCGAACTGGTGGCGATTCCGATGCTGATGCGCTGCGTGGCGCCGAACATCTGGGGCTGGCTCGGCGACTACACCGGCAAACGCCTGGCCATCGTGCGCTTCGGCGCGGTGTGCACGTTGCTGACGTTCTCGCTGATTTTCGTCAGCAAAACCTACGCCTGGCTGGCGATGGTCATGGCGCTGCACGCGTTCTTCTGGCACGCGGTGCTGCCACAGTTCGAAGTCATCACCCTCGCGCACTTGCAGGGGCAAACCTCGCGCTACAGCCAGATTCGCCTGTGGGGCTCGATCGGTTTCATCATCACCGTGGTCGCGCTCGGGCGCTTGTTCGAATGGCTGAGCCTCGACATCTACCCGGCGGCGCTGGTGCTGATCATGGCCGGCATCGTCCTCAGCAGTTTGTGGGTGCCGAATGCGCAACCAGCGCAAGGCAACCGGCCGAACGGGGAAGGGTTCCTCAAGCAACTGCGCAGCCCTGGTGTGCTGGCGTTTTACGCCTGCGTCGCGCTGATGCAGATGAGCCACGGCCCGTATTACACCTTTCTGACCTTGCACCTTGAACGACTCGGCTACACACGTGGCACGATCGGCATGCTCTGGGCCGTGGGCGTGGTCGCCGAAGTGCTGATGTTCATGGCGATGAGCCGGATTCTCGCGCGGTTTTCATTGCGTCGGGTGCTGATGGCGAGTTTTCTGCTGGCGGCGTTGCGCTGGTTACTGCTAGGTTCGTTCGCCGAATTCCTCTGGGTGCTGTTGTTCGCCCAGGTGTTGCACGCGGCGACCTTCGGCAGCTTTCATGCCGCTGCCATCGCGTTCGTGCAACGTAGCTTCGGCGCGCGTCAGCAAGGTCAGGGCCAGGCGCTGTATGCGGCGCTGGCCGGCACCGGTGGCGCGTTGGGTGCGTTGTATTCCGGTTACAGCTGGAATGCCCTCGGGGCGACATTGACCTTTAGTATTGCCAGTCTCGCGGCGCTCGCTGCTGCCGTTATCATTGCCACACGTATGCAAGAGGACAGGCCATGAGCCTTACGCGTGAACAGCTCGCCCAGCAGATCGTCGACGCCGGGCGTTTTCTTTATGGTCGCGGCTGGTCGCCGGCCACCAGCAGCAATTACTCGACGCGTCTGTCGCCGAGCGAAGCGCTGCTGACCGTGTCCGGCAAGCACAAGGGCCAGTTGGGCCTGGACGACGTGCTCGCCACCGATTTGTCCGGCAACAGCCTGGAACCGGGCAAAAAGCCCTCCGCCGAAACCCTGCTGCACACTCAGCTGTATCGCTGGCGCCCGGAGATCGGCGCGGTGCTGCACACCCATTCGGTGAATGCCACGGTGCTGTCGCGCCTGACGCCGGAAGACTTCATCGAGTTCGAAGACTACGAGCTGCAAAAAGCCTTCAGCGGCATCTCCACCCACGAATCCCGGGTGCGCGTGCCGATTTTCGACAACGATCAGGACATTGCGCGCCTCGCCGCCAAGGTGCAGCCTTGGCTCGACGCCCATCCCGATTGTGTCGGTTACCTGATTCGCGGCCACGGCCTCTACACCTGGGGCGCGCAGATGAGCGATGCCCTGCGGCAGATCGAGGCTTTTGAATTCCTGTTTGAATGCGAGTTGAAAACCCGCAGCGTCATGAACCGCCAAGGCTGACTTCACCAGAAGCCGCCCATTCGCCTGATGAAATGCACTGCCCGACCGGTCTGCAAGAGCCGGACGGCAAGGCCGATACCGAGGAATTGCCCATGAGCAGCCTGTCCGTCTATCACGTATCCAGCCCCGAGATTCCGAACAAGGTGCTGACCCATTTCGAAGACATCGCCGCGACGCTCGCCGAGCAGGGCGTACGCTTCGACCGCTGGCAAGCCGCGGCGAAGATCCAGCCCGGCGCCAGTCAGGAAGAGGTGATCAGCGCCTATCAGGAGCAAATCGACAAACTGATGACCGAGCGCGGTTACATCACCGTCGACGTGATCAGCCTCAACAGCGACCACCCGCAAAAAGCCGAACTGCGCGCCAAGTTCCTTGAAGAACACCGCCATGGCGAAGACGAAGTGCGCTTTTTCGTCGCTGGCCGTGGCCTGTTTACCCTGCACATCGACGATTACGTCTACGCAGTGCTGTGCGAGAAGAACGACCTGATCTCGGTGCCGGCCGGCACCAAGCACTGGTTCGACATGGGCGAGCACCCGCACTTCGTGGCGATTCGTCTGTTCAACAACCCGGAAGGCTGGGTCGCCAATTTCACCGGCGAAGACATCGCCGGGCGCTTCCCGCGTCTGGAGGACTGAGCCGATGTCGATCAAAGTCATCCTCACCGACATCGAAGGCACCACCAGCGCGGTGAGTTTCGTCTTCGACGTGCTGTTCCCGTACGCCGCCAGACACCTGCCGGACTTCGTGCGGCAAAACGCCGAGCGCGCCGATGTCGCCGAACAGATCGCCGCCGTGCGCCGCGACAGCGACGAGCCGCAGGCCGACGTTGAACGGGTGGTTGAAATTCTCCTGAGCTGGATCGCCGAAGACCGCAAGGCCACGCCGCTGAAAGCGCTGCAAGGCATGGTCTGGGAGCAGGGTTATCAAGCCGGGCAGTTGAAAGGCCACGTTTACCCGGATGCTGTTGAAGCGCTCAAGCAATGGCATCAGGCCGGTTATCAACTGTTTGTGTATTCGTCGGGCTCGATCCAGGCGCAGAAGCTGATCTTCGGCTGCTCCGAAGCGGGGGATCTGACGCCGCTGTTCAGCGGGTATTTCGATACCACGTCGGGGCCTAAACGCGAAGAACAATCCTATCGCAACATCCAACAGGCGATTGGCGTCGAGCCGGGGGAGATTCTGTTTCTGTCGGACATCGTCGAGGAACTGGATGCCGCGCAGGCTGCCGGTTTGCAGACCTGTGGCCTGGCTCGCGAGGGTGGAGAACTGGGAAGCCATATCACCGTCGACAGCTTCACCGGCATCGAACCCGAAGCCTTCTAACCACGCACACCCCCTGTAGGAGCTGCCGAAGGCTGCGATCTTTTGATGTTGATTTTGGTGTTAAAGATCAAGATCAAAAGATCGCAGCGTTCCGCAGCTCCTACATAAAAGCCGCGTACAAACAAAAGGCCGTGGAGCAGATGCTCCAAGGCCTTTTTTGTTTAATGCGTTTACATTTTTACAGCGAGTGATACGTCGGCAGTGCAAAACGCTGCTGGCTTTGCAGCATGGCAATCTGCGGCAGCTCGCTGGCCTGTTCCGCCAGGTCACGACGAATTGCGCTGATCGCCCACGACAGTTGGTCGGCGTTGTGCATTTGCTGGTACGTCAGAGCGCGCTTGAAGACTTTGCCATCGCTGCTGCGCAGGGTCAGCAGGATCCCGCCATCGGGACGTGGCGCAGTGGTGACGTTGAAGTTGGAGAACAGCGAGGTAAATTTTTCTTGGATCAGGCTCATGTCTTTCAGCTCCGTATGCACTTGAATGGCAAGCATGCAGAGGAGGTTGCAGCGATTGTGCCAGCACGCGAAAAAATAAAAACCTATATAAATCAATGAGTTAAAAATCGTGAAATTTGCCGGGCTCGTGCAATCTGCATGAATGGCCATCGTGCATCCTGCATTTTGCGGGATTCTCATGCGTTGAACGGAACCAAATGACAAAGGTGCAATCCCCGCCACCAAGTGTGACAGGGCGGATACAAATCATTGCAAAAACCGCGTGTACAGGCCGAGAAGCGCTGACGTATTTTCGATCTCGACCTTGCCCACAACGCAGGTCATGCCCACAACCCGAACAATAAAAAACCGGCCAACCAGGCCGACCGGGGAGCTGCCATGAATCACGCGTCGAGCGACACGATTACCTGGAGCATGATGCTCCGCAAACTGCCGACGATTGCCAAAGCCATCCCGCGGGTGGTCAAAGGCATGAAAGTCGCCAATGTCACGGATCCGACCCAAACGTGTGGCCTCGGCTGGACCTTCGAGCAGGCAACACTGCGCAATCCCGACGGCCTGGCGATCCTGCAGGACAACGTCTTGCTGACCTATGCGCAGGTCAACCAGTGGGCCAACAGGATTGCCCACTGTCTGAGCGCGCAGGGGATTGGCAAGGGCGACGTGGTGGCAGTGTTCATCGAAAACCGTCCGGAACTGCTGGTGAGCATTCTGGCGCTGGCCAAGGTCGGTGCGGTCAGTGCGCTGCTCAATACTTCGCAGACCCGCGATACGCTGATTCACAGCATAAATCTGGTGGCGCCGGTGGCGATCATCCTCGGTGAGGAACTGCTGCCGGCATTTGCCGCGATCCGTGAGCAAGTGTCGATCCCGGCGCAACGCACCTGGTTTATCGCCGACCGCGACACCTACAGCCACCCGGGCATTGCGCCCGAAGGCTACGTCAATCTGATCAGCGCCAGTGCCGACGCTTGTGCTGATAACCCGCCCAGCAGCGGCGCAGTGTTCTTCAACGACCCGTGTTTTTACATCTACACCTCCGGCACCACCGGCCTGCCCAAGGCCGGGGTGTTCAAGCACGGCCGCTGGATGCGCAGCTCGGCCAGCTTCGGCATGATCGCGCTGAATATGACCCCCGATGACGTCGTCTATTGCACCTTGCCGCTGTACCACGCCACCGGGCTGTGCGTGTGCTGGGGCTCGGCGATCAATGGCGCCTCCGGGTTCGCGATCCGCCGCAAATTCAGCGCCAGCCAGTTCTGGCCGGACGTGCGTCGCTACCACGCGACCACCCTCGGTTACGTCGGCGAATTGTGTCGTTATCTGGTCGATCAACCGGTCAGCGCCGATGACAGCCGTCACGCGGTGCGCAAGATGATCGGCAACGGCTTGCGTCCCGGCGCCTGGGCCGAGTTCAAGACCCGGTTTGCCGTCGAGCACATCTGCGAGCTGTACGCGGCGAGCGACGGCAACATCGGCTTCAGCAATATCCTCAACTTCGACAACACCATCGGGTTCTCGCTGATGGCCTGGGAACTGGTGGCGTACGACCACGACAGCGGGCAGCCACTGCGCAGCGCCGACGGCTTCATGCGCAAGGTCGGCAAAGGCGAGCAGGGCTTGCTGCTCGCGCGGATCGACGACAAAGCGCCGCTGGACGGTTACACCGATCCACAGAAAACCGCCAAAGTGGTGTTGCACGACGTGTTCAGCAAAGGCGACCGCTACTTCAATACCGGTGACCTGCTGCGCAATATCGGTTTCGGCCATGCGCAATTCGTCGATCGGCTCGGGGATACCTATCGCTGGAAGGGCGAGAACGTCTCGACCACCGAGGTCGAAAACCTGTTGCTGCAACATCCGCACATTTCCGAGGCAGTCGCTTATGGTGTGGAAGTGCGCAACACCAACGGCCGCGCCGGCATGGCTGCGATCACCCCCGCCGAGTCACTGGCGACCCTGGATTTCGCCGAATTGCTCGCGTTCGCCCGTCAGCGCATGCCGGCCTATGCGGTGCCATTGTTCCTGCGGGTCAAGGTGAAAATGGAAACCACCGGGACCTTCAAATACCAGAAAACCCGACTGAAAAACGAAGGTTTCGACCCCGGCCAGACGGGCGATGACCCGATCTACGCCTGGCTGCCCGGCACGCAGACTTACGTGCAGGTGACGGATCAGGTGCTGACCGATATTCATCAGGGCAAGTACCGCTATTGATATTGGCTATGGCACGACTTGAGAAAAAGGGGGTGACAGCTACCGTCGCGCTCGGGAAACTGTCGGCTTTGCGATCAACCGAAAGTGGAGTGACCCCATGTCTGACCAAAGCCGCCAGATGACCCCTGAAGAAGCTGCCGAATTCACCGAGCAGGTTTTCAACAAGGCACGCGACGGTGATGCGCTGATGCTCGATCGGCTGATCAGCGCCGGTTTGCCGGTCAACCTGAAAAACAGCAAGGGCGATACGCTGCTGATGCTCGCCAGCTACTACGGTCACATCGACGCGGTGCAGGTACTGCTCAAGCACAAGGCCGACCCGGAAATGCGTAATGGCAATGGCCAGAGCCCGATTGCCGGCGCTGCATTCAAAGGCGATCTGGCCGTGGTCAAGGCGCTGGTGGAAGCGGGCGCCGAGATCGAAGGTTCGTCTTTCGACGGCCGCACTGCGCTGATGATGGCGGCGATGTTCAACCGCGTTGAAATCGTTGATTACCTGATCGGCAAAGGCGCGGATCCGCAAGCCAAGGATGCCAACGGCATCACCGCCCTGGATGCGGCGCGCACCATGGGCGCGGTCGATACCACGGCGCAGCTGGAAAAACTGCTGGGCTGAAACTCGAATCTCCAGTTGATGTGAATCCTGTGGCGAGGGAGCTTGCTCCCGCTCCAGTGCGCAGCGCTGGTAAAAATGGTGAGTTAACTGTTTTGGGGCCGCTTCGCGCCCCAGCGGGAGCAAGCTCCCTCGCCACAGATGTTCTGTGTGCAGCCTGAGGCTGCAATGAGCTATCCTCCGCGCCCTCGAATTCAACCTTCTACAGGACCCGCCCTCATGAAAGCCGCACTCGTCGAACTCATCAGCAAAATCAGCTCCGGCTGCATGGGCGAGGACGAGATCCTGAGCGTGGCCGACGAAGCGGCGCAGGCCTACGCCGATGCCGATGCCTTTCTGGCAGCCAACCCGGACATCAACTACGACGACACCTTCCCGATCCCGCTGGGCGAGTGGGTAGTGGTCGGCAGCCTGCCGGAAACCGTGCTGTTCCAGGCCGACACTTACGTTGACCTGTTCGCGCAGATCGTCGCCTCGTTCGGCCCGGGCGTGGATTTCAACCTCAAGCCCAAGCAACTGGCCAAGACCGAGGCGCTGACCGCGCTCAACCGCATCCAGGTGCAGATGAGCAGCCTGAACAAGGAAAACGGCGGTTACACGCTGATGAACTTCAGCCAGTTGCTCGATGACGAGCTGCAAGTGGTGCTGGTCTACGGCAACGACGTACCGCGAGTGCTGGAGCTGTGCGCCGAAGTCGGTATCGCTGCTGCGCCTTCGCTGGAAGCGCTGAAAGTCGCCGTTCACGTCTGAGCGCAATAAAAGGGAACCCTGCGCGCGACCGTCTATCCTAAAAGTGCATGCCACTATTCTGGAGCGACACCATGGGTTCTACGTTCAACGGTCTGATTGGCCTGATCATCCTTGCCCTCGATATCTGGGCGATCATCAACGTGCTGAAAAGCGGCGCCGAGACCGGGATGAAAATCCTCTGGGTCCTGCTGATCATCCTCCTGCCGGTGCTGGGCCTGATCATCTGGGCGATCGCCGGGCCACGGGGCAACGTGCGGGTCTGACGCTTTCCCGAAAACACGCTGATCCCCCTGTGGGAGCGGGCTTGCTCGCGAAGGCGATTGTTCAATCGAAACACAGGTTGAATGACACTCCGCTTTCGCGAGCAAGCCCGCTCCCACATTGGTCTTGCGTTAGCTCCAGAGTGTGCCCTGTCGGAGGAAGGTTCGACCTGTCATCTTCAGCAACGTAGAATGCGCGCCTTTCCCGGGCAATCGTCCCCCACGATTGACGCCCGCGCATTCATCGGAGCACTTGACCATGACCGTCACCAAGACCAGCGAGTACCTGGAAACCCTCTACGAAGGCTACGGCCAGCGTTTTCGCATGGAAAAACTGCTGCACGAAGTGCGCACCGAGCACCAGCACCTGGTGATTTTCCAGAACCCGCGCATGGGCCGGGTGATGGCGCTGGACGGCGTGATCCAGACCACCGAAGCCGACGAATTCATCTACCACGAAATGCTCACCCACGTGCCGATCCTCGCCCACGGCACCGCCAAGCGCGTGCTGATCATCGGCGGCGGTGACGGCGGCATGCTGCGCGAAGTGACCAAACACGCCGGCGTCGAGCACATCACCATGGTCGAGATCGACGGCACCGTGGTCGACATGTGCAAGGAATTCCTGCCGAACCACTCCAAAGGCGCCTACGACGACCCACGGCTGAACCTGGTGATCGACGACGGCATGCGTTTCGTCGCCACCACCACAGAAAAATTCGACGTGATCATCTCCGACTCCACCGACCCGATCGGCCCGGGCGAAGTGCTGTTCTCGGAGAACTTCTACCAGGCCTGCCACCGTTGCCTGAACGAAGGCGGGATCCTCGTGACCCAGAACGGCACGCCGTTCATGCAGATCGACGAAGTCAAAACCACCGCCGGCCGCCTGCGCAGCCTGTTCCCGGACTGGCACTTCTATCAGGCGGCCGTGCCGACCTACATCGGCGGTTCGATGACCTTCGCCTGGGGTTCGACCAACCCGGCCTACCGCAAGCTGAGCCGTGAAACCCTGCAACAGCGCTTCATCGGCAGCGGCATTGTCACTCGTTACTACAACCCGGAAATCCACATCGGCGCGTTCGCGCTGCCACAGTACGTGCTGCAGGCGATCAACAAGCCAAGCAACGACTGACCACTGCAAAACCCTGTAGGAGCTGCCGCAGGCTGCGATCTTTTGACTTTGATTGTTAAAAAACAAGATCAAAAGATCGCAGCCTGCGGCAGCTCCTACAGTGGATGTATTTTTTTTCATGTTCGTCTGCTGCAATCCTTTTGAACGATCAATCTCGCCAAAAGTCGAGATAGAGGTAAGCCCATTTGCGGGTTTGATCGAGGAGGCACCGATGCAAAAGTGGAAAGTCACTTTCGTGGACGATCATGGTGAAATTGTCGATGAGGTGTTCGAGCGCGCGGAATGCCCCAGCGACGACGAGGCGGCACGCCTGATCAAGGAACGGCTCCTGCCGGTGGCCGCCGAACTGGATATGAATGATCTGGAAGGGCGAACTCCAGACGCAGGTGCAAAAAACCTGAAAGCCCAGAACAGCATCGAAATCCGCAGCATCACGCCAATCTGAAATTCTTCCTGTCACTTGAAACACCAGGCCTTGGCAGCAGCTCTATCTTGGGGCTACTCTGCAAGCGAGATCAGCGAATGAATCGCTAAGGTCTGGTCTTGTCAGCTACATGCTTGTTTCCCGCGTGCAATCACGTTGCCGCAGTACTTTGGCCTGTAAGGCCCGGGGCGGGAATACGGAAAGTCTATCCATCTATCCGAGGGGGACGATTCATGAGCACAGCCTATCAAGAAGACATCAGCAGCAATGTTCTGCGCCGCATGAAAGAAGGCGGTTTCGACTTTTCCCGGTTCCATCCCATCGAGTTCTACGCCATTTTCCCGGACGAGGAGCGGGCGCGCAGGGCGGCAGGCAAATTCCGTGGTGAATCGATCAATGCCCAGGTCAGTGCGCGCGACGATGGCGCCTGGTCGCTGGAACTGAGCAAAGTGATGTACGCGACCTATGACGACATTGGCGATTTCGAGCAGGGCTTCTCTGCCGTGGTCGAGCCGCTGGGCGGCATCATCGAGGGCTGGGGCGTCAAGCAGGAGGTGCGTAACCGCCATCGTCTGAATTGATTCGGGTTACCTTTTTTAAAGTCAAAAGATCGCAGCCTTCGGCAGCTCCTACAGGTGATCGGTGTAGGAACTGCCGGAGGCTGCGATCTTTTTGCTTTTGCTTTCAAAACATTTCAGAAAGGCAAAAAAAAGCCACCGGAGAGGGTGGCTAAAAGGGAAGAGCGATAAGGACATGAAACCGGTCAGGGTCAAGGCTTGCGGGGGCTGCGCTGGCAGCCTGGATCAATTGAGCTGAAGCCTGCGCCGGGGCAGTCGTCAGCCGATGCGCCGATTATCCGCAGCCCGGCGCAGGCAGTGAAATCAACTCTGACTATGCTGGTGATAGGCGACAGCACTGCGTCGCAATGAGGCGGGGGCAATCAGCTTGGGACATTTGTCGCACAGGAATGGTGCGGTGCTTGCGGCGTGATTATCCAAGCGATTGAAATCAAAGCGTTTATGCCGATGGCACGGGCCTTGCGAAGGCCTGTAGGTCCGGGTGACAAGGAGTACGGCATGATCCGCACCTATTTTGATGAAATGTACGATGCCGGCGGCCAGGTCCGCCCGCATTACCGCGAGTTCGCCCGTTGGCTGGCCGACACGCCTGACGAGTTGCTGGCACAACGGCGACGCGAGGCTGATCTGCTGTTCCACCGGGCCGGAATCACCTTCACGCTCTATGGCGACGAGCAGGGCACCGAGCGCCTGATTCCTTTCGACACCATTCCGCGCAGCATTCCCGCCAGCGAGTGGCGGATCGTCGAGCGTGGCTGCATCCAGCGGGTCAAGGCGTTGAACATGTTCCTCGCCGATCTCTATCACGAGCAGCGCATCATCAAGGCCGGAATCATCCCCGCCGAACAGGTGCTGGCCAACGAGCAGTATCAGTTGGCGATGCAGGGCCTGGATCTGCACCGCGATATCTATTCGCACATCTCCGGCGTCGACCTGGTGCGCGATGGCGACGGCACCTATTACGTGCTCGAAGACAACCTGCGCACGCCGAGCGGCGTCAGCTACATGCTCGAAGACCGCAAGATGATGATGCGCTTGTTTCCGGAACTGTTCGCCGCCCAGCGCATTGCGCCCATTGACCACTACCCGAACCTGTTGCTGGACACGCTGAAGAGTTCGAGCCCGATCGACGACCCGAGCGTGGTGGTGTTGACGCCGGGGCGCTTTAACAGTGCGTTCTTCGAACACGCCTTCCTGGCGCGGGAAATGGGCGTTGAACTGGTGGAGGGCGCCGATCTGTTCGTGCGCGACGACAAAGTCTTCATGCGCACCACCGACGGGCCGAAAGCGGTGGACGTGATCTACCGCCGTCTCGATGACGCGTTCCTCGATCCGCTGGCGTTCAATCCCGACTCGATGCTCGGCGTACCGGGGCTGTTGTCGTCGTATCGCTCGGGCAACGTGGTGCTGGCCAATGCCATCGGCACTGGCGTGGCGGACGACAAATCGGTGTACCCGTTTGTTACCGAGATGATCCGTTTCTACCTCGACGAGGAGCCGATCCTGAAAAACGTGCCGACCTGGCAGTGCCGCAACCCCTCGGAACTTTCCCACGTACTGGCCAATCTTCCGGATCTGGTGGTCAAGGAGACCCAGGGCTCCGGCGGTTACGGGATGCTGGTGGGGCCGGCGTCGACCACGGCGCAGATCGATGCGTTCCGTGAGCGGATAAAGGCCAAGCCCCACGCGTACATTGCGCAGCCGACGTTGTCGCTGTCGACCTGTCCGACCTTTGTCGAAAACGGCATTGCGCCGCGCCATATCGACCTGCGTCCGTTTGTACTGTCTGGCCGCGAAACCCGGGTCGTGCCCGGCGGTTTGACCCGTGTCGCCCTGCGTGAAGGCTCTCTGGTGGTGAACTCCTCCCAGGGTGGCGGAACCAAGGACACCTGGGTGGTCGAGGATTGAAGGAAGCCTGCCATGTTAAGTAGAACTGCCTCGGATCTGTACTGGATGTCGCGTTACCTGGAGCGGGCGGAAAACCTCGCGCGGATGCTCGATATCAGCTATTCGCTGTCGCTGATGCCGCAGGACGGTCGCGGCGATGGTTTGCACGAACTGGCCATGCCGCTGTTGATCACCGGCACCCTCGACGATTATCTGGAGCGTCACGGCGAACTGCACGCCGAACGCCTGCTCCATTTTTTCGCCCTCGATGCGGCCAACCCGGCGAGCATCTACAGCTGTCTCGGCGCGGCACGGGCCAGTGCGCATGCGGTGCGTGGGCGGATCACCGCCGACATGTGGGAAAACATCAATGCCACCTGGCTGGAGATTCGCGGCATTGCCGAACAAGGTCTCAGTCGCTATGGCATGAGCCGTTTCTGCGAGTGGATCAAGGAGCGCTCGCACCTGTTCCGTGGCGCCTCCTACGGCACGATCATGCGCAACGATGCGTTCCGCTTCATTCGTCTGGGCACGTTTATCGAGCGTGCGGATAACACGCTGCGCCTGCTCGATGCGCGCTATGAAATGGCCGGCGATCAGGCCGAGGCCGTCAGCGACGGCACCGCTCATGCTTACTATCAATGGAGTGCGCTGCTGCGGGCGCTGTCATCGTTCGAGGCCTACACCGAGATCTACCGCGACGCACCCGGCGCCCGGCATGTCGCCGAGCTGCTGCTGTTACGCGCCGATGTGCCGCGTTCGTTGCGCGCCTGCACCGAAGAAATCGACCAGATTCTCGCCCAATTACCTGGCGCCAATGGCCGTCCGGCACAACGCCTCGCCGCTGAGATGGACGCGCGTCTGCGTTATACCGGCATCAACGAAATCCTCGCTGAAGGCCTGCACGCCTGGCTCACCGAATTCATCCCGCTGGTGCGCCAGTTGGGCAACGCGATTCACAGTTCATACCTGGAGGCTGCATGAGACTTTCCATTAGCCACGAGACCACCTATCACTATGAAGATCAGGTGCGGGCGAGCATCCAGTATCTGCGCCTGACCCCGCACGACAGCGAGCGTCAGCACGTGTTGAGTTGGCAGCTCGACCTGCCGCGTCCGGTGCGCGCCCAGCTCGATCCGTTCGGCAACATTCTGCATGTGCTGACCATGGACGAGCCGCACGAAGCGATCATCATCGGCGCCCGTGGCCAGGTCGATATCGACGAATTGCGCGAGGCCGAGCATGAGAGCCAGTCAGCGCTGCCGTTCCTGCGTTTCACCCGTTTGACCGAGGCGGACGAAGCCTTGCGCGCGTTTGCGGCGAAATCCTGCAAGCAGCGCCGTGATCGCACCGCGTTGATCGACCTGATGCACGGTTTGAACCAGCACATGAGCTACACGCCGGGTTCCACCGAAGTCGACACCAGCGCTGCCGAAGCCTTCGCCGGGCGCGCCGGGGTCTGTCAGGATCACACCCATGCGTTTCTGGCGTGCGCGCGCAGTCTGGGAATTCCGTCGCGTTATGTGTCCGGTTATCTGTACAGCGAAGACGCCGAGCACCTGGCCAGTCACGCTTGGGCCGAAGCGTGGCTGGATGACGCCTGGTACAGCTTTGACGTGACCAACCAATTGGCACGCCCGGAGCGGCACCTGAAACTGGCGGTGGGCCTGGATTATCTGGACGCCTGCCCGGTGCGCGGCATGCGCCGGGGCGGCGGGAGCGAGCAGATGCATGCGAAGGTGTTCGTGTCGCCGACGCCGGTTATCTCTGTTCAGCAGCAATAACGCATTACCCCCTGTAGGAGCTGCGGCACGCTGCGATCTTTTGCTTCTGTTTTTAAAATCAAGGTCAAAAGATCGCAGCGTGCCGCAGCTCCTACAAGGTTTTTGAACAGCAATTATGGTTTAACCTTGCGCCCAGCCATGTGCTGCAAATAACCGATCAGCAACTGCAAGTCCCCCTCCGGCAACACCTGCGCCGAAAACCCCGGCATCTTCGCCTGCGGCCAGTGGCGCAAACTCTGCGGATCGCGAATGTAGCGCTTGAGGAAGTTCGCGCCGAAATACTCGGTCGGGTTGTACGGAATGTTCAGGTCCGGCCCGAACTGCGCATCCCCGGCACCGTTCAACCGATGGCAGGCCAGGCAGTTCTTCTGAAACAACGCGAAACCCTGATTCACCGGGTCATTCGCTTTCAGCCTGGGATCCGGCAACAGCGCAGGGAAACGCTCGGCCACCGGCGCCATGCGCTTGATGCTGGCCACTTCGAACGGCCATTGCTCCGGGCTGATGTTGCCCGCCTGCGGGTCGGTCCAGACCAGATAGAACGGCCCCGCACTGTGCTTGCCTTCGGACAATGGCGGCCACGGCTGCGCCGGGTCCTCGATGGCCAGCCACGCCCGCGCGCCTTTGGTGTTGAGCAACGGTGCAGCGCTCAACTCCGCGGCAAAGCCGTCCAGCGCTACTGCCTGCAGGTGATCGTCCGGCTTGATCCCGGTGAGCAGCGCTGACACAGGCACGACGTGGTAGGTCATGTCTTTCTTGTAGGAAACATCGTTGTTGATGGTGAGGGTTTGCACCTGTGGGTGCTTGAGCAAGTCTTCTGTCTGCCAGGTGCGGCTGTTCGCGCCCAGCTCCAGCGTGAGCTGTGCGGCAGACAAGGGCATGCTCAGCAGCAAGGCCCAGAACCCAATGAGCTTTTTCAAATGATCGTCGTCCCTGTCGTGGAAGTGCACAAAGGTTGGCACAGCCACGCTGGCCCGGGTAGCGGGCCAGCCACATTTTGTCTGGCGATAAGGAGCGCCTGCCGCTTGAGTCAGCCAATCACTTTGGTCAGGTTGGGCAGAATCAACAACAGCGTGGTGGCGAAAAGAATGAGTCCTGCTTGACGAACTTTCGGTTGTTTGAACATGGCTTGACCGCCTTTTTTGTTATTTCCTGATGTTTGCCTGCATATCCATGACGGCAAACGCTGCACTTCCTGTTGAAGAACGTCGGCCCCGGCAAAACCCGACGACCCTGACGTACATGTACTACCTTAGAGGCCGCGTCACGCTTGGCTTAGATCCATTTCATATGTATTTGCTACCAGTAGCGATAAAAAAGGCATGAGGCGTATTGCCAGCTTCTGCGCCGCCCGCTTGCTAGACAACTCGCCGACCTGAACCGGTTCACCCAATGGCGGACGACCGTCCGTCTGAGCGTGCGCGTCAACGTCATTGAGCGCTGTGGTCATTGAATCCTCGACGGTACGGGACAACAGTGACAGCACGAAATTCACTCACCGCACAGGTTCGAGGACGTCATGACCCAAGCTTTGATTTTCGATGCGTTACGCACGCCCCGCGGCAAAGGCAAGGCCGATGGCGCGCTGCACAGCGTCAAACCGGTGAATCTGGTCGCCGGGTTGCTGACCGCGCTGCAACGCCGCACGGCGCTGGACACCAGCCAGGTCGATGACGTGGTGCTCGGCTGCGTCACGCCGATTGGCGATCAGGGTTCCGACATCGCCAAGACCGCGGTGCAGGTCGCCGACTGGGATGTCAGCGTGGCCGGCGTGCAGATCAACCGCTTCTGCGCCTCGGGTCTGGAGGCGGTCAACCTCGGCGCGATGAAGGTGCGCTCGGGCTTCGAGGATCTGGTGGTGGTCGGTGGCGTCGAGTCGATGTCGCGGGTGCCGATGGGCAGTGACGGTGGCGCCTGGGCGCTGGATCCGCAGACCAACCTGCACAGCCACTTCACTCCGCAGGGCGTCGGTGCCGACCTGATCGCCACTCTTGAAGGCTTCAGCCGTGCGGACGTCGATGCCTACGCGCTGCACTCGCAACACAAAGCCGCCCGAGCGCGGGCCGACGGTTCGTTCAACAAGTCGTTGGTGCCGGTGCAGGATCAGAACCGCATCATCCTGCTCGACCACGACGAATTCATTCGCGCCGAATCGACGATGGAAGGCCTGGGCAAACTCAAGCCCAGCTTCGAGATGATCGGCCAGATGGGCTTCGATGCCACCGCGCTGCGGGTCTACAGCCATGTGGAGCGGATCAACCACGTGCACACGCCGGGCAACAGCTCCGGGATCGTTGACGGCGCGGCATTGATGCTGATCGGCTCTGAAGCCAAGGGTCGCGCGCTGGGCCTGCAACCGCGGGCGCGCATCGTCGCCACGGCGGTGACCAGCACTGACCCGACCATCATGCTTACCGGCCCGGCGCCGGCCACGCGCAAGGCCTTGGCCAAGGCCGGCTTGCGCGTGGAGGACATCGACCTGTTCGAGGTCAACGAGGCGTTTGCCTCGGTGGTGCTGAAGTTCATCAAGGACATGGCGGTGGACCCGGACAAGGTCAACGTCAACGGCGGCTCGATCGCCATGGGCCATCCGCTCGGCGCCACCGGTTGCGCAATCCTTGGCACCCTGCTCGATGAACTGGAAGCCCGGCGCCTGCGCTATGGTCTGGCGACGCTGTGTGTCGGCGGCGGCATGGGCATTGCCACCATCATCGAACGCCTCTGAGCCCCGAATTCAAGGAACCTTGTTATGAGCGAAGCCATTCGTTACGAAAAAGGCCAGGACGCCATCGTCGTCCTCACCATCGACCTGCCGGGCCAGAGCGCCAACACCATGAACGCCGTGTACCGCGAGGCCATGGGCGCCTGCGTTGCGCGGCTGGTGGCGGAAAAGGACAGCATCGCCGGGGTGATCATCACCTCGGCGAAGAAAACCTTCTTTGCCGGCGGCGACCTCAACGAGCTGATCAAGGTCGGCAAACCCGAAGCCAAAGCCTTTTATGACATGGTGCTGAGCCTCAAAGCGCAATTGCGCACTTTGGAAACCCTCGGCAAACCGGTGGTCGCGGCGATCAACGGCGCCGCGCTGGGCGGTGGCTGGGAAATCTGTCTGGCCTGCCATCATCGCGTGGCACTGGACGACGCGGCGGTGCAACTCGGTCTGCCGGAAGTGACCCTGGGCCTGCTGCCGGGCGGCGGCGGGGTGGTGCGTATGGTGCGCATGCTCGGCATCGAAAAAGCCTTGCCGTACCTGCTCGAAGGCAAGAAGGTGCGCCCGCAGCAGGCGTTGCAGGCCGGTCTGATTGATGAGCTGGCGGCGGATCGTGACGAGATGCTGGCCAAGGCGCGCGCCTGGATTGGCGCCAACCCGAGCGCGGTGCAGCGTTGGGACGTGAAGGGCTATCAGATCCCCGGCGGCACACCGTCGAACCCGAAGGTCGCGCAGATGCTGGCGATTGCGCCGTCGATCCTGCGCAGCAAAACCCAGGGCACGCTGCCCGCGCCGGAGAAAATCCTCTGTGCGGCGGTGGAGGGTGCGCAGGTCGATTTTGACACCGCGCACCTGATCGAAACCCGTTACTTCACCGAACTGACCACCGGGCAAATCTCGAAAAACCTGATCGGCACCTTCTGGTTCCAGCTCAACGAGATCAACGCCGGTGGCTCGCGGCCGCAGGGCTTTGCGCCTTACGTGACGCGCAAGGTCGGTGTGCTTGGGGCGGGCATGATGGGCGCCGGGATCGCCTTCGTCAGTGCATCGGCCGGTATCGACGTGGTGCTCAAGGACATCAACTTGGCCGCGGCCGAGAAGGGCAAGGCCCATTCGGCGGCGCTGCTCGACAAGAAAGTCGCCCGTGGGCAGATGGATGCTTCGAAGCGTGAGGCGGTGCTGGCGCGAATTCACGCCACTGAAGAGGATGCGGATCTGGCGGGTTGTGACCTGATCATCGAGGCGGTGTTCGAGGATCGTGAACTGAAGGCCAAAGTCTCGTCGGCAGCGCAAAAGGTTGTCGGCGCTGATGCAGTAATCGCCTCCAACACGTCGACCCTGCCGATCAGCGGACTGGCGACCGCGGTGCCGGATCAAAGCAAATTCATCGGCCTGCATTTCTTCAGCCCGGTGGACAAAATGCCGCTGGTGGAAATCATCAAAGGCGCGCAAACCAGCGCAGAAACCCTGGCGCGGGGTTTCGATTTCGTCCTGCAGATCAAGAAAACCCCGATCGTGGTCAACGACAGTCGCGGCTTCTTTACCTCGCGGGTGTTCGGCACCTTCACCAACGAAGGTATCGCCATGCTCGGCGAGGGCGTGAGTGCACCGATGATCGAGACCGAAGCGCGCAAGGCCGGGATGCCGGTCGGGCCGCTGGCGATCTCCGATGAAGTTTCCCTCAGCCTGATGAGCCATATCCGTCAACAGACGGCCAAAGACCTGCAAGCGGAAGGGAAACCGCTGATAGAACACCCGGCCTTCGCCGTGATTGACTTGCTGCTCAATGAATACAAGCGTCCGGGCAAGGCCGCTGGCGGCGGATTCTACGACTACCCAGCCGGAGCTCAGAAACATCTGTGGCCAGAGTTGAAGACGCGCTTCGAAAAGGCCGATGGACAGATTTCGCCGAAGGATGTGCGTGACCGTCTGCTGTTCGTGCAGGCCCTGGAAACCGTGCGCTGTGTGGAGGAGGGCGTGCTGACTTCGACGGCGGATGCCAACGTCGGCTCGATCTTCGGCATCGGGTTTGCGCCGTGGACCGGCGGTGCGCTGCAGTTCATCAATCAGTACGGCGTGCAGGACTTCGTCGCTCGTGCGCAGTACCTGGCTGAGCAGTACGGTGAGCGCTTTGCGCCACCGGCTTTGCTGCTGGACAAAGCGGCAAAAGGCGAGCTGTTTTAAGTGATCGGGTGAACGCTGCGGGGCTTGCCTTGCCGGGGTGTTTCAAGGCAGGCTCTGGGGTGTTCATTATTCCCATCACGTGTCAGGTATTTTTTATGTCGCTACGCATCTGCATTCTGGAAACCGACATCCTGCGTCCGGAACTGGTCGATCAATATCAGGGTTACGGGCAGATGTTCCAGCGCCTGTTCTCGCAGCAACCGATTGCCGCCGAGTTCACCGTGTACAACGTGATGCAGGGCGAATACCCCAGCGACGATCAGACCTTCGATGCGTACCTGGTCACCGGCAGCAAGGCCGATTCGTTCGGCACCGACCCGTGGATCCAGACCCTCAAGCAATACCTGCTGACCCGTTACGAGCGCGGCGACAAGCTGCTCGGCGTGTGCTTCGGCCACCAATTGCTGGCGCTGCTGCTGGGCGGCAAGAGCGAGCGTGCCACTCAGGGCTGGGGCGTTGGCACCCACAACTACAAACTGGCGGCCAAGGCGCCGTGGATGAGCCCGGTGCGTGAAGAGCTGACGCTGCTGATCAGTCACCAGGATCAGGTCACTGCGCTACCGGAAAACGCCACCGTCATCGCCTCCAGCGATTTCTGCCCGTTTGCCGCGTACCACATCAACGATCAGGTGCTGTGCTTCCAGGGCCACCCGGAATTCATTCATGACTATTCGCGGGCACTGCTGGATCTGCGTCAGGACGCGCTGGGCTCGCAGATCTACTCGAAGGGCGTCGCCAGCCTGGAGCAGGAGCACCATGGCACCACGGTGGCGGAGTGGATGATGCGCTTTGTGGCGCACAAGCCGGAAGCGGCTTGATAGCAGATCAAAAGATCGCAGCCTGCGGCAGCTCCTACAGGGAATGTCATCTGTAGGAGCTGCCGCAGGCTGCGATCTTTGCTTTTGATTTTGCTTCCCTACAACCAACCCGACCTCTTGAAACTCGCCCACAAACTCACACACCCCACCGTAATAAACCCCAGCACGGCGAAATAGCCGTAATGCCAACTCAGCTCCGGCATGTTCTGGAAGTTCATCCCGTAAATCCCCGCCACCGCCGTCGGGAACGCCAGAATCGCCGCCCAGGCGGCAAACTTGCGCTGCACCACGCTTTGCCGTGAGGCCTCCAGCAGCACGCCGATTTCGATGGTCTGGCTGGCGATGTCGGCCAGAGTGGTCAGGTCCTCCATCTGCCGCGTGACATGGATCTGCACATCGCGGAAGTACGGACGCATGTTCTTGTCGATGAACGGGAAGCTCAATTTCTGCAGTTCCTCGCCGATCTCCACCATCGGCGCCGCATAACGGCGCAGGCGCAATACGTCCCGACGCAGGCCGTGGAGTTTTTGAATGTCGTGCTCATTCAACGCACTGCACAGTACGTTGCGCTCCAGCTCATCGATCTCGGCATGGATCGCTTCGCCCACCGGCTGATAGTTTTCGATGACGAAATCCAGCAGTGCATACAGGACGAAATCTTCCCCGTGCTCCAGCAACAGCGGTCGCGCCTCACAGCGTTGACGGACATGCGCGTAGGACGCCGAGTGACCGTTGCGGGCGGTGATGATGTAACCCTTGCCAGCGAAGATGTGCGTTTCGATGAACTGCAAGATCCCATGTTCGCGAATCGGCGAGTAGGTGACGATAAACAAGGCGTCACCAAAGGTTTCCAGCTTCGGCCGGCTGTGTTTTTCCAGAGCGTCTTCGATGGCCAGTTCGTGCAGGTTGAACTGGCGTTGCAGATTGGCCAGCTCCTGAGCGTCCGGCTCCTCCAGGCCGATCCAGACAAAGTGCCCGGTTTTCGCAGCCCAGGCGGCGCCCTCATCGAGGGTAATATTGGTGACTTTCTTACCAGCGCTGTAAACCGCAGCAGCAACAACTCGACCCATGGTGGTGGTTCACTTCTTCTTGGCAGATGGCAGGGAATACAAGGCTTCAGCTTAGCCGTGTCGCTGCTTGAGAGTCAGTGAAATCTGTACAGTTCACCCGGCAAAACAAAACCCGCACAAGGCGGGTTTGTTTTTTCACGCAGCCTGCAGCTGCTGATCCATCGCGGCGATGCATTCGCGCATCTGCTCGCGGCACTGGGACATGAGCATGGGCATGTCATCCATGGTCAGCCCGGCTGTAGGGATAGCCGGCAGCGAGCGTATGAGAATTTTCCCGCTGCGCCAGCGATTCAGGCGCATGTGCTTGATGTAGCTGCTGACGCATACCGGCACGATCGGCACCCCAGCGGCGATCGCCATCTGGAACGCGCCTTTCTTGAACGGCAGCAGTTCTTCGCCAAGGTTGCGCGTGCCTTCCGGGAATACCCAGATCGACGTGTCTTCGTGCTGCAAGGTGTGGGTGGTGGTGAGCATCGACTGGCGCGCCTTGTGCGCGTTCCCACGATCAATCAACACGTTGCCGGCCAGCCAGAACAATTGCCCGAACAGCGGTATCCATTTCAGGCTCTTTTTGCCGATGCAAACGGTGCGGCGTGGCACCACGTTGCCGAACACGAACAGGTCATAGTTGGACTGATGGTTGGCGACGATCACACAGCTGTCGGGCTTGTTCATCAACGGGCCGACATCGGCTTTCACCCGCAAGCGCAGAATGCACATGGCCGGCAGCGCGTAGAGGCGGGCGCACAGTCGGCTATTGTCCGGGTTGAACGGCCGGCACAGCCCGAGGATCACACCCAGCACGCCGGCCAGAATAAAGTGCAGGCCCATCAATAACATACGAAACACAAACAGCATTTTCAGGCCCCACCGGGACAAAAGGTGGCGCAGTGTACGGATGTGCACTGTTTTCGGCAATTGCTGCTATAGAGTCCGGAGATAGGCGATGTTTAAGCGCATGTTTCCGAGTTGTTCGTCAGACGCAGCCTAGAGCTGTCGACGCTCGATCAACCGTATGCGCAAGAAAAAGCCCGACACGACGGTCGGGCTTTTCTCTGGCTCGGAAAGCGCAAGATCAGCCGAGATGTTCCTGATCCTGGATGATCGCGTTGTCGAGGGCTTCGAGCAGCGCCTTGCGCACTTTGAGCTTGGTGTTCTTGTGCGCGTTCATGTTGATCTTCTTCAACTGACGCGCCGCTGCCAGGGCTGCGCCGTGCAGCTCTTCGGCAGCCACCACCTTGTCGAGGAAGCCGGCATCCACCGCACTTTTCGGATCAAACATCTCGCCGTTGATCACCGAACGGTGAAACGCCGAACGACGCAGACGATCACGCGCCAGTTCGATGCCGGCGTGGTGCATGGTCATGCCAATCTGCACTTCGTTCAGGCCGATGCTGAACGGGCCGTCGACGCCGATGCGGTAGTCGGCGGACAGCAACAGGAATGCGCCTTTGGCCACGGCGTGGCCAGGGCAGGCGACGATCACCGGGAATGGGTGGGAGAGCAGACGACGGGCGAGGGTCGAACCCGCAGTCACCAGTGCCACGGCTTCTTTAGGGCCGGCGGTCATCACCTTCAAGTCATAGCCGCCCGACAGAATCCCCGGCTGACCGGTAATGATCACGATGGCACGATCAGTCTTCGCCTGATCCAGCGCCGCGTTGAACGCCGCAATCACGTCCGGGGAAATGGCATTGACCTTGCCGTTGTTCAAGGTCAGGGTCGCGATACCGTCTTCGAGGTGGTAGGCAATCAACTCACTCATGACGCTATTCCTTGTAAGAAAGATGGGCAGACGTTACCCACCGCCGTAGGCCAGGTAAAGCGCCGTGACTGACTCGCCGGTCACCGTTTCCGGCCGCGCCCGGCGTAGCACGCCGTTCTGCTTCTATATAGAAGGGTAGCCGTCACCAGAGATTGGCCGGTTTGCCATGGCCCAAGGCGGGGCGAAACGCCTTTCTGTCTTAACCGCATGAAAATTCTGAAAAAAAGTTTGCCATCAGAAAAGCTTTCGACTACATTAGCGCGCCTCGACAGACAGAACATGTTTGAAGAGATACGGTGAAGTGTCCGAGTGGCTTAAGGAGCACGCCTGGAAAGTGTGTATACAGGAAACTGTATCGAGAGTTCGAATCTCTCCTTCACCGCCACATTCAGTAAACACAAACCCCTGATTTTCCTAGAGAAAGTCGGGGGTTTGTGGTTTTTGGTGTCTGGAAAATGGTGATATGGGAACGTTATGGGAATCACGATTGTAGACGTGAGGCGGTTGCAAGCTTTCCTATGATCCACTTAAGTATTGCTTAGGTAGGGATGGAACAGCCCGTCTTGCACTGTGCTATCGGTACAGCTGCCCATCGGTTCGATGGAATTTACCATCTAGTCACCCCAAGAAGGATGACACCATGGCAAAGCAGCAGTCATTTCGACATCACTATGTCCCACAGTGGTATCAGAAGGGCTTTCTAAATGAAGGTCAGACTTCATTCAAAATTCTAGACCTCCACCCCTTTATTTACAGAGACAAAACTGGAAAAGTTCGCGGGCGTGGCCGATCTATCTTGGACAAAGGCGCAGATGCATGGTTCTTCGAAAGCGATCTGTATACGACACAAGTATTTGGTGAGCCAAACGACGATATTGAGCGTCTTTTATTCGGGCCGTTGGATGAGCAAGGAAAAATTGCTATACAGGCTTATCTACATGAGGACTGGCAAACAGTTTCAAAAACATACGGCGCTGTATTTGAATTTATGGATGCCCTTCGGCTTCGAACTCCCAAAGGGATGTTGTTGTGGGGGCGCAGTGGTATTCATGACCATAGTTTGTTACTCCACCAAATGCAATTATGGAGGAGGATGCACTGCTTAATGTGGGCCGAAGGAGTACTTGAAATAGTCAATGCCCCTTTGGGCGGGCCGAAGTTTATTTTCTCTGATCATCCAGTAACTTTTTTCAATCGGTTTGTTTTTCCTCATGATAAACATCTCCGACCTGGACTGGATCCTCCTCAAGCATGGATGGGAACTCAAACAATTTTCCCGATGGACAGGAACCATTTGTTTGTCCTCACTCATCTTGAGTGGTCTCAAAAACAGGGTGAGCGTCGCGCCAGGATTCCTAGAACGAATCCGCGTCTGTTTGATGATACTGTAATTCGCTTTGATAACTGTATTCGCACAAGAGAGCTCACTGTCTCACAGGTTCTTGAAGTGAATTATTTAATAAAAGTACGCGCTCACCGGTACATCGCCGGACAGTCTGAGGAAGATCTTTTTCCGGAGAGATCGATGAAAATGACACTTTGGAGTAAGTTGGGGCATTTTCTTATGCCGTCAAAAGACAAGTTACATAAATTTGGTGGTAAAACATTTGTTGGCTATGAAAATGGAGAGATTCATTTTCATGACGAGTTCGGACGGAAGCCAGTGACTAGAGCTGAGTACGAAAAGAGAAAGCTCGAAGTCGAAGAGCTAAGGTTAACTCTTAATCGTATATTGGCAAGGGAGGCGTCGAGGAGGGCTTAGCAAGGCTGTATATTTTAATTAATAATTTAGTGATCTCTTTTTTAGTATAGTTCTGAGGGGGGAGTGCTTCTAAAGCGTGAAGAGTTTTACTTTAGGTGGTCTCACACCTTTTGTTGACTAATTTTTGAGGTGTGAGACAGTCATTTATGAGTTATTCCTCGGATTGCCAGAGTATTGAGCCCATTCTTTTGCGCTCAAGCTCGCTCATAAATAACCCATGGATTTCGTCATACTGCGTAGCCTTTGTTTCAATAGCTGTAATTTTGTGGAATCTAACAGAGTCTGCAATCACAGCTAGTTTAGCCTTCGGTTCGAATTTATAGGCTGGGTTCGATTCATTTTTTTCTATAATGATCTTGCTCAGAACGCTGGCTTCTGGAAAAAGAACCACATTTGTTCCGATGCTTCCTGTTTGAACAGACGGGAATACAAGGCCGTCCACCTGCAACCCAAAGCGGAGGCGTAAATATTCGAACACAACTTGGGTGGATATATAGCTGAGCTCATCATTTCGTCCCTTGGGCTTAGACATTTTGCTAACCAAAGAGTTGATGAAGGTTTTCAAGTGTAATGAATCAAGATAACCTATATCGAGAAATGTGAGTTTTGGTGGTTCTATTTTGGTCAGCTTGGTCAAGTCAAGTAGATGAAGTTGGGTCGTTGGGGTCAATGCAATGCTGACTACATTATCCCCCGTGATTGATCTAATTTCACTCAAGCACGTCGCGCGATCCAATGCACAATATAGCGCTGATATTCCATTTGGGGTCATGCGCTGGCTACCAGCTTTGTTTTTGGGTGATGGCCCAAATTCGTTAGTGAGGTCGTCCCATATTTTTTTTGTTTCTTTATAGTTTCCACCATTTCTAGCTCGAAATAGCATTTCACCTTTATTTATTGTTCGAAGAAAGTTTTCGTTAATTTTTTGTTCTTTCGTCGAAAGTGATGAGAACACTGAGTCGAGAAAATCACGGGCAATAGGGTTGAAGAAGCGATGTGCATGTTTTATGTCTTCAATGAATTTTGTCCATCGATCTTCGTAGATGTTTCGTTCCAATAGGCCGTCGTCGATATAGAAGTGCGTTGTTTGGCCGTTTTTATTGATGTTGAACTCCGATGGTACGCCGCTCCAGATGTCATCGAAATAGACTTCTTCTCCCAGTTCAAGCCATTCCGATAATACAATGTCTATTGTTTGAACGGGGATTTCATCAGACCCTCCCTCGTAAAGCATGCCATGCTCAAAACTAGACAAGTCATCTTCTGAAGCGAAATTCTCTCTTATTCGATCATATACATACTCAAAAAGCAGTTTCGTTTCATATGCTATGGCTTCATTCTCGCAGTATTCGCAAATGGCTGGTTGGCCGCGTTCAATAATCAATGTTTTCAGAGGCTCTGGTGTTACGCAATCTGAACAGATCATGCTGTAATCTCGATGTGTTTAGTAATAGTGTAAAAGCACCATCTCTCTCTGTACAAGGGGACTCGTCGCGACATGAGTCAAGACGGTCATGAAAAATGATGCAGCTCCCGATTTTCTTCCTTTTGAGTCAGATTTGGTTTTTTTCTCGCATTAACAGGAGCTGATTGAAAGATTCAACGCAATTTCCAACATCCCCACAACATCCGGCCCGTCCTCATTAATCCAAGTCCCATAATGCTGCCGAATCATATTGCTGTTGGTATGCCCCATCTGCTCCGCAATCCAATCAATCGAAGCCACCCCCGTCGTCAGTAACTGACTCGCATACGTATGCCGACACTGCCCAGGCCCCCTATACCGCACCCCAGCCACAAGCAAGTGCGCCTTAAAAAACCGATCCCGCACCACAAAATCGCTCACATGCGGCAACCCGCTTTTACTGTTCAGAAACACAAATCGCAGCGTGTGCTTACGAACAGTCTTGTTATCCCGTTCAACAATTTCGACTGTCTCCGCCTTCTTGGCTGGGTTGATCGCGTCAATCCCGCGCAACGCATCCCACGCCGGTGCTAGTAACCGCACCTTCCGCGTCGACCGCCGTGTCTTAGTCACTCGATAGGCACCGCGCACCTTCGACCGCCGAAACGTCACCGTTCCTTGCTCCAGATCGACATCCTCCCAAGCCAGCGCAATCGTCTCCGAAACCCGAGGCCCTGCCCAAATCATAAATTGCACCATCAGCACCTCCTGAATCCGCTTCGTGGGCGTTTCGAGGATCAGCTTAATCTCGGCCCTAGTGAACGGATCCGGCGCCTCTGGATCAGGCAACCTCACGAACAAACCCTCCGTAGGATCGTGCGCAACCTTTTTACGAGTGCGATACAGTCGAAACACCTGTCTCACGTTGCAGATGATGTCTCGAATAGTCTTGTTCTTGAGTCGCTTCGACAGCGTGTCCTGGATCCACTCCTGCAAGTCCAAGTGATCGATCTGGTCGATCTGCGATTTACCCCAGCGCGGCCGGACATGTACCTCGGCCTTGTTGGCGTACCCTCGATAGGAGGTCGCAGCAACGCTGTTGCTTTTGATCTTCAGCCAGAGATCCAGGTAGTGGCCGAATGTGTTCTCAGCCAGCTTGCCCGAGTTGGGGAAGTGCCGGCTGTAATCGAAAGTACCGGCCTGGATTTCGTATTCGATGATGTTCACCAGGCGCGCCGCGTGCTCCCGGTTGGCCGCAGTATTGCCGCCGGGGATGCGCTCCCGGCACAACTCGCCATTGAAGCGAAAGTACACCCGCACTGAGTTCCCGCGAGCCTCTACACCGTCTGCCATATGCACCTCCTGTGCTGTGTTGGAAAAGGGAAAGGCCTAGTCCTGAGCCTTCCACTGCCGTTGCTACCTCACTCCTGCCTCAACAACCAAAACAACCCAGCACTTCTTTTCCGTCCATGAGGAACCCCGCTCCGAGCCTCCTCAACTCGAAGCCGATCCGCAGCCACCTGTCGCGCCTTGCTGCATTTGCGATGATTCCCATGCGCCCGCGACCTCCCGCATTGGTCGCAAACCCCGTTCAAATCCATACACCAGGGGAAAGCTTTCCTTTTCTTCATAACGTCCCCCGACCAAAGCCGAAACGCCCGACGTGTAAGCTGAAATTTCGCCCAACAGAGCAGGGCACATCCAAGGGCTCTAAAACCTCTATCTGCATCGTGTTTCTCCTTTACACATCCCGGCACTACGGCGCCGGGTGATCCCTTAATTGCAGGTCGTTACGCCTGCTGAAAAATCCAGCAGCGCACCGTGGTGCTTCTTTTCGGCGTGCCGTTCATGACGGCCTGCGACGCACGCACCGCGCTGTAAACCGCCTTGTTGGTCTCCACCCATTTACGGCTACGGCTGTTCACCAGCAGCCCGCGCAAGGTCTTGAGGTCGGCGAGGTTCTGCCGATGCTCGCTGGCCTTTTCGGCGAACTCGTTGAGGTTGATCGCGATAAGTTTCGAGTCGGTGCTGTGGTTGACCTGCGGGCCTTCGCCGAGGCTTTCGAGGTATTCGTAGACTTCCCAAAACTCGGCAACCAGCGGGTGGTCGGCACTGATCGCGGCTTGTCGCTCCAGCGCCATGACCATCAGTGCCTGATGTGTCGTGGCGACGTGGTTGTCGTCGAGCGGGCAAACCAGCCGCAGGCAATCGACCAAGGCCATCAGCTGGCTGTGGTTCTTGATGATCCGTTCCACGCAGATTTCTTTGAGCTTGCGCAGTTGCTGCTCATGGACGAGCACGCGTTCGGAGAACTTGGCCATCACCTGGGCTTCGGCACGAACGGCGAGCAGCAGGAAGTGGCTCAACTGTTCAACCGGGATCAGGTTTAGGTTGTCAGCCGCTGCACGGCTTTCGGTGGTGACTTCCGGACGAGCAAAGTGCGATTTGATAATCCGGGTCAGGATCGCTTCGGACGCGCTGACATCGGCGTTCTGGCTGATCGCAATCGCGCCCCGGAACGGCGGTTCATAGGTCTCGTTGCCGCTGGTCTTCATGCCCTTTGTGCCGAGCGTGCCTCCGCCGTAGAAGTCCTTCAGCTCGTCCCAGTCAAAACCCTTGGCGTGCGCCTTGTCCGGCTCGTTGCGGTCGCCTTCGATCAGCACGACAGGCATGTTCGAGACCTGGCCCATGGCGCGCTGACGGCCGGCGCGGGTCGATTTCGACGGATCAAAACCTTCATGCTCACGGCCCAGCAGTTTCCACAGGAAAGTGAGCAGCGTGGTCTTGCCGGCGCCGGCTTCACCGGTGACTTCAAGGAACGGAAAGGACTTGTACTGCGCGCGGATCTGCTCGGCGAACAGCGAGCCAAACCAAAACGCCAGTGCGACAATGCCTTTAGCGCCAAAGCACAGCCACAGCATGGGTAACCAGTCGGTGCGATATTGCTTGCTGTCGCGCTGGATGTGCATGGCGATCGACTTCTGCAGCGTCTTCAGTCGCAGCTTGCCGAACTCGAAAAAGTCCTCCTTGTTCACCGCGCTGACGATGCCACCACGAACGGCCAAGTCGCCGAACACGTAGCAACTGTGCAGTTTGCTATAGCCGATGAAATCGATGGTCTCGACGGTTTTTAGGCCGAACAGCTGATCCTTCATGATCTTGTCGAGCTGCTGGCCGCTACCCGTAAAGACGGCGCCGGCGGCCATGCTGAGCAGACGTTTCTTGAACTCGCTGGCGGCGGCGACCTGGCCACCGGTGAAAGTGTTCTTGACGCTGCCGCTGTCGTGCGGGAAGTCGACGCGGAAGTAGTACCAGGATTCGTCGGTGACTTCGTTGCGCTGGAAGTACAGCGCCTGTGGGTAGCAGTTGGCGATTTCCAACACACCACCGCATTGGCGCAGGGCCTTTTCGCGGCGCTGCTTTTCGTTGAGCAACTGGTCTTCGTGGCGCTCGGAGGACTCCAGCGCCTGCATGGCCTTGTTGAATTTCTCCAGATCCATCTTGAACCAGTAGAGTCGGCTGTCGAAGCCGAAGTGAAACTCGTGGCGCTCGCGCCATTCGTACATCAGCACGCCTTTCTCAGACGCGCTTTCGGCGATCAGCAAGGAGCCGTGATAGCGAGCGGTGGCCAGGTCCTTTTCGATCTGCTCGGCGCGCTCGCTCTCGTCATCGATAAATGCCCAGCGTTGATGCAGATCGTTCCAATCGACCTTGCGGCTGTCCGATTGCGGGATCTGCGCTGCTTCGCACTCGTAGCCCAGGACGCGAGCCTGACGCACCCAGCGCTTAGTGTATTTATGCGCGCCGGGTTCGTTGTCCAGTGCCCAAACGAGCTTGGGCAATTTGCCGCCGCGCTGCCGAGCCAGCTCTTTCAGAGACTCTTCAGGGAAGAAGGCCGACGACATCGCCGACACCGCAGCAATGCCGTTATGCACTAGGGCAATGGCATCGAAGATACCCTCGACAACCCACAGCTCTTTGACGTCCAGCAGTTCGACACACGGCGGGCACCACCAGCACCCACGCGGGCTGTCGCCGGGCTTGAATCGCGCCTTCATCTTGCCGAACCGGTGCGGCCGGTCGATCAGGCGTTCCCAGTAGCCACCTTTTTCCAGCGCGAAGCGCACCGTTGCGGTACCGGCATTCAAGTCCTCAGAAAAATAGGTTTCCTGCGTGTACCAGCCCTGAATAACTTCGTGACGAAAGCCCCGGGCAAACTCAAGGTAGGCCCGTGCCGTCGCCGATGGAAATTGCTCAGAGGAGGGTGCCCGCTTGCTCCAATCATTGAACAGGTCCTCGTAAATCTCCTTGAGGTGCCAGCGCTGAGCGCACTTGCTCTCGCGACCACAAATGATCAGCCACGGCTCGGAGTAGCGGGCGTACAACTCCTTTTGACCGCAAGCCGGACATTTGCCGCCTCGCAGATAGTCGGTGCTC
The DNA here is from genome assembly GCF_044742995.1 of Pseudomonas sp. NPDC087803. NCBI lineage: Bacteria > Pseudomonadati > Pseudomonadota > Gammaproteobacteria > Pseudomonadales > Pseudomonadaceae > Pseudomonas > Pseudomonas sp. NPDC087803. Next base: position 35,535 of record NZ_JBIUVO010000019.1, read on the forward strand.
AAGCGACGCTTGAGCCCGTAGTCATCAGCGAGGCGCTGCAACACATCGGCATGCAGCGCGCTGGTGAAGGTGTTCACCGACGATTCTTCGCCCAAATGCCGCAGGACAAGACCGTAATCAACTGCGCTTGCGCCGACATCGCAGGTATCGCCGCATACAAGGCTGCGCGTCGCTCGGTAATAGGAATAGAGCTGAATCGTTCCTCATCCCAGTGCTTTTTAAATTGGGCGACCTGCAGCACGCGTGCGTTATCCAGCAAGCGGCACGCTTCAATCCGGGTCAGTGTGAGGGTGACGCAAATAGTGTCTTCCATTGAAACCTCGATTTTCAGGCATGGCATGCCCATCACCCCGCGATGCGGGGATGCCAGAAACGGAAATGGGCGTGAGGGGGTGTTACGCGGAAAGTGATTCGACTTGCCGGATGTCAGTCCACGCCAGATGTACCAGTTTCGCCGCAAGGCTGGCCGGCACTTCCAGCGCCACAATCAAATGACGTTCGGCGCTGCTGAACAGTTGATCAGAGTCGACCAGGTACTCCGCTCGATGGCGCAACAAATAAGCGTGCGCGGCATCCTGCATGCAGGTGCGGTAGTCCGGGGTGATGTGGGTAGTTTTCATTGTTTGGCCTCCAGTCCCTGGATCGGAATCTGCACCAACTGAGCATCGACTGGCTTCATGGCCGACCGTCGCAATGCAGCATCCGCCAAAGGGAGTCGTACTTCAGGATTCGCCATGCCGCTGGGGCTCATCTCATGCGTCATTTCGAACTGCGCCCGAACCGACCAGCCGCAGGCTTCATTCAGGCACTGCAAATAGGCGACGCGAAGAAAAATGTGAGTGCCTTCGCTCGTGCGTATTCGCATTCGAGATTGGCAGTGGGGGCAAACAAGTTTGTAAGTGCTCAATAGCGGCATCCTTGCGTTAAATGAACGGTAATCTCAGATCCCTGTGCTGATCGTGCCTTCCTTGATACCCAACAAAACAGCGGCTTGGTGAGCTTTGCCGCGACGTCCTTTCTTTCGGCCGTTGAGCAAGTCGCTCACCAAATTGCTGTTGAGATCATGCCGGCGGCAGAACTCGGCAAGGCTGACGCCCTGTCGATCCAGCGCTGCTCGGGCTTGCTCGGGTGTGAGTGGGGCGGGCATAGTGTCCATTCGTGTGCATCCGTGTTGATTAGGCGTCATTATGCCCAAAGAGTTGGGCCTGTAAAGGGTGGAAGCTTGAAAAGTTGTGCATCTGATGAAGAGTTGGACGTTGGAGTGGGTGAGCGTTTGCGCGAAGAAAGGACGCGCTTAGGGCTCAACCAGGATGCCTTTGCACAGCAGGGCGGCATCACCCGCAACACCCAGGGCAGCTATGAAAAAGGTGAGCGAAATCCCGATTCCGCCTACCTCACAGCCGTGGCCAAGGCCGGCGTGGACGTGTTCTATGTCTTGACGGGCGGGCGTATGCCACAGCATGCCGGCGCGCTGGATCCTGCCGAAAACCAACTGATCCAGCAGTTCCGTAGCCTGTCAGACTATGACCAAAAAGCTGTGCATCGCATCGTCGGCGCGATGGCCGAAGTAACCCAACTTTCCAGCGCCAGGAAATAACTCGTCGAGATTTAGAACATTCGTTACGTTGGATTTCAGTTTTGATCTTCCGCGCTCCTGAGTAACGTGGCGCCCGCAATGCACTTAATGGAGTAGTGGGCATTTGGATCAAGATGAAAAAAAGAACGTCCGCATGGAAAAGCCGAACAGCGAAATGTCCGAGTTAAATCAAGAAGAGCGGAATCTTCTTACACGTTACAGAGCGTTGTCTGACCAAGATCGCGAGTACATCCAGCACTTTGTAGACGTGCTGACGAGTGCAGGCGCGCAGGCATAACCGACAATCAAGTAAACGATTCAATTGAAATGCATAATCAAAAAGGAACCCGGCCCAGCGTCGGGTTTTTTGTCAGGCAAATGGTGGCGGGCGCCCACACTCAGTACGCCCAGCCACCCCAGAATCCCCAAAATGCAGAGTGCCGTAGCCGCTAGGTTGCAGCTTTAAGGATCACTCTCTTGGGTCGGGGAGAAACGGCTTTCACCACATCATCGATCACCGCCTTGCCCATCTCCGTCAGAAAATGCGAAGCCCAGGCGTATCGGTCGGTTTCTTTCATGAAGGCAGCGTCTTCGGCGAGCGCTTTAGCCAGGCTCAATAGATCAGATGCCTGTTCCAGCGCCTCTTTGACAGGGACGCCGGCGCTGATCTGGAACAGCGGGATTTCACCGCAATAAATGAAGTGGGTGCGGCCGATGGTTTTTTCTTCGACTTCTTCGATCATTGGTCACCTCCACTGGCGGAGGGGATCAGACAGAAGACTGAAAGGTATCTATAAGGGTGGGTCCGGTTTTCAAGCGGGTAATCGGTTTGCATGGTCTAACTCCTTGACATGAGGAGCTGCCACGTTCGTTTCCAAGCGAGTGGGTGGCAGCTATGCGTAGGTTGGAAACCGGGAGTCAAGGAGACCGGCACGCCCGAAGGCGTCCCACGCACAGCCGCCATAAACAACAAACTTCCGAACGTAAAAATACGCTGGCGCTTGTAAAGGGCGCTGTTGCGTGACTCGACGGGTTTCCAAGCCCGATCACTGAATGTGCAGTGACGTCCTGAGAATATCCCGCCGAAAGAAAGGCCAACAAGGCGATGCTGGCTGAAAAACGCGATTTGCGTACTTCCTTACGCAACGCGCAGATTTTGCCTACAACTGCGACCTGAAGCCACCCAATATTTGATGACTAGCGCTGCTGTAGGCTCGATGAAGGGGATAACGGGCAGGTTTAGGAAAGCGACTGTCAGGAGTGATGCTCAAACGGCAGGCGAAAAAAAACCGCCTTTGCGGGGCGGTTTTTCCAGCAAGCCTCAGATTGCGGCTGAGGCTTAGTGCGTCTCACCGGAAGCACTGGCGTGGAGGTCATGGTATTGAGCGTTACCTATCCATGCAACGTTATTTTTACCCCATCAAGGGTAAAGCGTATGAAGTTATGGGCGATGATTTGCTAAAACGACAGACGAAAAAAAACCGCCTTTGCAGGGCGGTTTTTTTGAGCTTCAGCTTGCGGCTGAGGCTCTTAGTGTCTCACGTGGATACACTGGCGTGATCGCATCTTAGTAACCTTCAACTGTCATTGCAACTCAAATCTGCATGTCTTTGTAGGTCAATGCGGCGTCGCTAGTGAGCGGTTTCGATTGTATATTTCTGATGAGTAATGTTGTCATAAATAACAGTTTACAAAAATTCGGTGTTGATTTGATCTGAAAAACTCAAGAAGAGCTTATCTGTCGGGTCGCGTTCTGCCTTCTAGGTTATTATGCCGACGCTCTCGCACCAGTATGACGGTGGGGTTTGGCCGGTGATATGCCGAATTCATCCCTCTGACACGGTTTTGCATCCGTGCCGGAATGATGGCTCGGAGGGAACTCAACCGGCCGCCTCATGTGGATAGACTGGCGTGTATCCCCAAAGGTGCGCATGGTCCGGTAAGTGCGCTGGAGGTTTGGCCCCCAACCTTGGAGGCCAAAACGTATGAAGCTTTTATTGCGTACGTTGAGCCTCGTATGGAGATTGTTGAAAGCGTTTCGCTTTTACGAGTTCCTGCGAGACCACTTTGATGACCTGAAGTAACGGTCATTGATGTAGGAAAAGCCCGCTTCAGTTTCGACTGATGCGGGTTTTTTTTTGATCTCATTCACCTGTCAAAAATGATACTTCAATCAGCTGATTCTCTTACGAAGGTGAGGCATTTCTTCGACATTTGTAGTGTATTCCGAAAGTCCTAAATGTACTGACTGCATATACAGTATTTGAGTTGAGGTTTAACCCGATGAACATCCCGGCCATCACAGCGGCCTCCACCACGGGAAAGGATCTCTCCTAATGGCAATCCATGCTCGCGGACAAAACCGCGCTGCTCGCCCAGTCAGGCGCTCATCACAAAGCACTGCAGGCCCTCGCCTTGCACAAGGACAATCTGATTGATAACTGCGAACTCTGCGACTTGCTCTAGCTGGCTGACGGGGCGCTGGCCTACGCTGTCAAGTCGATGCTCGATACTGATGGCGATGAGTAGGTACCCGTATGCATTTATTGATAACCCCTATGAGATCACGCGGCATTGCTCTCGACGCCAAAGCATGGCGTCAGTACCCAGTCATAAGGGGCAACGTCATGGTGAGCTCTTCGGTCTATCAGTAGTTGGGGCGAGCTGCGAACGTCGCTCGTTTGGTAGTAGGTGTGCCACTGGATCCTGATCCATTACCGTCATTTTTGGATGCAACATTGGCTGGCATGGCGGTAACGGGGGTTATTCTGAGCAGTATCGAGTACGTCGATGGTTGCGCTTGTGCGCAATCTTGGTGGTGCCGGGAGGGATAGGGAGGCATGACCTATCAGCGAGGGCGATGGTCGCGGAGAGTGACCAAAGCCCTTGCTGATACCAAACCGCCAGCATAATCTATGAAGCCATGGCCCAGTCTTAATTTGTGCCTAGAAGAGTTTCTTTGGAATTGATAAATTTTTGGGGCCGTCCACTAGACTCGATATTGGTGGGAAGATTGTAAGAGGCGAAAATGGATGTAAAAGAGCTTCTTGGTGTTTTTGAGAAGATGTACCTGCAGGAAAATGAAATTAAAGAAAAAATCACTATTAGAGTGCAAATATTATTTACTCTGATACTCGCAGTTATAACGGTTTCTAGTTATATGTTGCGCATGCTGGATTTGGATCGTTATGTGTTTATTGGTGCTGCGATAATTGCCTCTCTAGTCGTATTTTTTGCTGGTTTGACTGTCTCTTCTAAATATGCTATTCGGGCATTCTGGGGGAACACCTTTAAGCAAATGCCTCCAGCGCTGGAAGTAAAAGGTTATTGCAGTGCATTGGTAAGCTACAATGATGAGATTGAAAAGGCAGTACGGGAAGGCGATGGCCTAGGTGCTGAAGCTGTTGATGTGAGATCTGAGATCGATACCTATCTGAGTAACGCTTATGAGGAGTGTGCTACTCATAACTCAGAGGTCAATCAAGAGCGCTCGCGGAAAGTGCACGAGTCCTTTAAGTGGCTGTTATTTTCATTTGCGCCATTGGGCGTTGCTGGCATCCTGTTCGTTGGTTTTGACATGGATGTATCATCACCCAGAAAAAATTATCAGGTGATAGATAAATACGTAGGTGATCAGATAGGCAAAGTGGAGCGGAGCATTGCTTTGATTGCTAATCAAAAAGAAAAGCTGAAGGAGGTTCAAATGAGTGAGAAAAACAAAGGTAATGTAGATTCCGCGAAGCAACCCACAGAGGCTCCAGCACCTATAAAAACCAGCGGGCCTATCAAACCAGACGCTCCACGGGTGCGAATTGTACTTGAAGATGATAGAAGTCAATCTTTCGAGGTGAGCAATGAGTCACGACAAAAATGATAAGGTAACGGTAGTTAGGGATAAACCGAGCACCCCTAAGCTTCCGACACCTCCGCCGGTGCGATATGTAAAAGACGAGAAGCCTCGGCCTAAACGCTGAACTGTAAGTTGATAAGCCCCTGGGTACTATAGGGGCTTATTTTTTGTATTTGTTATGCAGGGTGAAGTTGGAACGATTTTGTGGTCAATAGTTTTCAGTAATAGTTTTAGTCTATTTTTTGCATGATTTCTGGTCGGACTAATTTTTTTGAGCTTGTAAAATTTGTGCTGGGTAGTCTTGTAATTCTGATGGGGATAGGTGAAGAAAAAGAGCTGTACGAGCCTCCCGGTGTGAAAGGCCCGTGCAGAAGATATTGCTTGGCTTCGCTATCAATGGAATTCTGGCCAACAGAGTTACATTGATAGCGACATAGGCAAGCCTGCGCTTATCTGTGCAGGCGAATCAAAGATTGACGCTAACAGGCAGCAATAGCCTTCAGGATCACTTTGATACCGATCAGCATTGGCGTGCTTTGATTCTCATCTGGTTCGCCAATGATCTTAAACCCAAGCTCCTCATAAAATGAGACGGCGGTAGGGGCTGCATCAAGATAGATCCCCTTGATCGGGATTTCCTGGTGAATCCGAGCCGCTTGCTTGAACGCTTCCATCAGGAGTTTTTGGCCTATGCCCCAACCCTGATATTTTTCGTCGACACCAATCATTACCAAACGTATGACCGGGATACGCGAAGGCAAATTAGTGTCATCGATGCCGTTCTGAGCCAATACCTTTTCGATATCGGAAACGGTCAGAGTGCAGAACCCTACGACTTCCAAAGCAGGGTTGATTGCACCAATGGCACTAAAGTTCTCGTGTTTCAGAGCACGTTTCAGGCTGCTCTTGAAGTACGAGTCGATTACGCTAACTCCGCAACTGAAAGTTTTGGGGTATTTATATTTTTCGCAATTGACAAGCAGGTTGCGGTCAATTTCACATGTTGGCGTCTCTTCGGTCTTCATGTTGCCCTCGCATTAGTCTAAGTAGCGCTTCTGAAGGCGCTGCGGTTTCATCCTCTAGGAGGATATTTCGTATCCGAGCAAATGCTCGTTCTGACGCTTCAATTCTATTGTGGCTTTCTATAACTGCTTCTGCTTTTTCAAAGGCTGATGCAATTATAAAAGACGTCATGTCTAATCCTTGGAGTGTCGCGGCTCTTTTAATGAGTTCCTTTGCAAAGTCAGTAGTTTTGATTTCAAGTCGTGCGCTTTTCGTAGTTTTAAGTGTTTCTTCTAAAGTAGTCATGCTGTGCACCATTAGTTTTCCTGCGGGTTTGAGTTCCTTATAAGTGTAGTTAATGTCATTTTCGATTTGCGGCCTTATTGGGCCTTTTGTTAGCCATGATGATCCTCTCAGTGATGGGCTCTAGTACTTGCATTTACATTCCATGTAATTTTTCTTGCTAGCCGTACGGATGATAGCCGTACGTACGGGGATAGTCAATCCCCGTACGGGCAATATCCGTACGCTTCCTGATTCAGATCGCGTCGATCAATCTCTGCCCAACCCACTCCGCCACCTGCGTAACAACGGCATTTCCGGCACCAAAAGCCTCCGCAAGGTTGGCCGCATCCAGTCCGAGGCAAAACCCATCATCTTCAGCCGCTCGCTGCCGCTCAGCCATCTGATCCCATCCGTTCGCGTGAGCGACGAGAGTGGTACAGCCCATAGCGATCTGTGAGGGGACTCTGTCGGCCAGTAGAGTATTGGCAGCCCAGGCATCCGCTGGGCGTGGCCAGTGCTGCGATTGAGACGCTGGAGGTATTGCGTCCACTGGCGCGGCGTCAGCCAGGAACTCGAAGGGGGGCATTTGTCGATAACCTGCGACCAGGAATATTCGACGACGCTGCTGGGGGACTCCGAAATATTGAGCATTAAGCACTCGCCAAAATCCCACATACCCGCAGTCCGCAAGGGCCCGGATGACTGTCTCAAAGTCGTGGCTATCGTTGACAGCGAGCAGGTTAACGACGTTCTCAAGCACCACCCAGCGAGGTTGAATTTCCTTGAGGATTCGTATGACTTCCCAAAACAATCCGCTGCGGGCGCCGCGTAGACCGCGGGTGTCTCGATTGCTTTCTCGGGCGCCGGCGATGCTGATGTCCTGGCAGGGGAATCCTGCGGTAATGACGTCGACTGAGCGGAGGTTGTGGGCGCCGCAGTGGCGCACGTCTTCAAATTGCTGTGCGTGAGGAAATCGATCGGCAAGCACAGCCCGGTTGATGGGGTTGAGCTCAACTTGCCAAGCGCTGCGGTATCCCGCGTTTTCAAATCCGACATCAAAGCCTCCTATGCCTGCGAACAGGCTGCCAAGGGTGGGTTGGGGCATTCAGGAACTCGTTGTTCTGGATGCTCAAGGCACGCTTGGGGGAGGCTCGGGGCCTTCAAGTGGTTGAGTGTCCGGCAGCGCGGGCACTTGATCTGTAATTCAGTGAACCCGCTGACAGCGGCGAGCTTGCGGCAGCAATGGCCGCAGCGTATGTCTTGCATGCAATCGTCCTTGATGGGTCATGGTTTGTCTCGTTGAAGCTTTTTCCATTCGCGATCCGCCGCACGTTTGGCGGCGTTGTCAGTGGCGTACAGCCAACGTAAGCGTTTAGGTTTGCGCTGGTCTCCAGTCGTTACCGGCTTCTGCACGCCGGTTTTCTTGTCTCGGTAGTACGCGATGACGCCTGTGAATGCGTCTGTGTTTTCTTCTGCCAATACCTCAACTGTGTCCTCCGGCAACTTGCTATCAAGCTCAAGGCTGAGGGTGTAGCCGCTGTCTGCGCTGAGGGAGTGCTGCACGTTGCCGCCGTACCAGATGATTTCGGCGATTTCAGGTTTCACGCCTTCGAGCGAGTAAGTCAGCTCCGGGATCAGATCCGGTCGACCTACGGCCAGCGTGTAGCTGAGCGTCGCGCTGCCACGTTGCAGTCGGTTGAATTCGGCGCGGGCGGCGCGTAGGGCCGATTGCCGATCGCTGTACGTGTGGCGCAGATCTTTGAGGTTTTCGCCGCCACCCGCGATGGCTTGTTGTTTCTCGGCGCTGTTGACGTCGTAGAAATAGGCGCGCACGCCGTCGTAACTATCGCGGTCGGCCTGCAGGTATCGGTGTTGATCGCCGTCGGCGCGAGTCAGAGTGATGTGGGGCAGATCGGCACCGCTGGCGGTCTTGCCGCCGCCGGCCGGCAGACACAACAGGCAGCCAGCCTTGACGGTGACGACGGCATCGAATTCCTCGCCGATGCGGCTGAGCAGATTGGCGTCGGATTCATTGGCCTGGTCGAGTTGAAGAATGGGTAAACCGCCAAGCGTGCCGGCGATGGTGGCGGTCAGGCCGTTGCCCAAGGCGATGTCTCCGAGCACGTCGCCGAGGGTGGTGTTGCTCCAGCTGCGTTCGCGTTTTGTTTTCAAACTCTTGCGCAGGTCGGCGGATCGAGCGCGAATGGTCAACACGTCCGGGGCGCCGTAGTGTTCGGTTTCGTCGACGGTGTAGGTGCCTTTGTCGACTAGCCCTGTATCGCTCCAGCCCAACCACAGGCGAATCACTGCGCCGTTGGGTGGGATCGCGAGCAGGCCATCGTGGTCGCTGAGGGTGATGCTAAGCTGATCGGCTTCGATGCCGCGATTGTCGGTGAGGTCCAGGCTCATCAGGCGCGGGCTGATCAAATGGGCGATGTCGTTGCCGTCCACAGTGATGCGGTACGCCGGCGCTGGGTAAGCAGCTTCGCGCTGGTAGCGTGAGAAGGTCTTGTCCAGGTAGCCGGTGACGTGGGAGAGGGCGGCCTCGATCACAAAAGAGCCCTCATGATGCTGATGCCCACGCTGGTTCCGGTGCCGATCAAGTCGATGCGGTCGTCATCGATGCGCTTGAGGCTCAACATGAATTCGATACGCCGGGGTGTACCGTCGCGGAAAAACAGGGTCTTGGTTTCACTCAGACTTTCGATGATCCACAAGCCGTAAATCCGGCCGCTGCCTTCGACCATTGGCCACGCCTTACCGGTGTTTGCCATCAGCCTCAATGCATCGAGGCTGAGCGCGCTGCCGACCAGTTCCGGGAGGATGAGGCCGGGCAGGGTGATCGAGTCGTCACCACGGCCCAAAAACTGCCGTGCAGGTGCCGCGCCGACACGGTTGCTGCTCGCGTGTCGCCATTCGGTTTGACGTTGCAAGGCCTGATAGGCCGCAGTGGAGAGGCTGAAGACGAACATGCCCAAGGCAAGCATCATGGGCATTACTCCAGGTCGGCCAAGCGGCTGCGTTGACGGGCTTGTTTCTCGTACTGGACGCGCATCATCTCGGCGCGTACCGCACGACCAATCGCCAACGGATCCATGCCCGGGGCAGGGTGGATGTTGATCTGGTAAGTGTCGTGGCTGTCTTGAATCGATGGCGTCCGCGGTTTGAGGGGAGAACGATTGTCGACGGTCAGCGAATGGTTTCTCGCACCCGGCATAACGCTGATTGATTTGGCCGTATCGTTAAGTCGCAAAGCCAATGCGCTCAGCACGCCGATCGGTTGACGCTGATTGCGCTCCAGGCCGTGTGCGAGGCCGGCCATGGTGAAACCGCCCAACTCGGCAAAGACGCGGGAAGGGCTGTTGATACCGAGCTTTTCCTTGAACCAGCCAATGGTCGAGTCGCCGATATCGCCCATGACATTTTTCAGCTCACCGATGCCAGCCTTCAGCCCTTTCACCAGCCCGTCGATGATCATCCCGCCGAACTCGGTAAACCGGCCGGGCAGCTCGATGCCAAGGTATTTCATGACGGCAGCGAAGGCCTTGTACAGCAAACCCACGGGGCTGAAGTTGATCAGGGTCTTGAGGATGCCAGTTGTGCCACCGTTGAAACCGGCTTTGATCTCTTTCCAGGCATCGGTGAAGTAGAGCTTCACCGCGTCCCAATTCTGGTAAAGCAAGTAGGCAGCGCCGGCAAGGGCGGTGATGGCCAATCCGATGGGGTTCAACATCAACGCGCGTCCGATGAGCAGAAGCGTCTTGCCCACAAAGGGCAATACATTGCGACCAAGATTCCACAACAGGCTGATCAGGCTGGGCAGGCGAATCCCCAAGCTCAGGAACATAAGTCGCAACGCCACAAGGGGCAGCATGACACCGGCAACCGTCACCATCAGGCCGCCGAGAACCACCGCTAACCCCGCGATGATCGCTACGGTTTTGACAATGGAGGTCGCCAGTTCTGGGTGCTCGGCGGCCCAGCTCTTTACCCCGCGAATAACCTCTGTCAGCGATTGGATGAGCGACCGCAGAGACCCATCCTGCTGGTCCTGCAATTCAATGCCCAGATCCTGCCAGGCACTGCCTAACGTGGTCAGATCGCCTTTCAAATTATCAGCCATGACTTTGGCGGTGCGAGCGGCTTCCCCTTGGCTTTCACGCAGGCTGGCAATCAGTTTTTGCAGCTCGCCATTGCCGGCCTGGTCCACCAATTGGGCCATGCCTTTGACGGCTTCTTCACCGGCAATAGCCTTGAACAACCCACCTTTTTTCGCGGTGCCCAGGTGTCGGGTTTTGTCGTGGATCTCTTTGAGGATGTCCGGCATTTTCCGCAGGTTGCCGTGAGCGTCGGCCGTTCGGATCTGCAATTGTGCAAGTGCTTTTTCAGCGGCTTTCGGTGGTGACGCCAAGCGGTTCATGATTGAACTCAGTGCTGTGCCACCCATGCTGCCTTGCAGTCCTGCATCACCCAATTTACCGGCCATCGCGGCGGCGGTTTCCAGTTCGACGCCGTAGGTCTTGGCCATCGGCGCGGCGTATTTCATGGTCTCGCCGAGCATCTGCAAATTGGTGTTGGAACGGGTAAACGTGCCGACGAGTACGTCGCCCAGTTTGCTCATGTGCTCGGCCTCCATGCCGAGTCCGGAGAGGATGTTTGAAGCGATATCGGCGGTCTGGGCCAACTCGGTGCCGCCAGCGGAGGCGAGGTCGAGCATGCCGGGCATGGCGGCTCTGATCGCTTTCGGCTGGAAGCCGGCCATGCCCAGAAAACCCTGAGCATCGGCGGCCTGGCCGGCAGTGAATTGTGTGGAGCTGCCCAACCCACGCGCCTGCTTGCGCAGATCCGATAGCTCCACAGCGTTTTGATCGAGACGGGTGATCGCTTGTACTTTGCTCATGCTGGCGTCGAATTCGATGCCGGGCATGATCATCTTGGCGCCCGCGTACAGCGCAGTGCCTCCACTGGCAGCGGCGGTGGCGCCTTTACCAGCCATTGAGGTGGCGACATCTCGCTGATTTTTTAGCGCGGTGCGCGCCGCTGTCAGCCTTCGCTGTTGAGCCGCCAATGCCGCCAAACGTCGGGTCTGCTCCGCGATGCTTTGATTGGCCGCATCGGTTTGCTCACGCAGACGGCGTTCGTGCTGACTGAGGTTTTGGGTACTAAGGCCCGCGTCGTGCAGCCGAGTACGAAGGCGCTGTAATTGCCCGCTGCTTTGCTCGTGTTGCTGCTTGAGCTTTTGCGCCTCACGTATTGCCCTGCGTAGGTCTTGCGTCATCGCCCTGGTCGGCGCGGCAGTGGCGGCGATTTGCTGACTTAGCGTTCTGACTTTGTCGCGTGCAGCATTCAGCGCCTGCGCCGTTGTCTCGGCGGCCGCGCGTTGTGAGCGCCAGGCGCTCACATCTTTTTGCTGTGAGTTGAGTTCCTTGAGCTTATCGCGGGCGTCCTTCAAAGCACGGGCTGCGCCAATGCTGCTGTTGTTGATTGCTCTCAATGGGCGGGTGGCCTGATCGATGGCACTCAGCAATACCCGCAGCTTCAGATCATTCGCCATCGACAACACTCCGCAACCTGGCGCGCTCGCGCCATTCCATCAGCTCTTGCAGGCACAGCGAATCCATGTCCGCTGGTGCCCAATGAAAGACCACCGCCAAGTCAGCCATTGCATCCTCTACGCAACGAGGCAGACATCCGTCTTCGCCGACTTCTGCAACAAAAAAGCGGAAATCTTGCTACCACAGGCCAGCAGATCCGCCGGGTCCATGCCGGCGGCTTCCGGCGCGGTAATGCCGGGTGAAGTGATGCGTGGCAGGATCTTGATCAGGGTGGCCACATCCATGTTCAGCAACTCGACCAACTGGACGCCGCGCAGCTCGCCCGATTGGGGCTTGCGCAGAGTGAGCGTATCGATAGTGGTTTTACCGCGAGTGATGGGCGTGTCGAGGGTGACGCGGTTGTCATCGGCAGACTGGTTGGTTTCGTGTGTTTCGATGCTCTGCATGAAGAGTATCCAATTGGGTTGGGAAGGTCAGAGGCCGATCGCGGCGCGCTGTTTTTCGAGCAGGTCGACGCCGTTCACTTTCTCGATGAAATTGAGCAGATCTATCTCGATGATGTCTTCGTTATCGACGATGAGCTTGTAGTAGGAACAGGTGGTGGTGATGCTGTGTTCAGTGTCTTCGCCGGGCTGGGCGTCGCCCATTTCGATGGTTTCGTGACGGCCGCGCATGACCACTTCCACGGCGCTGACGTCGCCCGTGTCGTCGCGCTGAAACGCGCCGGCGAAACGCAGAGCGATGCCTGAAGCGTTCACGGCGCCGAACTGGCGCAGCGCGATCAGATCCAGCCCGCCGGTCTTCCATTCGAACTGGATGCCGTCATCGGAGAACCCCAGGTCAGCCTTGACCGGGCCGTTCATGCCACCGCCGCGATAGCTCTCCATCTTTCGCCCGAGCGGGGGCAGGGTGACGCTCTTGACCACGCCGACGTAGCTGTTGGCATCGTTGAACAGGTTGAGGTTTTTCAGTTTGCGCGGCAGGGCCATGGCGCCGTTCTCCGGTTAGCGGTTGATCTGGCTGGCGAAGGTGATGAGGTAGCGGTCGGTGATACGTTGGCGCAGGGTCAGGTCTTCCAGCGGCGGGATCGGCGTGTAGTCGTAATCAAGCCAGAGCTTGCCGGCCTTGAGCGTGTCTTTGGTGTTGATGTCTTCGGGGTACCAGCAGCCTCCGCCGACCAGATAACCGCCAGCGACTTTGGTGCGAAACTCGGCGTTCACCGACTCGATCATGTCGCGCACCAATGAGGCGTGCAGCGGCTTGTCCATCGCCCACATCTGCGCGCCGGCCATGGTGTCGGCCAGTACTTGCGCGGTGCGGGTGTAGCTCTCGAAAGCGAACAGCGGGTCGTCGCTGCAGGTGCGGCTGCCCCAGAAGCGAAAGCCGCCTTCATTGATCAGCGTGGTGACGTCGTGACTGTTGAGGTAGTTGGCGTCGGTGGCCGGGTTTTGCAGGTCCCAGAACACATCGGCGTTGATGCCGGTGACACCGTTGACTGTCACGTTGGACAGGGTTTTGTGCCAGCCCACTTGCTGATCGATTTTGGCACGCACGCCCAGTGCGTTGGCCACGGCGCTGGCAGTGGCGGTCTTGTTGGTGACCGTGCTCCAGCTCTGAAAGTCGGGCCAGATAACCATCACTTCCCGTGCGCCGAAATGGCGGCGGTAAGCGACGGCCTCTTCTTTGGTCTGACAGCCCCAGGCGCTTACGTACGCGAAGGCTCGCAGCTGTTGAGCGATGGAGGCGAGGGCAATAGCAACCGGCAGTGAATCGAGGCCTGGCACGCCCAGAATACGAGGCACCAGACCCAGTCGCGATTTAGCGGCGAGCAACGCTTTCATGCCGGTGTATTTGCCGGTTTCCGTAGTCGTGCCGATCAGGGCGCTTGCGGTGGCCGGTTCGTCCTCACCTTCTTTCACGCGCACAACGATAACGTAAGGTTTTGTCTGGTCGGAGATGGCTTGCAAGCTGGTGGCGAGAGTGCCTTTAACGCCGGCCTTGCCGATGGCGGTCTGAATGCTGCTGACCAGTACAGGCGTATCCAGCGGGAAGGTCGTCGCATCGGCATCATCGGCGGTGCAGACCATGCCGATGACTGCGGTGGGAATGGTGCGAATCGGGCGAGAGCCATCGTTGAGTTCGATGACCCGCACACCGTGAAGATAATCTGACATGGTTAATCTGCGTGGTGAGAAAAGACACCACACAGGCTGCCGCGCTCTTCAAACATTGACGAGGCGCGGCAGTTGTATCGAGCAGGTCAACAAAGTGCTGGTGACGATGGGGGTCGCCGTCAGGAGCTACCAGTGGGAGGAGGTACGGGCCATTCCATTTTCATTGGAAATCCCGAGCTTTGCTCAAGACGATTGAGTTCGATGCAATACCGCATCCAACCCACTAAAGCCGTTTGTTCGTCCGGTGTTATCAGCTGTAATTGTTCTGCATACTGCAATGGGGCGATGCGCAGCTGGGCGTGTTGCATCAAGGCGTCACGCTCGCTCAGTGTCTGAGCCCTCTTTTCTGCCGCCAGTGCTGAGTGATCCAGCTTCCAAGCTGCACCAATCCAGTGATGGTGGGGGCCAGGCCACGCTTTTATCGTCACCGTATCGGGGAGTTCACCGACCTCTTGCCAGAGCAATGATTTCCCGGTATCTGTTCGGTAAACGATGCCACGGCGGTCCACCCGTTCCTCTGGCAAGTCATCAACCATGACCCAGACATGACCTGGTTTTGCAGGCCCCAGTGGCTGTGTCAGTCGTACTGCGTTGCTGGGTATTTCGGCCCCAAGACCAGGTACGACCGGAAACTCGACCGGCCCTGTCAGGACACCGGCGTTATCAATCAAGTAATTCGTCATCGCTGCCTCAAATTATTTTGATCCGTCCTGGATAGGCAATGTTTCGCGGGCGCGATGTTGCAATCGTACCGACTTCGCTTCCTTCCAAAATGTCAGATTGTTCAGATGCCAGTAGGCTTTCTTCATAATTCGCGTTTTCACCTAGGTCGAATCCATGGATGTCGTGGGCGCGTACCAAATACTCTTGGGTGAGACTTGTAGTTAGCGCGACAATCTCGTCACCCCTGGCGTCGTAGGTTTGTCTTGAGCCCTTTTGCCAAGAACCAGGTTTCCGACCTGTATCCACGTTGCGTGACTCGTCCAGAATTCGAAGAAATTCGCCCCGGCCTTCTGGGCCCCGAAAGGTCAAACCGTCGTCATGTGCAATCCATCCACCCTCATTACCAATGCGGTGTTGCTCCGTATTGACCATTCCTGATTGCTGCGCATGATCCCAAAGCCAGGGCCACTCTGAGCGATCAAACGTCCGACCACTCAACGCGGCGTATCCACCTGGACTGAACTGGGTGGTGGTTTCAAAAACGGGATGCCCCAGCGGCAGCGTATCCAGCCGCCCGAGGAGCCACCAGTGACCCCGCCCGTCCGCACATAAGTGCCACCAGTCGCCCGTACCCATCAGGGGGAAAAACGGATAGCCGCTATGGGAAAGATGCGTATGAAACAGGATGCGATCTGAGCCATGTGCTCGCACCACAAGGCGATGGCCTGAGTGGTCTTTGCGACGTATCAGAATCTCTCGCCTCGTCAATTTCGAATCGGAGGGCGGGAGTTCCAACGTCACTGCACTGTTGCTGGCATCGCAGAGAACCAGACCCATGTGCTCCGAAGAGAGGCTTTTCCCTTCACGAACCAGTGTGTAGGGCCGCAAATAGCTATTGCGTATGGAGCGATCCACGTAGTCACGGGTAGCAAGCACGACGGAGGGATCAATTTTCAACTGAACGTTAGCGTTGCCATTGGTGATGATGTGCATCCGCACAACCTGGTTACGCCCCGAGCCTTGCGCTAAGAGTGGCTTGTAGCTGGGAGCAAGATTCGCCACCGCAGAAAAGACGCCGACTTTGTCTTCAAGTGCCAACTCCCTCATCCACCAGCCGCCCACTTCCGGTGGAAGCACCACCTCGGCGATCAAAATGTTGGGATCGGTAGGGGAGACGCGTAATTGATTGAGCGGTGCGCGGTGCACCTGATTGATGAGCTGGGTCTGTGCCGGATCCGGCACGGGGTCAGTGCCATTCGCGTCGCCGATCAGCAGATGGCTGGGTTCCCAAGGGATGCCGAGGGCGTCGCAGTTGGTTTTCTTGGCGGCTCCGAGGGTGGTGAGCATGCCGCCGACAGGGTGTTCTTATCAACCATGAAGGTACACGTCCATTTCATCGAGGGTGTAAATGCTTGCGCTGCCGTAGCTCTGAATGAACACGTCGATGTCCGGATTAATCCATGGGTATACGTCGATCTCGTCGCCGTCCTCGATGGCAATCGCCGTGTAGGACTCGACGCCGGTTTCCAGAATGATGTCCAGGCTCGTGAGGTGGCGTGTGAGTGGCTTGGCGTCATCGATGAGCCAGGTCAGTTCCTGGTACATCTGTTCGGTGATGCCGGTTTCGGAAACGCTGATGTTCAGCGCAAACGTAGCGCGTCGACCGAGCGGAATGGTCTGCCACCATTCCACGACTTCAAGCGCAAAGCCTAACGGCTCGACGACGCGCTGCAGTGAGCCGAGCGTACCTTTGCGCGAGTGAATGTAATACGCGGAGCGAATGGCCGAACGCTTGGCGGATTCGGGCCATTGGCTGTCCCAGCGATCCACCGAAAACGACCATGCGAGATACGGCAATAGTGATGTTGGGCATTTGTCCGGGTTGTACAGCGTGCGCAGGGGGATGGGGACGCGTTGGATCTGTGCCAGGGCCTGAGCCGCCTGAAGCTCCAAAGGGGTCGAATTGCTTGGTAGCAAAGGCTGATAGGTCATCACTCGGCCCCTAATGCCAATTCGATTCCCGTGCAGTAGGGCGCCTGGTATCGGGTGGCAACGATGTCTGTCCAGTCTTGCAGCAAGACCTTGCGCACGCCTTCTACGTGTAACGCGGCGTGCACGATTGATTCGGACACCTCCAGCCCCAGGCGTCGCCGCTGGTGCACGAACTTGAGTAATTGAGATTGCGCGGCAGCGAGGACGAGTTCGGTTTCCGGGCCGCTGCTGAGTGGGTAGATCGTGGCCTTGATCTGGTAGTTGAGGATCTGCGCACTTTGCACGTTCAGGCGATCTGCGAGCGGTCGGCGGTCGTCATCGCTGAGATAGGCCTTGACCTTGTCGAGCAGTGCTTGTGACGCCGAGCCATCGCCCAGCACCGATTGCACCGTGACAACCACTTCGGCCGGCGCCGGGCTCTCAGCAGTGGCATCGGCGACCTGACCGTCAGCGGAGCGGGCGTGAAAGATGTAGGCATTGCGAGGGCCGGCTGTGCTGAGTCCTTCCCACGCCATCTGTGCGCGCTCGCGCAGGCTGTCGTCGCTTTCCATCCGTCTGGGAATCGGCGGCACCGCTGCCGGGTTCGCGGTCTGAATGACCAAGCGCTTGACGTTGAAGTTGG
Organism: Pseudomonas sp. NPDC087803; assembly: GCF_044742995.1. Classification (NCBI taxonomy): domain Bacteria; kingdom Pseudomonadati; phylum Pseudomonadota; class Gammaproteobacteria; order Pseudomonadales; family Pseudomonadaceae; genus Pseudomonas; species Pseudomonas sp. NPDC087803. The sequence continues at coordinate 53,254 of NZ_JBIUVO010000019.1, forward strand.
CGGCGAGCTGCTCGAGGTCGGTGCCTTTTGCCAAGGCGAGCATGTTGGCGACGGAGGCTTCGTTGACCCGCTGCCGCCAAAGGATTTCGCGGTAGGCGTTTTCCTCTAGCAGTTTGGTCAGCGGTTCCGACTCCATGTTGAGGCGCGCGGCAATTTCGGCCTGCTGCTCAAACGGCCAAAGACTGATGGCGTACGCCTTGCGCTCGGCGAGGATCTGCTCGTAGTCGATTTGCTCGACGATTTGCGGGGCGGGCAGTTGGCTAAGGTCGAGGGCAACGAAGGTGTTCATACGCTGCCCCCCAATTGCAGCGGCACGCTCAGGCTCAGCGGCTGATTGCTGTCCACCAAGGTACCCTCCAGATCCAGCGACGACTGCCCTTGAAGATTCGCACCGACAAACTGCACGCGGCTGAGGCTGATCCGCGGTTCCCAGCGCATCAGGGCCATGACGGTGGCGGCGTACACCTGCAGGCGGGTGAAGTCGTTGAACGGTTGATCGACCAGCTCCGGCAGAAGGCTTCCGTATTCGCGGCGCATGACGCGGATACCGATGCGGGTGGTGAGGATGTCGGTGATGGACTGGGCGATGTGTTCGACCACGCCTATGGTTGCGCCGGTTTCTCGGTTCATTCCGGTTTCCCCGTTTTTGCGCCGCCGGGCATGACGCCGCCGTGCGGGTGGTTGACCAGGCTGATGTTCGCTGCGACGACGTCCGCGGATACGGTGACCTTTCCGGTGATGCTCTGGTTGCCGGTTTGGGTGTAGTCGCCTTCGTGGGTGATCGGGCCGACGATGTGGATGCCGCTTGTGCTTGTCAGGTTGGTGGTGCCGCCTTCGGCTAGTGTGACGTTGAGGTGGTGAGTGAGGCTGTCGTACTCGATGACGGTGCCGTCGCGGTAGGTGCTGCGGTGGAGGCCTTCGCGGTCGCCGTTGGCGGGAATGTGGTCGCTGAACAGGCCAGCCAGAACGATGCCGTTACCGAGTTGGCCGGATGGGCTGAATAGTATTACTTGTTCGCCCTTAGTCGGCGGGCTCCACTCGCGGTCGGTGCCGGCTCGGGGGGCGATCCAGGGGAGCCAACCGGTGGTGAGTGCTCCGGTTTTCACCTGCACGCGCGGGGGCTTCATCCGGACGGCGGTGATGGTGCCGAGGCGGATGAGGTTTTCAATGAGGCGGGTGAGGGTGGATAAATTGGTCATGGCGCCGATGTTGCCCATTCAGATACGTGCGTGCAGCTTAGAGAGTTTGTATGCTTATCTTGTACAACTAGTCTGTTGGTAATCAGATAGAAAATTTGTAAGAGGGCGGCAAATGGAAGTAATGCTAAGTATTAAACCGACCATGTTATATCGCACTATGGATTTTTCGCGTGTTGTCCAGATTTTCGAAAATAAAGAATTATATTTTGTAAATCCTAGTGTGTGGGACGATCCCTATGAGGAACGTATAAAGCACTCAAAGAATCATGCTCTCTTCGCGCAGTGCTGGTGCCAGTTAGGAATTTCCGATGCTATGTGGAGGATTTACTCACAAAACGGTATGGGAGTTAGAATTTCTACTACTAAGGAGAAGTTGGAGTCTGCATTAAAGTCTTTGGCGAAGGAGAAAAATTACAAGTATCGAGTCAGGAAGGTGGTTTATAAAAGTCAAAAGAAGTTTGAAGTCGAGGCCGCGAAAATAGCGAAAGAGCTGAGCCAAGATTTTAATATACATCGTGCAGTCGATATGCTTTACCTCAAGCGAGATGCATTTCGTCACGAAAGCGAGTGGCGTGCGACTCTGTTCTTTCCAAACGAGAAAGATATTGGAGGGGCGAAAGCTATAAAGTTGCCTATTGATCCACATAGCTTTATTGATCGGATTCTGCTCGATCCGCGAGCTCCTGACGAATTGGTTGATGCTTTTAAGTTTTATTTTAAGAACAAAGTAAAATTTCGTGGGGAGGTTGTTCGATCTCAACTGTATAAAGCACCAAGGCAGCTCAAAATCGAATATGATGATATTAGTATTGAGGATCTTTGAGAGGGTTTAGCGTTGCGTGATTTCGAGGTGCGTCTAATACGGCACGAATATTGGGCTAATGTTTGGCAAGGTGATAGTCGAATAAATACATATGGGGTGGTTTGATGTTGCCCGTGAAGTGGTCGCGCGCCGAGAGTTGAGGTTGCATCAGGTGGGATGCTTACTATTGTTTTATATCAGGATGTGGTGATGAGTAAAGACTTTGTGCAGATGTTTATTTCTTGGTCAGGTTTTGCGATATCAGTATGCTTGCTTTTTTTGCAGATAAAAAATCGGTTTACTCAGGTGTCTTCATATAACTTGTCCCGTGCTACTTATCGCAGTAGTACGATTGTGCTGAAATTAGTGCATGTTGAACAGTTGGAAGGGTCAGTGTTAATGAAGCTTGTGATTTTTAATCCAGGCTCCGTAGCAGCCGTAATTCAAAGTTGTTCAGTTTTTGAAAAGCCAAAAAGTAAAAATTGGTTTTTGCGGATTTTTACATCGAAATGGCAGCGTGTTGAAAGGTCATCATGGTGGCCGATAAAGGATGGGGCGGATAATGAACCGAAATATTTGGCTGATGCGTATCAGGAGCTTTATGTCAAAGATGTAAGAAGCATTTACGTATCTATGCCAGGGATGACGGATAGACGGATTTATATGTTTGAGGTTCGAACAAATAATGGTTATGTCACCACAGAAACTTCGGTGATGGAGGGCGCGACATACTTTTCTCATCATTTCGAGGAATGGCACGGGGATTGAAATGAGTTAGGTCTGAAAAGGTCATTTTCCTTTTGCTTTTTAAGTGGCTAAGCTAGGTCATTGGTATGTGATGACAATTATAAAAGGAGTGGGTGGTGAGTAAATTTGTTCAAGAATATTTTTTCGAAACGGCGAAAGAGCTGTTGAGTGCGTTATCTCCGTGGTCGGGGGTTTTGCCTTTAGATAACTATATTTTTAGAGGTCATTCGAATGCAAACTATTTGCTTTCTCCAGTTTCAATGCGTGAGGAGAACAAGGAGAGTATCTGGGATTGCTCCCGAGCATACGCGAGTATAGAAGGTTCAACCACAGATAATGACTATTCATTAGCTTACGTCGAATATCAATTGATTCGTGATTTTTATAGAGAGTCAGATGCTAGAGGTCTCCATGTGCCCATATCTGAGCGACTACGTGCGAAGCTTCATCGGAAAGTTGATTTTCATACTATGTCGTCTTGGATAGATGGAGAGATGTGGCTTCCAGATGATTTGTTAGAAGTCGCGGCATTGGCTCAACATTACGGAGTAGCAACGCGATTATTGGACTGGTCGTATGATCCATTTGTGGCCGCTTTTTTTGCCTCAAAGCCATCTGGGAAAATTGATGGTAATCTTTGCATTTGGGGACTGGATGCAGGATTTGTCGATACGGTTAAGACTATAGGAGGTTCCAATTTCCCCCTAAAGCTTGTGACCCCTCACTATAGTGGAAACCCCAATCTTTTCGCCCAAAGTGGATTGTTTTCCCATTGGGCAAGTAGAGTTCCAGGGCTAAGGAGGATTACTAGTGGTGATATTCGAGAGCTTCCACCTGTTGATCGGCGTCCGTTAGATTTATTAGTCAAAGAGTATCTTAATATGACTGAGAAAGATGAGGTGGGTACTGTATTCATCAAGTTGGTTTTGCCAAATTCAGAATCTCTCGAATTGGCGCGCCAACTGAGAAAGTTTGGATATGGGCCAGCAAAATTGTTTCCTGGTTATGAAGGGGTAGCTTTAGAGTTGAAGGAGCGGCCACTGCTGAGAAGCTCCAAGGGTTGATTTTACATCAATATTCTTCATTGTTTCTTGCACTAATCGATCTTGGTAAATGATGATCCTAGTAGCTGGTTCTTACATGGATTCTCACAGGTTTGCGGGGCTAATGTGGTTGATTAAATGTTTACGGATAACTGTTAGGTCTGAGTCGGTGAAACCAAGAATCTCGCGCTTACGGTATTTAACAACAGGTGCGTCCTTAGCAGCGCGATCCTTCGAGCCATGTTGATGCACACTTGCTATACGAGCTACGCGTCCCGCGAAGCCGACGCTAATCGCATTTTCATTTCCCTGAAATCTAAAAAGACGTGCTAAACGGAGCTTTTCAAACATCTTCAACTTCAGTTTAACCCGGCCCTTTTTTCGACGCAGGTTCGGGTTCTTGCGCGGCGCGTATTTGCTGCCCCCAGGGTTCTGCTGGGCAATGATTCGTTGTTGCTGGCTACGCCGTAAATCCTGACCGATGCTACGGGCCAGTTTGTTTCGCGACGCCGGCTCAAGCTGCCGGGCCAATCCCGCTGCCCAGTCCTCCAGTGCTTCCAGTCTGTTAGTCATTTTGGCAACACCCACTCGCTACCAGAGCCTTGGGGGACAGGTATCCAGTTCTGATCGAGGAAGTCGGCAGCTCTTTGCGGTTCGCCTGGATGACGAATGGTGGTATTGCCCTCGTCGTCCTTGCCCACCACCACACGTTCAGTCAGGGGTAGCGTCAGGCTCATATCAACTTTGCTGGTGTCGAGAATATCAGCCTCGAACTGGATGCCATCTGCGGCTTTGCTGAGGTTCTCCAGCAACTCGGACTGATGCACGCTCAGCCAACCAAGCAGCGGCAACATGACGCTGTCAGGGTGACCGGCGAAGTCGGTGAGGATGACCTGCAGGTCGAAGCTGTATTCAAACGAGAGAGTATGCGCGGCTGTGCAGCGGATCTTGCCGTTGTCGATGAATATCAACAGTCGATCAGGGTTGTGCTTGAGTTCTGTCACGGTGGCAAGCAAGTGCGCGCGTAGGTTTTCAGGTTTGTTCATCGTTTAATCTCAATCCCATAGGTGCATCGTCTTTCGTTGCGGGGCGGCGGCATGGGCTTCGGGCATTTGCACCAGAAGGCCTTGCGGCAAGGTCGGGCTGTGGTCGGCGAGTCCAGGGTTGGCTTCGAGTACCGCTTCGGTGACGCCGGCGGTGCGGCCGTAGTGGCGCCAGCAAAGCGCGTCGACGGTGTCGTTTTGTTGGGCGCGAATGCTGACGGGCATCAGATCAACTCCACGGTGGTTCGGCCGAGGCCGAGGAAGTCGCGCACGGCCCAGCGCTGGTCGCGGCGCAGTTCGTCGATGCTTGGGGTCAGTTCATCAGCGTTATGGTTGCCGCTATTGGTGCTGTCGTAGGAGCGGTAGCGTTCGCAGATCTCCGCGCCGGTCGCGGCGTGGATCGCTCGTTGGTAGAGGTGAACGAGTTCAGATTTATCCTCGATTTGTTCGGCTGGGACGTCCGCGAGAGTGGCGTAGCCTTCGACCTGTTTGACGCGGCGCCAGGTAGCGAGCTCGCGGTTAACGCTGATGGCTGCGGCGATGGTCGCGGTTTCCAATCGGATAGGCGTGACGCTGGCGTCGATGCGCAACGTGCCGCGTACGTCTTCCAAATCAATCGACGGCCAGAAAGGGTCGGTGTTGATGTGCCCACCGTGGGCCTTGGTGCCGGTACCGCCCGCTACGAATCCGCTCATGAATCTGCGCTCTGTTTTAAGTCGCCGGTGGTCGGGGCTTCACGTTCAGGAGGCGAGTCCTGGCCGATCCGCCCCGAGCCGGCGGGGTGCGTGGGGACGCTCGGGTTGCTGCCCTGTTTCAATGACCAGAGCCAGCCAGTTTGTTGTGCAGGCGCTCGGCCCGCTCCAGATCCTTCTTGCCACCGCAGGCGTCGTGCAGGTCGATGGCTTTCTTCAGCAGGTCGATGCCGGCTGGCACTTGACCGGGCTGGCCGGGGCTTTCGTCCGTGATGCTTTCCAGCGTTGCGCGCCCCATGGCCAGGAATAACTTGGCGCGGGCCTGATCCGGCATGTCTTCGGTGTCGGTCAGTTCGGCAGTGCGGTGCAGGGTAGCCAGATCGAACGGCTCTCCGACTTTCTGCGTCTTGAGGGCAACGGTGGCGATTTCTTCCGCCACCAGGCAACCGGTTGTGCGCTCGAACCGGTCAGGCATGATCAGTTTGTGTTTCAGGACGTAGTCGGCAATATCCAGAGCGCCGCTATAGTCTTCCGCGTCGATACGCCAGACCATGATGGTCGTCATCACGTCGTCCTGTGCACCTTGGCCACGCTCCAGCACGCCTTGCACATAGGGGATGTACTCGGGCAGTAACTGGCGTTTGAGTTCGGCCTTGCCCTGATTCGATTGCACTTGCTTCAGGCGCAGACGGTCTTGCAGCAGTTGGTTGAGCTGATGCTCGTAAGCCGTGGCGCCGGCCATGGTCTGAGTGGGATTGGCCGCCGCCGCTTCGATGGCCGCATTGACGCGCACAAAGTGGCGTCGACAAGGATTGGTCATGTTGTTGGCCTCAACTCAGGGTGATGTTTTCGGCCATGGCTGCGCAGCCCAGATCTTCAATCACGTAGCTTTCGTTAACCGACTCATAGTTCTCGATGCGGTCGCGTTTTGCGTTGTCGACGACGGTGCGGCGGCGGGTGCCCTCCTGCCAGTAGATCGACAGGTTGTCGAGGCGGGTGACCATTAGGCTGTTCGGTGGGAAGTGCGGTACACGCACTGCCGGCAGGTTGCCCAGACGTTTCTGGCTGGTGACGATGTCAGCGGCCAGCATTTCGGTCGGCGCCTGTGTTTTGTTGATGATCGGGAAGTATTTATCGGCCAGTAGTTGCCGACCACAGATGACGACTAGGTCGGTATCTTCCTGATACCACGGTTCAATGAATTCGTTGACCATACTGACAACCAGTGCGTCGATGTTTTCGAAATCCTTGCCACCGCCGATTTCGATCTTGCCGCTGTCCGCCACGACCTCGGCCATAACGCGGGCTTCATTTTCGGTGCGCATTTTTTGCAACCAGCCGATGTTGACGTCCTGCAGCAGCGGGTGGGTTGCCGGGTTCGACGTGGCGGCACGGCTGGTGCCGTTCCAGCCGATCATGATTCGGTTGAGTGCCTGGGCCTTGATGATCGCGTCACGGATGCGTGCCTGGAAATCCTTGAATTTCGCCCACTGATCCAGCTTCTGATAACGCAGTCCCGTGTCGAAGTTCGTTTGTGTGCAGGTGTACCCGCGATTGTCCAGGCTGCTCGGGTCGCGGGGTTCGCGATCCTTCACAGTGGTGTCGGTGGTGCTGGCAATGGTGCCGTCGATACCGATGCCGATCTTCTCGCCTGACTGCTCGGACACGCCGTAGATGTTGATCGAGCTAAGGAACGAGCTGGATTCTTGAATGCGGGTTTCCAGCGTCTGGGCAACGCTCGGCGCGGCGGTGAATTTGGTGGTGACGTCGCTCACGCCGTGCAGTTGGGCGAGCTGTTGCAGGTAGGCGTTGAACAGCACTCGTGTGTCGTTGCGCATGGTGGTCGTCCTTGGTTATTCGGGGCTATGGCGGTGCTGACTGTCAGCAGTCAGTCACTACCGAGTTATCGCCGCCGGTTACCGGAGGGCGCGTCTTTTGGTTGGGGTCTTGGGTGGTGGAGAGCTGGGTCTTCAGTTCGGTGAAGTCTTTACTCAGTTGATCCAGGCGGGTTTGCAGGCCTGTCGAAAACTTCTTCTCAGCAGCCATTTGCGCGGGCAGATCCTTGACGTGCTCGGCAACGGTTTCGACGGCTTGGCTGATTTGAGCGAACTCGCTGTCATCCTTGCTTTGCTTGCCGCTGAGCAGGTTTCTCACGGTGCTGAGCAGGTGAGCACCGATACTCGGTTTTTCTTCGACTTCTTCGAATGTCAGCTCGGTTTCCAGCGCTTCGGTGAACATCGAGGTTGCGGAGTAGTGGCGATCCTTGAACGGGCTGACGTCCGGTTTCTGGGCGGAGAACGACAACACGTCGGTGCCGAGACTGGCGGGTGAATCGGTCACGCCGAGACCCACGATGTAGGCCTCACCGGTGTCGGCGAAGCTGTCGTCGATTTCGATTGAGGTGTAGATCTTCTGTTTTGCTTTGTTCATGGCGATCAGGTCGGCCGTTGGTTCGACCTGGGCGAACAGGGCCAGTTTCTTTTGGCCGTTGATGTCCACTTCTTCGGTTTTCACGGCCAGCACGTCGCCGTAGGCCTTGAATGGGCTGTCGGGTAGCAGACTGCGGAAATGCTCAAGCCAGATGCGCGCGCCGTAGGTGCTTGGGTTGAAGTTCTTCGCGGCTTGTTCCAGCCAGTTGCGTTTGATGGTGCGCTTGTCTGAGGTAGCGCCCTCTACGGCGACGCGGAACCAGTTGCTGCGGAATTTCTTCATGGGGGGGAACCTCTTTGCCTGGGCGCTGAATGCCTGCGATGAGGGGCATGGTCGTGACGCGCGCGAGTTGCGGCAACGAGGCGGGACTGTGGGGAAGGGCGGTACATGAGGCGGCGCTATTGAGTCGCCGGCATGGGCGGCAGCATCGCGGCCATGACTACGACCGCACTGTTGCCCATTGATCCGCGCCGCCAATCCAAGTTTCTCTACTGGATGGGTTGGCGCGTCTGCGAGATTGCCGAGGCCACAGGCGAAAAGGAAAAAACATTACACAGCTGGAAGGCACGCGATGAGTGGGACCGGGCCGATAACGTCGAACGCATCGGCGGGGCACTGGAAGCGCGGTTGGTGCAGCTCATCCTCAAAGATGGCAAGAGCGGCGGCGATTTCAAGGAGATTGATCTGCTACACCGCCAGTTGGAGCGGCAGGCGCGAATTCAGCGCTTTCAGGGGGGCGGTACCGAAACCGACCTCAACCCGAACCTGGCGAAACGTAACGCCGAGCCGAAGAAGAAGGCCGTCAAAAACGAAATTGACGCAGACCAGATCGAGCGGCTGCGCGAGGCCTTCATCGATGGCTGTTTCGACTATCAGAAGGACTGGTACCGCGCCGGCAATCAGCGCACCCGCGTCATCCTCAAGAGCCGGCAGATCGGTGCGACTTACTACTTCGCCCGCGAGGCGTTTATCGATGCGCTGGACACTGGGCGCAACCAGATCTTCCTGTCGGCCTCGAAGAACCAGGCCTACCTGTTCCGGGGCTACATTCAGGCGTTTTGCCGCGAGGTGATCGGCGTCGAACTGACCGGTGACCCCATCGTGTTGCCCAACGGCGCCGAGCTGTTTTTCCTCGGCACCAACGCCCGCACCGCCCAGGGCTACCACGGCAATTTCTACTTCGACGAATTCTTCTGGACGTTCAAGTTCGAGGAGCTGAACAAGGTCGCCTCGGGCATGGCGATGCACAAGAAGTGGCGCAAGACCTACTTCTCCACGCCGTCGAGCATGGCCCATGAGGCGTACACGTTTTGGACGGGCGAGCGCTTCAACAAGGGCAAGCCGGCAGCGCAGCATACGAAGGTGGATGTGTCCCACGGAACGCTCCAGCAGGGGCGGTTCTGCGAGGATCGATTGTGGCGGCAGATCGTCACGATCCTTGAAGCGGAGCGGGGCGGTTGCGACCTCTTTGACATTGAAGAGCTGCGCCGCGAATACAGTCCCGAGGCGTTCGCCAACCTGATGATGTGCGAGTTCGTCGACGATGGCGCGAGCATCTTCCCGCTGACCCTGTTGCAGTCGTGCATGGTGGACAGCTGGGTCGAATGGGCAGAGGACTACAAACCCTTCGCCATACGCCCGTTCGGCGATCGTCAGGTCTGGATTGGTTACGACCCGGCCGAGACGGTCGACTGTTCCGGCATGGTGGTGGTCGCGCCACCGCTGGTACCGGGCGGCAAGTTCCGCATCCTCGAACGCCACCAATTCCGGGGCATGGACTTCGCTGCGCAGGCCGCGTTCATCAAGAGCGTCTGCGATCGCTACTGGGTGACCTACATCGGGATCGACGTGACCGGTCTGGGTAGTGGCGTGGCCCAGCTGGTGCGCCAGTTCTTCCCTCCGGTGACCACCTTCAGCTACTCGCCTGAAGTCAAAACCCGCCTGGTACTCAAGGCCTACGACGTGATCCACAAAGGCCGGCTCGAATTCGACGCCGGCTGGACCGACATGGCCCAGTCGCTGATGGCGATCCGCAAAACCGTCACCGCCGGCGGACGCCAGTACACCTACACCGCCGGCCGCAACGACAACACCGGCCACGCCGACCTGGCCTGGGCGCTCTTTCACGCATTGCACCACGAACCGCTTGAGGGGCAGACGACTGCCAACACCGGGCGCATGGAGATTTACTGATGACCGAACAACTTGCCAGCCAGACGTTGCCCGCGACGACACCCGCCACTGGCGCGGGAACTCAGGTGTTTTCCTTCGGTGAGCCGACGCCAGTGCTGGGCGGTCGCGAGGTTTTCGATTACCTGGAGTGCTGGTTTAATGGGCGATGGTATGAGCCGCCGCTTTCGCTGGACGGGCTGGCCCGGTCGGTAGGGGCGAGCGTGCATTTGCATTCGGGGTTGATGTTCAAGCGGAACCTGTTGAGCAAGACATTTATCCCGCATCCGCTGTTGTCGCGGGCTTCGTTTGAGCAGTTTGCTTTGGACTTTTTGTGTCTGGGCAATGGCTACCTGGAGGGGCGCCGCTCGCGGTTGGGTGGGGTGCGCAAATTGGAAACGCCGTTGGCCAAGTACATGCGAGTCGGGCCGGAAGGGCAGTTTTACCAGGTGCGGGGGTGGAAGGATGAGCATGCGTTTGAGCCGGACAGCGTTTTTCACCTGCGTGAGGCGGATCTGCATCAGGAGATTTATGGATTGCCGGAGTGGATCAGCGCGTTGCAGTCGGCGTTGTTGAATGAATCGGCGACGTTGTTTCGGCGTAAGTATTACGAGAACGGGAGTCATGCCGGGTTCATCTTGTACATGACCGACGCGGCGCAGACGGAAGCGGATATTGATGCGTTGCGTAAGGCCCTGAAGGAATCAAAGGGGCCAGGCAATTTCCGGAATTTGTTCGTCTACTCGCCGACCGGCAAGAAGGACGGGATCCAGTTGATCCCCGTCAGCGAGGTCGCGGCGAAGGATGAATTCAATTCGATCAAGAATCAGACGCGGGATGACGTGTTGGCCAGCCTGCGGATTCCGCCGCAACTGATGGGGATTGTGCCGCAGAATGCGGGTGGGTTTGGGTCGATTCGGGAGGCCGCACAAATCTATTCTGCCAATGAGCTGGAACCCATTCAGGCACGAATGACCCAGCTAAACGATTGGATGGGAGAAGAGGTAATGACCTTCAGAACCTACGAATTAAATGAAGTATAATGATTGGTTATATGACATCGTTTAGAAGTGGAATCGATTTGAAATAGTATGGTCGCTAGTCAGTTGAAATATTGTTGAGTTCGCCCGATTTCGCTTGGAAAGCATTGTATGCATTAATGTCGAAAAGATTTACTGATTTTATTTCACAGTGAGGAAATACGATCTCGAATTTACTAGGGTCTAGGTGTTCTAGCTCGCTTCCTTCGGTGCATAATTTATATAAGGATATGTAGGATGTTGTAAAAGTTATTTTGTGGTCATCACTTTTTCGATAGCCGCTCACCAGCGGCAAAACGCGCAACATGTCTCTTTTGTCGCCAGGGTCAATAGATCCGGTTATTAGGCCGACGTAGACTTTTCCATGTCCAAGAGTGACGCATACGGGCATGTTTTCTTCCATGGATCGTAATAAAATCAGCTCGAGATCCGCATTCATTACTGTAATTGCACCTTTTACGGCGTCTCTTCTTGCATAATTATAAATGACTGATAAAACAGGGTTTTTTCCACCAATAAGTCTATCCAGTACTATGGTGGCCAACTTTTTCTTAGGGGTGACATAAATTGCGTATAACCAATTGAGAAAGTAACCGCCAAAAGTCCCGATAATTAAAGTTATAGTAAGTGTGAATACCCAAAAAGCATTGTCTATTTTTTCATTGGCTACTTCGAATGGAACACTATCCATTAGAGAGCGAAAAAAAATCAAGCCTGCCAAAACTGAATCTTTTATTTGATATGTCAAAGCGAAGGCCAGAAGAAATAGCCATAGCCCCCAGAATGCTGCTCGGATGTAGAGCTTCTGCGAGTCTTCACGCTTGATTAAATATTTGGTGGCAAGCCAAGTGCTTATAAAAACGTATCCCGCCAGAAGCGGGATAAGTGCGAAAGCTGCTTTGAGCATTCAAACCTCTTCCTTAGCGGGGGAAACCGTATCTACTGAGGTTGCTCTGCTTTCTGTTTTTTCTGAACTCTGTTGATCTCGTTATCCAAAGAGGCGAAAGCTGTAAGCTGTTTTTGCACTACTTGGGCATGAATAAGCTCGTTTGCATCTGCATAAAGCGCGCCAGTGCTCGTGACATAAAAAGGTGCAGTCTCTTTATCGTCATTTTCCGATGGGCGGTAACAGGCCTTCAGTAGGTCAAACAGCTTCGATTGTTTATGATTCTTGCTCATACGAATCCCTCGCAATGCGGTTTTTCGGTATGCAGTTACTTTTGACGTCAGTCCAATAGGCTGGGTTCCCCCGAAGCATTCCACATGGGCAATTGTTTTTCTGACGATCCATTTGGCCTAGGCCTAAAGCATCGCGAAGCGTATAGGCCATCCTTCCATACGGCAAGTACCTTTCAACCCCTGATACAGCTATAGCCTAACCTGCAATTTTCGCCATGCTTTCTGAAGAAAGACCCAAATCGAGGGCTGCTTTGTGAGTCGCGTTCGGCGCGCGCCGTCGTCCCCCCACCTCGCCTGCGGGCTAAATGGGGCTTTTTTTCCGCACTCCTGCGATCCGCTGAGTGCAGCCACGGCTGGGCTTTGTGATGGTCAACGAATGACACAAAAAACCTGCGAATCCCTGCGAAGGGTAGGGCACCCGGTGCATTTTCCCTGACTCGTTTGGTCGTCAGACATTAGGCACTGTCAGGCGCTGATTTTCAGAAGCGCAGTCGGAAAAAAGTAATGTGGTAATTCGGATATCGGCAGACCGCTGAAAGCCCCGTATTCATTGGCTTTACTGGATTACTTCAGAAAGTAATTTTGAGTGATGAAAAAGGTAATGTGATCGTAAGTGACTGATTTATAAGGGGTGGATAAATGGAGAAATTACTTCCTGAAAAGGTAATTACCTTACCTCTACATTACTTAAAAATTACTTTGTGCCGATCCCTCGCAGGCCAGTTAAATCAAGGCTCTCAGGCCGGTCTATTGATTGAATTACCGAAATTACCTTTTTCCGATGCCGTTCCTGAAAAAACGGGTTCTCCTCTATGGCCCTTTGGGTGTTCGACTGCCCCGCAAACTCATGGGACTGCCATGGGAACGCTTGCGCGCTAACTATCGCCCTGAACCCCTTATAAACCGGGGGCCGACTTCGCGAAAATCGCAATCGGGCGGTTTCGAATCTCTCCTTCACCGCCACATTCAATACACAAAACCCCTGATTTCGAAAGAGATCAGGGGTTTTGTGGTTTCTGGCGTCTGGATTTTAAACCGCTGCGCAGGTGCTCGGTCTGATATTCCGTAGCGCATTACAATCGCCGCTTTATCAGTAGAAAAAAGGACTGTTCCCATGATCATCTCCACCACTCACGCCATCGAAGGCCGACAGATCACCGCTTACCTGGACATTGTCAGTGCGGAGTCGGTGCAGGGCGTCAATGTGATCCGTGACATGTTTGCCGGCATGCGCGATTTTTTCGGTGGGCGCTCGCAGACGCTGGAGCGTGCGTTGAAAGAGGCGCGGGTTCAGGCGACGGACGAGATCAAGGAACGGGCGCGGGCGTTGCAGGCGGATGCGGTGGTCGGGCTGGATTTCGAGATCAGCATGCCGGCGGGCAAGGGCGGCATGGTTGTGGTATTCGCGACGGGTACGGCGGTCAAGTTGCGGTGATGTAGTCGCCGTGTTCAATCGAGCCCATTCAGACGATGAATGGGCTTTTTGCTTTCGGTCAGCCCTGTGGCTTGAGAATGACGAGCCCGTGGGCGTCATAGGTCAGGGGCGTATCGATTGCGACCAGCGGCGGGGTGCTGGTGGAGGGCGTCGGATCAGCCGGCTGACTCGGGTGATAGATGACGCCAGGGGTCAGAATCGGTTTGTCCGGGTAGGTGATAGTGATGTCGCCTGAAGCGAGCTTTTCCTTGAATTTCTCACCGGCGGCTTTGCCGGCAGCGATTTGTTCGTCCGTGAGCTTTACGACAGGCATTTCAGGGAATCCGTTGATTTTCATGTTCTCTCCTTGAGATTCATTTGTATGAAAAAGGGCAACGGCCTGTCGCCGGGAATCTTTAGCGTTTGTGAGATCAACGCTTCGTGCGGGTGTTGAATCGGTGTAGTCCATTCGTCGGGCATCGGACACACTGAACCGCAAGTCCAGTAATGACCGACTAGTCTCAAAAGCCTTGGAGGTCGATATTTTTTCAGGCAAAAGGGCTTTGCCGGTGTCGATCTATTACAAAGGGGCGAAGGTATGACTGATCCGTATATCGAAGACGATGGAGCCGAATTTTCTTTCAACAACTGTGTCCGTTGCGGCCAGACGGAGTATCAATCGGGCTTTGGCGAGGATCCGGTACAGACCGGCAAGATCAAGTCCACGGCGCCCAAGGGGCCAAAAGCCAAATTTCTGCCGAAGGTTACGGCCCGCTCAAGAAAGTAAGGTGAGACCGAACAACCCCGTCTATGAACGGGGTTTTTTATGTCTAAAGTTTATGTAGGGAAATCTCCTACAAGTGATAGGGCAAAATCTGCTTTTTTTCACAAACTTTTCACGTCCACGGACGTAGGGTGAAGCCATCCGTTAGAAAGCAAGTCTCCAGCCCGTCTCCCCAGCGGGCTTTTTTTTGCCTGCGATAAAACCTTTTGCCAAATCGCTGTCCAATCGGCGCCAAGTGCGCGGCGGCGGCTGATTTGTCTGGACTTCAGCGCGTCGGCAGCTTTCAATCTCGGCCCCTTTTGATCTCCCTATTTTTGAGGTTTTTGTCATGCGTCTAACACTCCCTGCTCTGGTTCTGGGGCTTCTGGTTGCTCAAGGTGCGGTCGCCGGTGAAGGCACTGCTGCACTCGGCGGCGGCCTGGGTGGGGCACTGGGTAACGTGGTCGGCCAGAAAATGGGCGGCAGCACGGGCGCAGCGATTGGTGCCGGTGTTGCAGGCGCAGCCGGCAGTGCCATGGCCGCCGGCAAAGGCAGCCGGACCAAAGCGGCTATCGGTGGTGGTGTCGGCGCGGCCGGTGGTTCGGTGATCGGCAACAGCCTGGGTGGCCGAAACGGCGCGACCATTGGCGCCGGTCTGGGTGGTGCTGCCGGTGGCGCAGTGGGTACCAACCTGTCCAAAGGTCATAAGCGTCACTGATACCGAGCGCTTGTCAGAAAAAGCCCGGCTCGATGTCGGGCTTTTTCATGGCTGAACATTTTCCCGGAAAAAGTCTCCAATTTGACATAAGCCCCTGTGGGCATACCGTCCCGATTCGGGAATTGTGAGGTTCAAATGCGCTTGTCTTGGTCTGCACTGTTTTTCGGATTACTGGTCGCTCAAGGCGCGATGGCCGCCGGAGACGGCAGCGCCGCGGTTGGCGGCGGCCTGGGCGGTGTGCTCGGTAATGTGGTCGGTGGTCAGCTCGGCGGCAGCACCGGTGCGGCGGTTGGTGCAGGTGTGGGTGGCGCCGCGGGTGGCGCGGTCGGGGCGAACAAACACAATCGCACGGAAGCTGCGATTGGCGGTGGCCTCGGCGCAGCCGGCGGTTCATTGGTCGGCAATAGCTTGGGCGGCTCCACCGGTTCAGCCATCGGTGCCGGCTTGGGCGGCGCGGCGGGTGGTGCGGTGGGCAATAACCTGGGAGATGACGGCGGCAAAGCTCACTCCCGTGGTGGTCACAAGCACAACAAGTACAAGCATAAAAACCGCCATCATTGATTGAATATTTGAAAACAAACCCGGCCTCGCGCCGGGTTTTTCGTTTCTGGCGGTCGGCCTCTGGAACGATTGGCTGTAGGGCTTTTCGAACGCTATACAACCCATAAGCTGAAGAGGTTTGCCATGACTCCCGAAACCGAAGGCAAGGAAGAAAAAGGCCCGAGTGGTCTGCCGTTTATCAATGATCCGGGGAACGAGGATCCGGGGTCGCTGATGGATGATGCGACGGTGCCGTTGAATGATGCGGATGAGGCAGATATGGAGTATGAGGAGGATGAGGATGAGCAATAAGTTGTCTTGAGAGTTGAGCGCGGCAGCACAGAATTGAAATATCCGGGGCCTGTAGTTCAGGCCCTTTGATTCGGATCGGTTTGCTCGCGGGGTCAAGGTCGGTAAAACAGTCGTCAAGGCGGGCGAAAGCAAAACGACAAATATTTTGTTATTTGGAAGTTGAGTCAGGGTTGACAAGTATGTAAAGGTTATCTGATGGTGACATTTTTTTTATTCGGCCTGATGCGATGTACTCTTTAAATTCTTTTTCAACTGTTTTTTTGTCGCAGTATTTTTTATATATGGATGGCCTGTCGCTCGCATAAATGTAAAGGCGCCATACATCAAAGCCGTCGATTCTGTTATCCGAACCATAATCAAAGTCCACTGATTCTGATGGGAAGTGAATGGCGCACCCTACGCCGTGCAGTTCATATTGAATTTCATCAGTTATTTCGCCGCAGCGTTCGATTTGCTTGCTCCGCCAAAGTCTTAAAATATTCCGGGTTCCAAATTTTTTTTGAAGTAATTCTGTCCCGTGTTCAACTTTTGAAAGGAAGTCAGTTATTAGATCTTCAAGGTTTTTATCGTCTTTTTTCATCTTCTTCTGTGATGCTCCAATCGGTCGTGTCCGACATTGTTAGCTGATTCAATGACTTCTTCTATCGTATTGAGCTCTCCTTTGTGATCTCTGATATTTGTGATCAGTTTTATAGTTATAGGCGTTGCTGTTTGTTTTGCAGCTGCTGCGCGGTGATGTCCATCTAGAATATACAAGTTGCCCTGATGTTCTGCTACGTCTATGGGATAGCTGACATCGTAGCCACCTGCTCGCATTTGATCCCTTATTTTTTCGACGTCCTTGGTTGATTTTTTCCCCATGATTGCATGCGTTCGCTTCACTGAATGTGGGTCAACGCCATGAATCAAGTTCGGTAATTGTGGTTCACCCTCATTTGCCTTAGCTCCAATAACCCCACCCGGCACCTCACAACCCGGCTTCTTCGGCGGCGGACAATTGGAGTTCAACCCCAACGGATCCACCCACCCCGTCGGATTCGGCACGTACTGGTACTGATTCAACCCACCCGCCAACTTGATGGGATCCGGCGTCAGATACCGCCCCAACCGTGGGTCGTAATACCGGTGCCGGTTGTAATGCAGCCCACTCTCCGCATCGAAATACTGCCCCTGAAACCGCAGCGGCTGATCCAGGTAGTCCTCGCCGGCGAGGGTGATCGCCGCGACTTTGCCGTAGGCGTCGTATTGCGCCGACCAGACGATTTCACCGCTGTAGTCGGTCAGTTCCTGCGGCGTGCCGAGGTGGTCGAGTTGGTAGTAGAACGGGCAGGCCTTTTTCGGGCCTTTGCCGTCGAGCAGCGCCAGCGGGCGAAAGGTGCCGGGTTCGTAGACGTAGCTGCGGTGGTGGGTTTTGCTGCTTTCGGCGACGAGGTGGTCGCCTTGCCAGAAGAATTCGGTGCTGACGCCATCGACGGTTTTGCGGATGCGGCGGCCGAAGGCGTCGTATTGGTAGGTCGCGGTCTGGCCGTCGGCGCGGGTCAGGCCGATCAGGCGGTGCTGGCAGTCGTAGCGGTATTCGGTGACGAGTTGCTGGTCGCGGCCACGGCGTTCGCGGATCAGGTTGCCGAAGGCGTCGTAGTCGTAATGGCGATCGCCCTGCATCAGCAGGCGGTTGCCCTTGATCCGGGTCGGCCCGGGACGATCCTGCATCAGCAGGTTGCCGGCCGGGTCGTGGGCGAAGGCTTCCGGCAGTTCGTCGCGCGAGTGACGCACGCGGATCAAGCGGTCGAGGGCGTCATAGCCATAGGTGCGCTGGCCGTGGCGGCTGTCGGCAATGTGCTCGAGGTTGCCGTTGGCGCTGTAGGCATAATCCCGGCGATACAGCGAGTCGTGCTGATGACCTACAGCGTGGGCGAGTAAACGTCCCTGATCGTCGTAGGCATAATCGCTGCGCAGCAGGCCTTGCTGGCGTTGTAGCTCGCGACCGCATTCAAACTGATGGCTGGTCAGCCGCGTGCCATTGAGGTCGATGGCGGTCAGCGCGCCGCCCTTGGCGTAGTGGTAATCGAGCTTGCTGTTGTCCGGCAGACGCTGGCGCTTGAGCTGGCCGCAGGCGTCGTAGGTGTAACGCAGGGAGCCCCAGCCCTGATGCTCGGTGATCAGCCGGTCCTGCCGGTCATATTCAAAGGCCAGCGGATGTTGCTGGCCGTCATCAACCCCGGTCAAACGGCCCAGTCGGTCATAGGTGTAAGCCACCTCAACCCCGTCCGGCAGGGTTTTCAGCAGCAAGCGCCCGGCCGCATCGCGCGCGTAGGCCGTGATCAGCGTCGAGCCGTCATCGCCGAACTCGGTCTTTTCCAGCAGGTGCCCGTTGCGGTCGTAGGCGTAAGCGGTGCGCCGACCATCGAAGCCGGTTTCCTGTCGGATCAATCCGGTTGGCGTGTAGTCCAGGCGGTACTTTTCCCCGGATTCGTTCTCGATTTCCGTGAGCAACAACTGCGCATGGTCGTAGCGGTACTGCACCCGCGTGCCGTCGGGATTGATCTTGCGCGAGACCAGATGCAGGTCGTCGTCATACTCGTAGCGGGTGATGTGCCCGAGTTCGTCGCGTTCGGCAGTGACCTGGCCGTAAGC